>CAXMNG010000070.1:0-2570 GCA_964194585.1 Salibacteraceae bacterium | reverse complement strand
GCGAGCACCATTGTCGCTTGAATCCGCAACCCCTGGCCCCGGCCCATGACTGGCTGAGCTTCTACTCAGGCTTCTGGCAGGAACGTCTGGACGCCCTGGATGCGCTGTTGAGCGAAGAAGACCAGGACAGCGACGAAGCTTAAGCAACGACCGATCGCCACCAAGGAGAAACACACGATGAACGCAGTCGCCGAAAGACTGGTGATCAAACGCACATTCAATGCTCCCGTCGAGCGGGTCTACGCCGCGTGGACCGATGCCGAGCAGATGAAACGATGGTTCGCTCCCGGAGAAATGACCGTGCCGAGCGCCGAGACGAACGTGCGTGAAGGCGGCCGCTACCGTGTGCAGATGTCCGAGAGCGGGAGTGACGGCGAGTTCCACACCACCGGAGGCGTGTACCGGCAAGTGATCCCCAATGAACGTCTGGTATTCACCTGGCAGTGGGAAGGCTCGGAGCTGGAAACGGTGGTGACCCTGGAGTTCAAGTCCCTGTCGGCGAACGAGACAGAGCTCACCCTGATTCACGAGGGCTTCGATAACGAGGGCACCCGCGACAAGCACGGACAGGGCTGGGATGGTTGCCTAGCGAAGCTCGAAGCCTTTCTGGATTGACGGAACGACCCGGGGATTCGGATGAGCCAAAGTAAGTCCCAGAACCCGACCATCGATCCGCGCGGCCAGAGCGGGAACACCCCACCGCCGACAGGACGGCCGGCGATTATGGCGAGCCAACACGCCATCGCCGCCGGACACTATCTGGCCACCGAAGCCGGCATGGCGATCTTCAACGGCGGCGGCAATGCCATCGACGCGGGCGTCGCCGCCGGTCTCGCCATGGGGGTGGTGCAGAGTGATCTGGTCAACATCGCCGGCGTCGCTCCCATCATGATGTGGATCGCCGAGACCAATGAGGTAGTGTGCATCGACGGTCTAGGCACCTGGCCATCCGCCATGACCCCCGACCTGTTTCAGCGCGAGCACGGGGGCGTGGTCCCCGTTGGCCTGTTGCGCACGGTGGTGCCAGGCTCTCCCGCCGCCTGGCTTACGGCCCTCGAACACTACGGCACCATGTCCTTCGGCGACGTGGCGCAAGCCGCCATCCGCCTAGCCGGCGACGGCTTTGCCATCGACGCGTTCATGTGCGCTGTCATCGAAGAGAACCTGGAAGGCTACAGGCGCTGGCCGAGCAACGCCGCCGTCTACCTTCCCGAGGGCCGATCGCCACGTCCCGGGGAGCGCTTTCTGCAACGGGATCTGGCTTCGACTCTGCAGCACATGGCCGACGTGGAGGCGGCCCATGCGGGCAATGGACGGGTCGCCGGTATTCGCGCCGCTTACGACGCTTTTTACCGGGGCGATATCGCGCGCACTATCACCAGTTACCATCGGGAGCACGGCGGGCTGCTGACGATGTCGGACATGTCCGAGTACAGCGTTCGCATCGAGCCGACGGCGCGGGCGCGTTACGCAGGCTACGACATCCATTGCTGTGGCGCCTGGTCCCAGGGTCCGGCGCTGGCCCAGATCATGGGCATGCTCGACGGTATCGACCTCCAGGCCCTGGGCCACAACACCACGGCCTGCATTCACACGATCACTGAAGCCATCAAGCTTGCCTTTGCCGATCGCGAGTACTACTTCGGTGATCCGCGCTTCGTGGACGTGCCGGTGGAAGCGCTTCTGTCCGAGAATTACATGGCACCTCGCCGCGAGCTCATCCGCGACGATCGCGCTTGGCCGGATTTACCGCCGCCCGGAGATCCCCACGCACCGGTTGCCGAGCTCACCGATTACGGCGGGACGGCCGTCGATGGGCAGTACGGAACACTCGGCGCCGAACCGCCGACGCTTGACACGTCCTATGTGTGTGCCGTGGACGGGCAGGGCAATGTATTCTCCGCCACCCCCAGCGACGTCTCCTATCAGACGCCGGTCATACCCGGCACCGGCCTGTGCCCGTCATCCCGTGGATCCCAGTCGCGGCCCGACCCGCGACATCCCTCGTCGGTAGCGCCGGGTAAACGGCCGCGACTGACGCCGAATCCGGCACTGGCTCTGAAAGACGGAAAGCCCTTCCTGGTCTTCGGCACACCGGGGGGCGACGTGCAGATCCAGGCCATGGCGCAACTGCTGGTCAACGTGGTGACATTCGGCCTCGACGTGCAGAGCGCCATCGAGGCACC
Source organism: Salibacteraceae bacterium (assembly GCA_964194585.1). Classification (GTDB taxonomy): domain Bacteria; phylum Pseudomonadota; class Gammaproteobacteria; order HK1; family HK1; genus JAABYT01. Next base: position 384 of record CAXMNG010000070.1, on the reverse strand, counting down.
GCGCTTCGCGAGCTTCAGCTACCCGTCTTCCTTCGCCCCCAACCCCCACTATCCCGGGCTGCTCATGGTCGAGGCGCGCATCTCCCGGAAAATCCGCAATGCATTGAAGGCCCTCGGCCACGACGTGGAAGCATGGCCCGAACGAACGCGCAAAGCGGGCGCGTTGTGCGCCATCCGTATCGACGCCGAGACGGGCTTTCTGCACGCCGGCGCCGACTTCCGGCGCGCCGGCTGCGCCATGGGCCGCTGAGGCTTCAGTTCTCCAGCAGCATCAGCTGATCTTTTGGCAACAGCCAACAGCAGGCTGCCCCGACTGTCGTGGGTTTGGGGATCTCTTCCAGCGAATGACTCAGTCTCTTCGCTTGCCGATATCGGCCAGGGCGC
>CAXMNG010000069.1:0-3030 GCA_964194585.1 Salibacteraceae bacterium | reverse complement strand
ATCTCTGGGGGATCGTCAAGGGCAGCCCCAATCAGGCGGCGGCGCTGGAATTCATCAAGTTCGCCACCGACACCACCCGCCTGGCCAACCAGGCCAAGTACATTTCCTATGGCCCGGTGCGCCGTTCCTCCATGGAGAAAGTGAACAAGAAAATGAAGCCGCACCTGCCGACGTCGCCGGACAACTTTGCGAATTCCCTGCAAAACGACTACCAGTGGTGGGCGGATAACCAGCAGGAGATGGATGAACGCTTCACCGTATGGCTGGCCCGCTGAAGGGGCACGCCCGCGGCACCGGCCAGACAACGAATGATCCAGGACCAGGCAGCATGGTAACGGCACGACAATCGCAACCCATCGAGGTACTTGGCGGCGCAGCCCTGAAGGCCGCCCTGGCCCGGGCCGAGCGCAGGAACAAGCTACGCGCCATGGCGCTGGTTACGCCGCTGTTGCTGTTCATCGCCTTTGCCTTCCTGGCGCCCATCGTGCGCATGATGGTTTACAGCTTCGACAATCCGGTGGTCCACGGCATCTTCCCCAAGACCCTGGCAGCGCTGGAGGAATGGGATCCCAGCGGCGCACCCACACCCCCGGAAGCGGCCTACGCGGCGCTGGCCGAGGAAATTGCGCGGGCCGGCAAGAACCGCACCGTCGGCAGGGCCGCCACGCGGCTCAACTACGACATGGGTGGCATGCGCAGCCTGATGACCAAGACGGCGCGTAAGGTCGGACGCATGCAGACCGGCCCCTTCATGGAGGGCCGGTGGAAAGACGCATTCCTCAAGATTTCAAAGAAGTGGGGGGATCGCGACGTCTGGGTAACGTTCAAGCAGGTCGGAAAACCCTACACGGATTCTTTCTTTCTCAAGGCTCTGGATATGTCGAGAGACGGGCAGGGCAAGATCGTCGCCGAGCCCGAGATGCGGCAGCTGTATTTTCTCACCGGCTTTGATTCCGTCTGGGCGCGCACCTTCTGGATCAGCGCCCTGGTGACCATATTCTGCGTGCTGCTCGGCTATCCGGTGGCCTATCTGCTGGCCAATCTACCGCTGCGCACCAGCAACCTGCTCATGATCCTGGTGCTGTTGCCGTTCTGGACCTCGCTGCTGGTGCGCACCACGGCCTGGGTGGTGGTGCTGCAGACCCAAGGCGTCTTGAACGACCTGCTGATATTTCTGAATGTCATCGACGAGCGCATCCAGCTCATCTTCAACCGCTTTGGCGTGCTGGTCGCCATGACCCACATACTGCTGCCGTTCATGATACTGCCCATCTACAGCGTCATGAAAAACATACCGCCGAGCTACGAGCGCGCCGCGCGATCCCTCGGCGCGACACCGTGGACGGCTTTCTGGCGGGTGTATTTCCCGCAATCGCTGGCGGGTATCGGTGCCGGTGGGTTGTTGGTTTTCATCCTGGCGCTGGGCTACTACATCACGCCCGCTCTGGTGGGCGGACCCACCGACCAGATGGTCAGCTACTTCATCGCCGATCACACCAACCGCTCGCTGAACTGGGGCCTGGCGTCGGCCCTGGGAGGATTCCTGCTGGCGGGCGTGCTTGTCGTTTACGTTATCTACGACAAGATCGTGGGCATCGACAACATGAAGCTGGGATAGGCAGATGATCAAGCTACTCGTCTACGCATTGCTGCTGGTCTGCCTGGCGGTGGCCGTGCGCGCTTCCATCAGGGGCCTCAAAGCTTTGCCCCCCTACGTGGGTCCTCTGGGCAGAACCTGGTTCATCACATTTCGGGTTATCTGCGGCGCCATCCTGGTATTTCTGATCACGCCAATCCTGGTGATCATTCCCCTGTCGTTCAACGCCGAGCCCTACTTCACCTATCCCATGCCCGGCTTCAGCCTGCGTTGGTACGAGGATTTCTTCATCGGTGAGCAAAGCAGCGTCTGGCACCTGGCCATCAAGAACAGCATCATCATCGGCATTTTCGCCACCCTGATTTCAGTCAGTCTCGGCACCGTCGCGGCGGTTGGCCTCAGCAACAGTCGATTGCCTTTCAAGACCCTGCTCATGGGGATACTCATCTCACCCATGATCGTGCCCCTGGTGATCACCGCCGTCGGTATGTACTTTTTCTACTCCCAGCTCGGTTTTACGCCGCGCCAGCTGAGCAACATCTGGGATGGCCTGCACCTGCTGCCGGTCATCATGGCCCACGCCGCGCTGGGCACACCTTTCGTAGTCATTACCGTTACCGCGACCCTGGTGGGCTTCGATCAGAGCCTCACCCGCGCATCCGCGAGCCTGGGCGCGGACGGCTTGCGGACCTTTTTCAAGATAACCGTGCCGCTGGTGCTGCCGGGCATGATTTCCGGCGCCCTGTTCGCATTCATCACCTCCTTCGACGAGGTGGTGGTCGTGCTGTTCCTGGCCGGCGTCGAGGAGTACACCATTCCGAGACGCATGTTCTCGGGCATTCGCGAGCAGATCAGCCCGACCATTCTGGCGGTGGCGACGATTCTGGTGATTCTTTCCATTTTCCTCCTTACTGCGCTGGAACTGCTGAGAAGACGCAACGAGCGCATGCGGGGATTGACACCGGCCTGACAAGGGGGCCCATATGCTGAAAAATATCCTGGTGGCGACCGATGCGTCGCCCGCGTCCAATCGCGCCATCAATCTTGCCGCCGACATGGCCGGCAAGTACGGCGCCACCCTGCATCTGCTCTACGCGGTACGTGAGATGCAGCTGCCGCCCGAGCTCAAGAAGATGGCGGAGGTGGAGAAAATCGCAGGTGCCCGTACGGACGTGCTGGATTTCGTCGGCCGGAAAATTCTCGGCGATGCGGAATCCCGGGCCCTGAGGAAGGGCGCGACCAGGGTCAAATCATCCCTGGAGCACGGCGACCCGGCGACCGTCATCCTGCGCTACGCGAAACGGCGCAAGGCCGACCTCATCGTCCTCGGCACCCGGGGCCTCGGTCAAGTCAAGGGTATGCTCATGGGCAGCGTGTCGCGCAAGGTCACGAATCTGTCCGACATCAGCTGCCTGATCATTCGTTGAATCTCG
>CAXMNG010000068.1:0-20587 GCA_964194585.1 Salibacteraceae bacterium | reverse complement strand
GACCGGCTCGAGTTAACCGGTAAGCGATTGGCGGTGGAGGTCAACGAGGAGGTAGTGCCGCGCAGCCTGCATGCCGGGTATCGATTGCACGACGGCGATCGGGTGGAGATCGTGCACGCCATCGGCGGCGGGTGAGCCTTGGAATTCAGGCCGGGGTCCCCATGGCGATAATCGAGGAGCTGGAGAGAGATTCGGCGGTGGTTGCCGCCGATACGCCCCTGGTCGTGGCCGGCGTGGAGTATGCCTCGCGGTTGCTGGTGGGTACCGGCAAGTACCGGGATTTCCAGGAGACCCGCCAGGCCATCGAGGCGAGCGGCGCCCGCATCGTCACGGTTGCCATTCGCCGCACCAACATCGGCCAGAATCCAGGTGAGCCTAATCTCCTGGATTTCCTCTCGCCCGATGAGTACACGATTCTGCCGAACACAGCCGGTTGCTACGACGCGCGTTCCGCGGTTCGTACCTGCAAGCTCGCCCGCGAGCTCCTCGATGGTCACGATCTGGTGAAGCTCGAAGTGCTCGGCGACGAGAAGACCCTGTTTCCCGATATCACGGCAACCCTCGAGGCTGCCGAGGAGCTGGTCAAGGATGGTTTCAAGGTGATGGTCTACACCAACGACGACCCCATCATGGCCAAACGTCTGGAAGATATGGGCTGCGTGTCGGTGATGCCGTTGGCGGCGCCCATCGGATCCGGGCTCGGCATACGCAATCCCTACAACATCCTCACTATCGTCGAGAATGCCAATGTCCCCATAGTGGTGGACGCGGGCGTTGGCACCGCCTCGGATGCGGCCATTGCCATGGAGCTTGGTTGTGACGGCGTGCTCATGAACACCGCCATCGCGGCGGCGACACATCCGGTGCTGATGGCCTCGGCGATGAACAAGGCTATCCAGGCGGGCCGCGAGGCCTATCTTGCCGGTCGCATGCCGCGGAGGCGTTTCGCCAGCGCTTCGTCGCCTATTGATGGTATGTTGTAGGGGACATTGATTAGGGGACAGATTTGAAATCTGTCCCCCCTGTCCCCCGCTCCGGTTAACTCAGATCGATTCGCATGCCCTCGCGCGCCACGTGGCAGCGCATGCTCGATTTTGCCTTCTTGATGATTTCCCGGGAGTGCTTGTGGATGGCGTCGATTTGATCGTCGTCGTAGTTCGGATCCACGTGGAACAGGTACAGGTCCTTGACGCCCGCATCGATGGCGGAATTGACCGTATCGATGTAACAGGAATGTCCCCAGCCACGCTTCTTCTGGTAGTCCTCTGGCGTGTACTGGGCGTCGTGTATTAGCACGTCCACGTCCTGCATGAATTCCCTTACACGCCGCCGCTCTTCTTCCTTCATTGCGTCCAGAAGGTCCTGCTCGTGGGCGTCGAACTCCGGCCTGCGGCGGTCGATGGATTCGTCGATGAAGGCGAGCTCGTTGTCCGACGCATAGACGATAGTCGTATCGCCCACCTGGATGCGGTAACCGAAGGTGCTGCCCGGGTGGTGCACGTTGAAGTGCTCGATGTGTAAGGAGCCGATGTCCAGGGGATTCAATCCGGATTCCAGATATTTGACGTCGGCGAGCCAGGTTTCCGTCTCCACCGGAAAATACGGCGCTTTCATCTGGTCCGATATGTGCTTGGCGATATCGTGCTCGGTTTCACCGGGGCCGAAGAAGTGAATCTTCCATCCGGGTACGAATGCGGGCACGAAGAAGGGCAGGCCGGAAATATGGTCCCAGTGGTAGTGGGTGAGGATCACGGTGAGCTCGCGGATACCGTCCTGCTTCATCAGCTCGTTGCCGAGGGGAATGATGCCGGACCCGGCGTCACAGACCAGGATCTGGTCGCCGACGCGGATCTCCACGCAAGAGGTGTTCCCGCCGACTTTGCAATGACTGTCGAACGGGGCCGGATAAGAGCCACGCACTCCCCAGAAGCGCAGGTAATTTTCAGTCATGAACCAAGTCTAGTGGCCGGAATCTTGCTGGGCGTCCGTGTACTTGCAGATAATCTCACGAATTTCCTGAGATCGCAGGGGTTTGACGAGATATTCGCGCACCCCGAGCCCTCTGGCGATGTGCCGGTCCTGATGGTAGTCCTTCGACGTCACCATCACGACTACGGTATTCTGATGACGCTTCATCCCCCTGAGTTTCTTGAGCAGGGTGAGACCGTCCTTTTCGCGCATGAGGACGTCCAGAAATACCAGGTCGACGCCGTGATCCTGGAGATAGGTGAGAGATTCCGAGGCGGATTGGAAGGACCTCAGGTTCACATCGAGGGGGCCGATGCTGAGTTCGTATAGTGAGATCGACGTTAGACTGTCGTCGATGACGACGATCTCTGGGCTTTTTCCTGGCACCGGGGAACCACCAATTACATTATTAATCGGCCATACCCGGCCGGAATATCTCCCCTCCAATCCGTAATTTAGCAGGTTTGTTTCATGGAGTTAATCAATTTGCCTGGAATCGGGATTGTTTCGCACGAACCGTTCAGACGAGCGTCGGGGCTGTCCGCGCCACCTCTCCAGCCGGGATCTGGCGCCGGACAGTGATCCCGGAGGCTCGCCATCGACCGGTACGCAGCTTCGTGCGACGTTCGGCGCGCATGACGCCGGCGCAGCGGGCCGCTATCGAGCGCCGCTGGCCGACCTATGGCCTCGAAGGCCCGGGCCTGCTGGATCTCGACGCCGTATTCGGGCGCCGGGCCCCCAGGGTGATGGAGATAGGCTTTGGAAATGGCGAGACCCTGGTCAGCCTGGCCGAGTCCCACCCGGAGTGTGACTATCTGGGTGTCGATGTCTACGAGCCCGGGATCGGGCGGCTTCTCGCGGCGGTCGCCAAAAAGCACCTCACCAATGTAAGGCTGCTGCGCGGTGATGCCGTGGACGTGCTGCGCGAGCGGGTTGCTCCCGCCCGCCTGGATACGGTGCTGCTGCTGTTTCCCGATCCGTGGCCGAAAAAGCGCCACCACAAGCGCCGCCTGGTGCAAGCGGATTTCGTGAAGCTGGTGGCGAGCAGCCTGGTACCCGGCGGATGTTTTCATCTGGCCACCGATTGGCAGGATTACGCCGAGCACATGCTCATGGTGCTGGAGGCGGAGGAAGCGTTCGTGAACCTGGCCGGGAAGGGCAACTTCTGTACACAGGGCACGGATCGGCCGATGACGAAATTCGAGCGCCGCGGCCGACGGCTGGGACACGGAGTCCTGGACCTCCGTTTCCAGCGGCGGGGACCGGCGTGACGGCTGCAGGCCCGGCCCCATGACTGAAGATACCGTCGCTCGTCTCTGGCGTCTCGCGGATAGCGTTTCGGTGACCGTCGCGAGCGCCGCGCGTCGCGTTATGGCCATCTACCAGACAGAGTTCGAGGTGCACCACAAGCAGGACAATTCGCCGGTAACCAGTGCGGACCTGGCGGCCAACGACATAATCAGCGAGGGCCTCGCCGCCCTCGAGCCGGGTATGCCGATTCTGTCCGAGGAGGGCGAGATCCCTTCTTTCGAGGAGCGGGCCCGCTGGCAGAGCTACTGGTTGGTGGATCCCCTCGACGGCACCCGCGGATTCGTCGCACGAAGTGGTGAATTCACCATCAATGTCGCGCTGATCAGCGACGGTGAGCCAATCCTCGGCGTGGTGGCGGTGCCGGTCTCCGCTACCTGTTGCGCGGCCGTGCGCGGGGGTGGTGCGCGCTTCGAGCATGCGGACGGTGCACGCGAAGGCATTCGTACCCGTCGGCTGCCCGGCCACCAGGTGGTCGTGTTGCGCAGCCGTACGCGCCGGCACGCCGACGTGGACAGGCTGATGGCGAAGCTCGGCGGCGTGCGCGTGATTCGCGCCAGCAGCTCACTGAAGGCATGTCTGGTGGCGCGCGGGCTTGCCGATCTGTATCCGGCTTTCGGACCCACCAGCGAGTGGGACACGGCCGCGAGCCAGTGTCTCCTCGAGGAAGCTGGCGGTGGGCTGACCGATCGTGCATTGAAGCCGTTGCGTTACAACACCTCGGCATCTGTGGAAAATCCGTCCTTTGTTGCATTCGGTGACCGGCAAGCAGACTGGAAGAATCTACTTGCGGAATTTAATTCTTGAGCCGCGCTGCCCCCGCGCACCAGATACGCGAAATTTGTGACAGTCATCCCACTTTGCGGGCACACCACGCAAGCGGCCGGCCGCGTTGTGTAAAGGGTAAATTCCCCCGTCCGATATGATCCTGAATAGGTTCAGGATCCGTCAGGGATGCCGTTCCTATTCTCGCGCTGCGGAGGGTCTCTTTGGTGGCAGACATTCAGCCGGACAGCCAGCCGACAAAGCTCGGCCAGGTTTTGAACGCCTTCACCGCGGCGGCGCTGCTGCTATCCGGATTGCTGCTGTTGAGCGCCTTCTACGTGGAAGTAGAGCTCGTTCGGGCTTTCTGTCTCGGTGCCTTTTGTTTTTCATTGACGGTTGCCGTGTTGCTGTTTGCCATAACGAGGACCAACCAGGCGTTGGACCGCAGCCGTGAGCGATTTCAAAAGGCTCTGGAAATCAGCAACGACCTGTCCGCGAAGCTCTCGTACCAGGAAAGCCACGACAGCCTTACGGGGCTTCTCAATCGCCGCGAGTTCGAAGCACGCCTGCACGATCTGCTCAAACAGAATTCGTCGCAACCGATTGAGCACGCCGTCTGCCACATTAATATCGACCGCTTCAAGGTTATCAACGAAACCTGTGGTCCCTCCGCTGGCGACGAGCTTCTCGTCGAGCTCGCCGAGCTGCTTCGCAAGCGCGTCCGGCACCGCGACACATTAGCGCGAATCGGCGGCGACGAGTACGGTATTATCATGCGCGACTGCTCGCTCGAGCATGCGGAGCATGTCGCCGAAAACCTTCTGGAACTACTCGGTGAACTCCGTTTCAACTGGCACGGGAAACGATACGCAGTTGGGGCGAGCATCGGACTGGTGCCTTTGACCGACCCCGAAAGCAATGTATCGAACGTGCTCAGCTCTGCCGATGCAGCCTGTCACGCCGCCAAGGACAGGGGCGGCCACCGGGTGTTCATGTTCAACCAAAGCAACTCGGAGCTCGCGAAGCGCCACGGTCACATGCGCTGGGTGTCGCGCATCAACAGGGCATTGGATGAAGATCGCTTCCGGTTGAGCTTTCAACCCATTACGCCGGTCGAGCCCAGCGACAAGCCCCCGGTCCACTACGAGCTGCTGATTCGTATGCAGGACGAGTTCGGAAACATGATCGCGCCGGGAGCGTTCCTGCCGGCCGCGGAGCTCTACAGTTTGTCCACCAAGCTGGACCGCTGGGTGTTGACCTCGGCATTCGCGTGGCTGGATAGCCACCCCCGCCACGTCGACGAGCTGAGCCTTTGCGCGATCAACCTGTCGGGGCACTCCCTCGGCGACGACAAATTCCTGGATTTCGTGGTCGATCTGTTCGTATCGAGCCGGGTTCCCGCGAGCAAGATATGCTTCGAGATAACAGAGACAGCGGCCATCGCCAACCTGGAGCACGCCAGTCGATTCATCGGCACCCTGAAAGCCCTGGGCTCACGATTCGCCCTCGATGACTTCGGCAGTGGTTTGTCGTCCTTCGCTTACTTGAAGACACTTCCGGTGGATTTCCTCAAGATTGACGGCATGTTCATTCGAGACATCCATGAGGATCCGATTCACCTTGCCATGGTGCGGTCCATCAACGAGGTGGGTCATCTGATGGGCATGGAGACCGTGGCCGAATTCGTGGAAAACGACGCCATCGTCGCGGTGCTGCGTGAGGTGGGGGTCGACTACGCCCAGGGTTACGGCATCTGCCCACCACAGCCTCTGGAGATTTTCGAGCGCGCCGAGCAGCAGGAATCCGGCGCGCTCGGTGCTCTGACCATGGGTATCGCTTAAGACGCGTTCTTCTCCCGCCCGCACCGTCGCGTGTTGGGCTTCGCGCGGCGATGCCCAACCTACGGTAGCCTTGCCGCCATGGGCATGTGCGCGCATACAGCAACGCCGGTGGTGCTGGCGCTCGGCGCCGCTTTTCTCTTTGCGCTCGGCATACAGTTCACCCGCAAGGGCCTGCAGCATACCGATTCGCGGACCGGAACCCTGGTGAGCATCGGCACCGCCGCATTGCTTTACTGGGCGGTTTCGCCGTGGCTGCTCGAACGCCACTATTGGCTGTCGCCCGCGATTGCGCTGTTTGCCGTTATCGGCTTGTTCCGTCCCTTTCTGTCTTCGAACCTGTCCATGGCCGGCACCCGGTATCTGGGGGCGACCATTTCGAGCACCCTGGCGTCGGCCTCGCCGGTGTTCGGCGTCGCCCTGGGGGTGCTGATGCTTGGCGAGTATCTCGGCCTCCATGTGGCGTTCGGCACTGCGGCTGTTGTCACTGGCGTGGTGGTGCTTTCCTGGCGGGACGACGTCTCGCGGGCGTGGCCCTGGTGGGCGCTCACGCTGCCCATCGGCGCCGCTCTCTTGCGAAGCGTCGCGCAGGCCTTCGCCAAGCTGGGTATGGAAAGTCTGCCGAGCCCATACTTCGTGGGGCTGGTGGGGTACAGCGTGTCTTTTCTGGTCGCCGTCGCCGACCATCGCTGGCGCGGCGCCGGCTTGCACACGGTGTTCAATCGCGGTTGTGGCTGGCTGGTGTTGACGGGCGCGAGCTACGGCTTGGCGATACTCTCCCTGAACAGCGCGCTCAACTGCGGTCGGCTATCGGTGGTCGCGCCCATCGTCGCCTGCGCACCGCTGTTCACGCTGCTTCTGGGCGTTTCCCTGTTTCGCGAACGGGTGGTCACCGGCCGTGTGGTGCTCGCCGTGCTGCTGGTCGTACCCGGCGTCGTGCTCGTCAGCATGGACAGCTGATTGCCGACGCCCGGCGCCAGGTGCGAATCCCGGCCCGCGATGCTAGTCTTGCGCTTGAGCCCTTCGATAGAAGCACCGCGTGATCCTATGAAGACCATCCTGGTGCCCTTTTACGACGACGACATTGCACAAACGGCGCTCGGCACCTCGTGGCTGGTCGCCGAACGATTCTCGAGCTATGTCGAAGCATTGTTCGTCATGCGCCCGCCTCAGATATTCGACGGCGAAGGAATTGCCCTGGCGGGCTCTTATATGACTCAGCTCAAGGACGAGGAACGCCGACTCGCGGAAAGTGCCCACCAGCGCTTCCAGTCGGCCATAGAGTCCCGCGGTGTGCCGATCGCGGAAGTCAGCACTCCGGCCGAGGGTGTGACCGCAGGATGGCGGGAGACGGAAGGTCTCGAGGGTCAGGTCATCGGCGACTACGGTCGTCTGTTTGACCTCATCGTCATCGGACGGAATTTCGGCCAGCCGTGGATTGATTGGAGCGTCATGTGTGAGGCGGCGTTGTTCGAAACCGGCCGGCCCGTACTCGTGGCGGCGTCGCAGACACCGTCGTCGCTCGGTGAGCGAATCGTGGTTGCCTGGAACGGAAGCACCGAGACAGCGCGGTGTATCGCACTCAGTATGCCGTTCCTGGAACGAGCCGATTCGGTCGTGGTGCTGACCGTCGAGGGCTGGCAAGTGCCAGGCCCGGGCGGCGACCAGGTAACCGCCCATCTACAGCGAAACGGCATCAAAGCCACCGCGAAGGCGGTGGACTCCGGCAGCCGCTCCGTGGGTGAGACAATTCTCGACGAGACGAAAGACTTCAACGCGGACCTCATCGTCAAGGGTGCGTACACTCACAGCCGCCTGCGCCAGCTGGTCTTCGGAGGCGCCACGCGGCATCTGCTGAACCATACCCCTATTCCTTTGTTCATGGCGCACTGACGCCAGGTGAGGAAACAACCGCCGCAACCGCGACGGTAAGTTTCGATGAGCGCTTCCGAATACCGGCTTCTGATCCTCTATGACAACGAAGACGACCGCTGTACGTTGACGCGACGCCTGCGCCGCGAAGGGTATACGGACCTGACCGCCGCCGGCGACGGCCGGGAGGCACTTGCGCGGTTCCCCGGCGTTCAGTTGAAGACCCGCATCGGAATCGCGAAAGGCAGGGTCATCGCCGGAAACGTAGGTTCGGGAGAACGCATCAACTACACGGTTCACGGTGACGCGGTGAACCTGGCAGCGCGCCTCGAGCAGCTCAACAAGGAGCATGGCACGCGCATTCTGGTTTCCGCCGAGACCGTCTCGTTGCTCGACGGAGACTACTGTATCGAAACCATGGGAGCGATGAGCGTACGCGGCAGGAGCGCGCCGGTGGAGATTTACGCCGTTCACGCACCATGCGATTCCTGAAGCGTTTCGTCTACATCTCCGGAAGTCTGGTAATAATCGCCGTCGTGGCGCTTTGGTTTGCCGTGCGTGCGAGCCTGCCGCAGCTCGATGGAGCGCGCGCGCTGGCGGGCCTGGCCGCGCCCGTGCAGGTCAGCCGCGATCGAACGGGTGTAGTGACCATACGCGCCGGCGATCGCCGTGATGCGGCCCTTGCAACGGGCTTCGTGCACGCCCAGGAACGCTTTTTCCAGATGGACCTGATGCGCCGTCTGGCCGCCGGGGAGTTGGCCGCTCTGGTGGGAGAGGCCGCCGCCGACCATGATATGCGGCAACGCGTTCATCGCTTGCGCAGCGTCGCTCGCCGGGTGATTGATCGCATCGACGATTTCGAGCGGGCAATCGTCGATGCTTACACCATCGGCGTAAACGCGGGCATCGATGCGTTGCCCGTGCCTCCCTTCGAGTATCTAATCTTGCGCGAGCAACCGTCGCCGTGGCTCGCCGAGGATACCGTGCTGGCGGTGCTGGCCATGTATATCCGCCTCCACGACGAGCGAGCCACGCGCGAGTCCCGTCTCGGCCGTCTGCACGACGCGCTGCCCCCCGCTATGTACGCGTTCCTCACCCAGACGGGCACACCATGGGACGCGCCCCTGGTAGGTGGCGCCATGGCCTCGCTTGCGGTGCCCGGCGTCGAGGTTTGCGACCTGCGGCGGGTCGAGCACGATTCCCGTGCCCTCGATGCCCGGCGGCCGGCCCCCGGGCTCGAAGAGACCATTCCGGTTGGTAGCAATGCCTGGGCAGTATCTGCGCACCGCACCCGGGACGGAGTGGCGATGCTGGCCAACGATATGCACCTGGGCTTGAGTATGCCGAACACCTGGTTCAGGCTGCGGCTGCAGGTGGATGCTGCCGTGCCGCCCGGGCCGGGCATCGACGTGACCGGCGTAACGCTTCCCGGGACCCCGGTGGTGGTGGCCGGCAGCAACGGTCACGTGGCCTGGGGCCTGACCAATACCTACGGGGACTGGGTCGACCTGGTGGTGCTGGAGACCGATCCTCGGGATGCCAGCCGGTACCGTACGCCCGACGGTTATCGCGCCTTCGAGGAACACCGGGAAGTCATCCATATCCGCGGATCGGAGCCGCGCACCCAGGTGGTGCAGGACACCATCTGGGGGCCGGTGATCGACAGCGATGCGAGCGGCGGACCCCGGGCACTGCGTTGGTTGGCCCACGATCCGGCGGCGACCAATATGGGGTTGCTGGGAATGGAGGGGGCGCGCACCGTGGAGCAAGCCATGCAGGTCGCCCACCTGAGCGGGATCCCGCCGCAGAACGTGATTCTGGCAGACAGCGCAGGCAACATCGCCTGGACCGTGATGGGCAGGATCCCCCGCCGGCGCGGCTACGATCCGACCCTGCCGGCCAGCTGGGCCGGCGGTGGGCGCGGCTGGTTCGGCTGGCTACCACCGGACGAGTACCCGGCGGTGGTGAATCCGGCCTCCGGCGCCGTTTGGACTGCCAACACCCGGGCCGTCGACGGTGCGGCCCTGGCGGCAATCGGCGACGGCGGCTATGCCCTGGGGGCACGGGCCACGCAGATCCGGGACAGCCTGCTGGAGCTGGACGGGGCCGTGGAGGCCGACCTGCTGGCCATTCAGCTGGATGACCGCGCGCTGTTTCTCGCACGCTGGCGCCGGCTTCTCTTGCAGGTACTGAGCCCCGGGGCGGTGGCGGGCGTTGGGCGCCGCGCAGAGCTTCGGCGCGTGGTTGCGGCCGGCGCCCGTCGAGCCGCCGTCGACGATGCCGGATACCGTCTCGTGCGCACATTCCGCGGCGCGCTGGCAGCGCGCGTTTTCGCCGATATTCTGGTGGGCTGTGGGGACCTGGATGCGAACGACTATCCAACCGGCATGCGTCAGTGGGAGGGGGCGTTGTGGCGCATTCTCCACGAGCGTCCCATGCACCTTCTGAATCCCGGCTACCCGAGCTGGGACGAGCTCCTCCTGGCCACGGCCGATGCGACGGCACGGGAATGCGGCGAGGGCGGGCTGGAGGGCTGCACGTGGGGCGATGCCAACGTCCTGCGTATTCGTCATCCTCTCAGCCGCGCGGTACCGCTGTTGGCGAGCTGGCTCGACATGCCGGCCCGGCCCCTGCCGGGCGACACCCATATGCCGCGGGTCCAGGGACCGGCCATGGGAGCAAGCGAGCGTTTCGTGGTGGCCCCCGGGCGCGAGTCATCGGGATACTTCCAGATGCCGGGCGGACAGAGCGGCCATCCCATGTCGCCCTTCTACGACGCGGGTCATCGTGCCTGGAGAGAAGGTGAGCCGGCGCCATTCCTGCCCGGCCCCGATAAGCACCGGCTCACCCTGAACCCCACGCGCTAGCGCGGGCTGGCTGCTACCCTCAGACCTCGCACGCCGTCGGCATCTTCCAGGCCATTGAGATACCCACGGTCCCGGATCGATACCCGATGATTATCGCGTCCCGTTGGCCCCCATGGTTGGACCTGTCGGATTCCGCCGTCGTAGTATCCGTTAAGACGTGATTTCTTCGAATCACGCGCTCGGGGCACCCACAAATGTCTGCAACCAGGGCCTGGCTCGCCCGCACAGGAAACGTGCTCACCAAGGCCACCTTCGCTAATTTGCTTCCGCCGCAGCTCCTCGACGACACATTGCCCATCGAGCAGATCCGCCGATTGTTCGCACGTTTCGTGGACCAGGTCGAGATCGAAAATCACAATTTCTGTAATCGCGTCTGCTGGTTTTGTCCCAACAGCTTCATCGATCGGCGAAGTGAATTGCGGCTGATGAAGGATGGCGTTTTCAAGAAAATCATCGATGCTCTGGCTGAGATCGACTACGACGGGAACCTCACCTGGTCCCGTTATCATGAAGCCCTCGCCGACCACTCTGTTTTCGATCGTATTGCTTCTGCGCGGCAAGCATTGCCGCGTGCAACGCTGGTGGTGATTAGTAACGGCGACTACATGGATCGTTCGACGCTCCCACAGCTCGAGTCGGCCGGCGTCGACCGACTCATACTCGATCTCTATCTTCCCGACGGAAAGGAGCGGGACCCGGACGCGAGGGCAAGGGGTCTGCGTCAGTTTCGTCGCCGCACCGGTCTCAATCTGGAGCCGAGCAGCAAGGTCGGCTACACGATCACCGGAACCCGCCTCAAAGGCACGCTGGAGATCCCGTGTTACACGAAAGAGGCGATCTCCACCCGCGGCGGACTCGTCGAGGTACCTAAGCTCGCCTCCTACCGGCGTCGCGCTGTCTGCATGGCCCCGGTGCGGCACGTGGTCGTAGACTACAACGGATGCGGCATGCTTTGTTGTCAGACCCGCTCCGACGCGCCCGAGCACAAGGACGCAATAATCGGTGATCTGAACCAGCCGGGCTACGGATTGTTCCACCTTTACCGTGACCTGGGTGCTGCGCGTCGGGCGCTTCTTGCGCCGGGGGAGAAGACCGGAGTCTGCCGAAGCTGTGATGTGCGTGATGACGGACCCGACAAGCTCGCGCGCCGCGAATGGATTGCAAGGGCGACCGATGCCGTGCCCGGCGTGTCGAATCTGGTGGAGCGAATGTGGCGGCGAACGTTTCGCCGGCGTTTCGTCTGACCCGCGTTCCGGCGCAATATGCGGGCTTGCTGCTACGCTTACAGCTTGCACGCCCTCGGCATCCCTCAGGCCATGAACTTCCCGCTGGCTCCCCATCGATACCCGACGATCGTCTCGGCCACCGCGCTGAGGATGCTGGCTCTCATGCTTGTGCTGCTCGCCGGCGCCATCCATGAGCAGATCGCGTGGGACAGAAAAACGGCGGAGGAGTTTCCGCTGGATCGAGGTTCGCGCCAGCGGCTCGTTTATGGATATCTGCGCACCGACGCTGTCGCCGAAGCGCAGGCGGTGGTGGAAGAACTACGGAGCATCGATGCCAGTGATCGCTGGACCCGGGACCTGGCGCGACTGGTGAATGACTATCGAATCCTTGGGAATCTGGGGAGCCAGGCGATCGCCGGACCACCCGGTAAAGCGCTGCAGGTCCGGCGCAATCATCTGTTGTGGAAGATGCTGCCGGCTACCATGCCGGAAACATGGGCGGTGGAGCATGCAATACCCACCGAGGAGCTGACCCTGTCGCCGGTGCAGCCCTAGGCGGGGCTTCGATCACGCGCGCGATCGCAAGCCGAGCATGAACATGCCACCGACACTGGTTACCGGTATCCAGTTACCCACCAGGTAAAACACGCTGCCCGCGAACGCGCTCTCGCTGGAGACGCCGAATGGCTGCAGGGCGAATACGAAGGCTGCCTGGAGCGCGCCCACGTAACCGGGGGCATTGGGAAGGGTCACGGCGACGACTGTTGCCGTCAGGACGATGATGGTAATTGCCGGCCCGATGGTGACACCTACGGCGGCCATGGACATCCACACGCAAACGCCCATCAGAGACCATTGGATGAGTGAATTGAGAACCAGGAGAGCCAAGCGCGCCGGAGAACGCACGGAGGAGAGTGCCCGGAGCACGTCGCTCAAGAAGGCCTCGCCCCGCGCCCCGATGGATGCCGGCAGCTTTCCGCTCAGCACACGCCACAGACGGAACACCCGTTGGGGTGAAGCGAGCATGGCGTAGATGACCACGGCCATTGCCGCGGCCACACCAGTCACCAACCAGATACTCAGGCGAATCGCCTGAGGTGGGCTTTCGATCCACGGCACCGCCAGCAGGTACAGCAGCAGGATGGCCACCACATCCAGGATGCGTTCCAGAACCTGTGATACCAGGACGGCGCTTGCGCGCTGCCGATGGCGGCGCGCGAACCAGAGACTGCGCACAATCTCACCGAGATGGGCGGGCAGCACGTTGTTGGCGGCGAAGCCAATCATCATGGCGGGGGCGACCTGGCGTACAGAATAACGGCCCAGAGGCTCGAGAATCACCGCCCATCGCCACGCCTTGATCCAGAAGAACAGCGTGAGAGTAACGAGAAACGGGGCCACGAATCGGTAGTCGACTCCGGCGAGCACTTCGCCCAGCGCCTCGAGGTCGACCTTCCACAGGGCATAGCCAAGCAGCAGCGCCGTGACAGCGACAACCAGGATCGTCGTCAACCATTTTTTCATTGAACGCCCTGTCCGGTATCAGCAAGAGGGTGAGTACCGGCGCGGTGGCAGTAACTATAGACCTTGGTGTGGGCGGGAAATGCCGATCTGTCTACGTGCCGGGAGTGCGGTTATGATCCTCGCCAGATCGGAGAATGACTGAATCGGGAGACATGGCCATGGCAGAAAATCTCGCCGCATTGCTCGAGCAGCGTTTCGGTGTCACCGTCGACGTGCCGCCGGAACTCGCGCGCCTGGACGCGCTGGTG
The DNA here is from genome assembly GCA_964194585.1 of Salibacteraceae bacterium. Classification (GTDB taxonomy): domain Bacteria; phylum Pseudomonadota; class Gammaproteobacteria; order HK1; family HK1; genus JAABYT01. Next base: position 6,971 of record CAXMNG010000068.1, on the reverse strand, counting down.
CAGGCGGCCGCCCATCGCAGTCACCGGGCGTTTACCGATGAACCGATTCCGTCGTCGTGGACAGAGACTTTGCTGGCCTGTGCGCTCTCGGCGCCGTCCAAATCCGATTTGCAGCAACTTTGCATCGTGCGCGTGGAAGACGCGTCCAAACGTACTGCGGTCGCGGCCTTGGTGCCCACTCTCGATTGGCTGCCGAGCGCGCCACTGCTGCTGATCTTCTGCGGCGACAGCCGGCGTATCCGCCGCATCTGCAAGCTACGCGGGCGCCCCTTCGCCAACGATCATCTGGATGCCATGTTCAATGCCAGCGTCGACGCCGCGCTCGTCATGATGAACTTCATCCGCGTTGCCCGGGCCGCGGGCCTCGGGTGCTGCCCCATCAGCATGGTGCGCGATAGTGCCGCAGCGCTTTCAGAAATACTGGAGCTGCCCCATGGCGTGTTTCCCGTGGCGGGCATGGCGGCCGGCTTTCCCGCCGGGCCGGCACCCTTGAGTCCCCGCCTCCCCATGTCGCTCACGGTGCACACGGACCGTTACGACGACAACCGCCTCGAGGCGGAGCTGGACGCCTACGACGAACGCCGACGCGCGCTCCTGCCCATACCTGAGGAGGAGCAGCGCGACGCCCTGCGCTTCGGCGTCCAGGAAAGCTACGGCTGGTCCGAGGACAAGGCCCGACAGGTCTCGCGGCCGCAACGCGCCGACTTCGGCCGCTATCTCCGCGAGCACGGCTTTCGCCTCGACTGAGCCGGCAAAGACGACCCCGTTACTTGACGGTCTCGAGCCAGGTGCACTCGGCGGCCACTTTTGCGTCCGTCAGGTCGTAACCCATGCCGCCGACCATCAGCCCGATGACGCGCTCGTCGTCCTCGTAGGCATCGTGGGCGGCCATGGGGTTCACGAATTCACCCATGCCGAACAAGCTGATGGGATCGACGACGTTGACACTGACGTTCACGATTTCCGGGCACAGGCGTGAGTCCAGGTACTTGTCCTCGTAGTCGACGGGGATGGCGTAACTCAACACGTCGTTGGGATCGCTGAAAGCGATGATGGAAAGCTCCGCCATGAAGCGTTCGTCGTACTTGTTGCCGCCGGGCCTGCAGTAGGAGTCTATCTGGCCAACGATAGGCGGCAGCGAAGTCCCCAATTGCAGCAATGGCAGCTGGTTGGCGAGCATATAAACGCGCAGCTGCTTGTTGCGCAGGGCCTCGATGTGATCCTCCAGTCTTTTGCGATCCTCCGGGGTTTGCGCCGTCTCGTTGACGAACTCACGCACGCTTCTCGCTTGTTCCTGAAACGCATCGGTAACGATGCGACTGCCGAGACTGTGCGTCACGAAGACGAACTCGTCCTCGAGAAACTCACGGGGGTCAGCGAACTGAAAACCATCGCACGCTGGCGCACCCTTGGGAGGCAGGTCATCCCAGTCGTTGATGGTCATCCAGCAAATCCCGGTTCCGACGGATCGCAGTATTTTCTCATTGCTTTCGCCGAAGTAAGCCATGGGATCGGCCATTCGGTCGTTGAGAAATACTTTGAGCGCGTGATTGATCTGGCTGCGCTTGTACTCGTACTCGCCGGATGTGTCGTAGGCCAGGGTGGATTTTGCGGGGGCCGTGATCTCCGACCAGCTCAGCTCGTAGAAGAGCATTTCCTGAGTGCCCGCCTCGTTCATGTAACGAAACACCCGCAAATGCCCAAGCGGCTCATCGCCGAAGAATTCCGGTGCGCGCAGGCCGAGCTCCTTGATGAGCTCTTCACGTTTCGTGAGTCCGAGGGCCTGGGTGAGATTTCGTTGCAAGCGCGCCGAGTAGCCGGGTGGATGGGTGCCGATACCGTGCACCATCATGACCTTCAGACGCGGGAAATCGGCCGTCGCGCCGACGACGGCAGAGCCGGAAAGCTCGAGGCGGCGCAGTCCTTCCGAGATTCCCTGGAAGGCCGGGCCTGTCACGTCACAGGGGCGTGGCGGCTTCTCCCCATCCTCGGCGCTCAAGCCCCGGGTCACACCTTCGGCAATGCTGGCGCAGCCTTGCATGGCGGTGATCGCCAGGATCACCAGCAGGATTCCAGCGGCGCCAGGCAGCCTCCTGCCGTCATCCATTTCCCCTACTCCTTTGTGGATCTTCCCGCTCCCGACTTCAACTCACGCCCACGGCATCCCCGAGCGTCTCACCAATCTCCGTGTTCAGAACCAAATCCGCCAAGCCGTCCAACTCCGTGGGCTCACGGTTGATGATGGCGAGCCGGGCGCCGTTCTGCTTGGCGAGCACGGGAAATCCCGCTGCCGGATATACCACCAGGGACGAGCCGACCGCCAGGAACAGATCGCAGCTGAGCGTGTCGGCTTCGGCCCGCTCCATGGCCGCCCGGGGCATCGGCTGGCCGAAGGAGATTGTCGCGGTCTTTACGATTCCGCCACAGGCTCTACACAGGGGCAGGCTCTCGTCGCGGGCGAAGTCCTCGAGAATGGGTTCCAGCGCGTGGCGCGACCCGCACTCGAGGCACCGGGCATAGGTGGTGTTCCCGTGCAGCTCGATCAGGCGATCCTCGGACACACCGGACTTCTGGTGCAGGCCGTCGATGTTCTGAGTGATCACGCTGGTGACCGTATCCCGGCTGACCAGCTCAGCCACCGCACGATGTCCCCGATTGGGCTCTGCTTCGCGCATTTCGCGATCGGCGATCATCTTGCGCCGCCACGCTTCACGCCTGGCCTCCTCGGAGGCCAAAAAGTCCTGATAGTAGATGGGCGTGGTCTTCGACCAGATTCCGTTCGGACTGCGGAAGTCCGGAATACCGGATTCGGTGCTGATGCCCGCGCCGGTGAAGATCACGGTACGCCGGCTTTCGCCGAGTAAACTCTCCAGCGACTCCATCGTTTGATTATCGATTTATTGTCGATACAGGGCGGGTTGGTTCCGAACGTCCCGATCATGCCACATCGGCACAGTCACCGTGCTCGATTTGCACGGTGACGTGGGAGACACCGAAGCGCTCACGACAGACGGCGAGTATCGTGCGTAGTATCTGTTCCCCGTCTGCGTCGTCCCGCACGTGGGCATGCAGCGTCATCACCAGTTTTCCCGAGGCCAGGGTCCAGACATGCACATGATGTATGTCATCGACCTTCGGGATAGCGGCCACGAGCTCTGATTTCAGCCGGGACACGTCGATCTCCGCCGGCGTGCCTTCCAGCAACACGTGTGTGGACTGGCGCACGAGCATCCAGGCACTGCGCAGGATGAGCAACGCCACCAGCACCGATAGAAGCGGGTCGATTGGTGTCCATCCGGTCACGATGATGACCACGGCGGCTACCATTGCCGCCAGGGATCCCAGCAGGTCGCCCACAACGTGCAGCAGGGCGCCACGCACGTTCAGGTTTTCGCGATTTCCCCCATGGAGAATGGCGAAGGAAATCAGATTCACCGCCAACCCCATGCCGGCGACCGCCAGCATCAGCCCGCCGAGTATCTCCACCGGCTCGCGCAGTCTTTGCAGCGCCTCGACGGCAATCCAGGCGACGATGGCGATCAGCACTACACCGTTGACAAAGGCGGCCAGAATTTGAAATCGATGATAGCCGTAGGAACGTCGCGCATCGGCCGGGCGCCGCGCCAGTCGAAAGGCAACCCATGCGAAACAGAGAGCGGCCGCGTCGGTGAGCATGTGGCCGGCATCGGCCAGCAGCGCCAGCGAACCCGCAAGCAGCCCGCCCGCCACCTCCACTGCCATGAAGCCGCCGGTGAGCAACATGGCACGAAATATCCGCTTTTCGTCGTCGTGGCTGGCGGCCCGATTGGCGCTGGGGTGGTGATCGTGTGAATGCACTTTTCTAAGTTAGCATGCCGCAACAGGTACCGGGCTATCAGGAGCAATCTCACGCCATGAAGATCAGCGATGCGAGAACCTTTGTTGTGGCGAACCCACCCCCCCATCACGGGGGACTCTATTGGGTATTCGTCAAGCTCACCAGCGACTCTGGCATCAGCGGGTATGGCGAAGCGTATTCGGTGCCCTTTCACCCGCGGGTGGTGGCGCAGATGATCGAGGACGTTTGCGATCGCCACGTCATCGGCAGTGACCCTTTCAAGATCGAGCGCTTGTGGCGCGTCGTTTACTCCAGCGGATACACCCAGCGGCCCGACACGTCGATCATGGGTGTCTTGAGCGCCATCGAGATCGCATGCTGGGATATCGTCGGCAAGGAGCTGGGCAAGCCGGTGTACGAGTTGCTGGGCGGGCAGATCCACGAGAGCCTGCGTTCCTACACCTACCTCTATCCGAAGGAAGGCGATGAGGGCGACGTATACCGGGATCCGGATCTAGCGGCGAAGCGCGCTCTGGAGTACGCAGACCAGGGCTTCACCGCCGTCAAATTCGACCCGGTAGGTCCGTACAGCGCCTTCGATCCCAGACAGCTTTCCCTGGAGGCCCTGGACAGGGCGGAGATTTTCGTCAGCCGGATACGCGAAGCGGTGGGCAGCCGGTGCGATCTCCTGTTCGGCACCCACGGTCAGATGACCACTTCCAGCGCCATCCGGCTTGCCCGGCGCCTCGAGCCCTACGATCCCCTGTGGTTCGAGGAGCCCGTGCCGCCGGAGAACGCCGACGAGATGGCGCGGGTGGCGCGATCCACCAGTATTCCCGTCGCCACCGGCGAGCGCCTGGCCACCAAGTACGAGTTTGCCCGGGTGCTGGACAGGCAGGCGGCGTCCATCCTGCAACCGGCCCTGGGTAGGGTCGGCGGTATTCTCGAGGCCAAGAAGATCGCCGGCATGGCGGAGGCACACTATGCGCAGATCGCGCCGCACCTCTATTGCGGCCCCATCGAAGGCGCCGCCAACATTCAGATCGATACGTGCACGCCGAATTTTCTGATCCAGGAAGGCATCGAGACGTGGGGTGGATTTCACGCCGAAATCCTCAATACCCCCATCCAGTGGGAGCAGGGCTACATCATTCCACCCACGGCGCCGGGAATCGGCGTCGAGTTGAATGAAGAGGTGGCCGCCAGGCATCCCTACACGGGAGAAAGTCTGCATCTGGAGATGCAGAGCGAGCCCGAGCGCTGACGATCAGCGCAGGGTCGGCGTCAGATCCGTCCAGCCGGAATCGATGTCCTCGGCGATATCGATCTCCCGCTCATGGGCAATGGCGTCCCAGTCGAGCTCCGGCGTGTACCGGCCGGCGCGGAAGTCCCGCGCCAGATCGGCAAGGATCTGGTCGTCCCGGGGACGCAATGGCCCCGTGCACTGGTAGCGTGACGGCCCCACGCCCTTCGGGGGGCAGTTGCCGAGCGCGTTAAAGGTCAGGAACAACAGGGCGCGGCGCCGGCTTCCCAGATTCTGCTTCGACAGGTGAATCAAGTCACCGGAGAAAATCACCATGTCACCGGCGGCCATCTCCAGGGGTGTGCGCCCGCTGCGTTCCAGTAACGGGCCCACGATTTCCTCGCATATCCCGAAACCGGATTCGATGGCCGTGTGCTCGAGGATGCCGCCGGCGTGGGATCCGGGAATGACCTCCAGAGTACCGTTGTCCGCGTCGGATGCGTCGATGGCGATGGCTGCGGTGAGCGCGGCAGCGCCTGGCAGGCCTTCCCTTGCCCACGCAGCGCGGTCCTGGTGAGGATCCCAGCCGCCGCGCTTCGCTCGCGCGTCGTCACCCCATTTGATGTTGAGCCTGCCCTTGAGCAGATAGACCTGGTCGGCGAGCAATTCGCTGACCAGATTCACCAGGCGCGCGGTGGCTGCGAAGGACGTGATGACGTCGTCTCCATGGCCCAGATAACCCAGATTCGATGCTTCGCCGCCCTGGGAATCGATGGTCACGTCCTCGCGCTCTAAAAGCCGCCGCTTGTCGCGATCGATCATGGCAGCCAGCAGCACGATCTCGTCGGCGAAAAACCCGGGTCGACGCAGGTATCCTTCCCTGAGGTACTCGTCCCGGGCGCTTTCCCGATTGTTGTCTCCCGCCAGACCCATGATTCGATTATCAAACCGATCCCGACTACCGTCAACGCGGCCCAGTTGCAGGGCGGCTTGATGTGTTTAATTTGTCAGACTAGCATCGCCAACCGGTGAGCCCTGGAAGCGACCGGGGCTAAAGTATTCATCCGGTATGGCCGTGGCAGAACGCGGGCATAAGAGGAGGTGGAAATTGGAAGATTTTACCCTGGTCGTCAACGAGGACATACGAACCCAGCTCACCCATCATGTGGGGCGCCACTGGATGATCGACCAACTGACCGTGGCCGACATCGAGGACATGCAGCCCTTCGTCCCGGAGAACACCACCCAGGTCGTCGACCTGTGCTGCGGGAGCGGCCGCGTGGCGATCGCGCTGGACAAGCTGGTCCTGCACGGCAAGGCGAAGTTCTGGCTCGTAGACGGCAACGTGAGGGCCGAGGTCGAGAACATCAAGCGACACTGGGACAAATATCGAAACGACAAGATAGCGAGGTTCTACAACAAAAGGGACCTGACCGAAGAGTGCTGCCGGTTGAACGATTTCAACAACTACGAATACATCGAAGCCGATGAAAATCTGCAATGGTCGAAGTTGCCCACGGACGTGGACTTTCTATTTTCCAACAGAGGCATCGGTTGTCATTGGCCGCTGGGCTTGTACGCTGACACTTTTCCGAAGATTCTCAAAGATGGCGCCACGTGCATCTTCATGAATGGTGAAGTCCTCGGCAAAATCCCCGAGTACTTCTCGAAAGTCGCCGTCGTTCAGGAAGAGATCCAGGATCGAGAGTTGATCGTGCTTCGGTACAATGCGTGATGTCTGAAGCCGGTTTCTGAGCTGACTGACACTGCCCGATATAGTCGGATCTTAAATATCACCGTTCGACCATGAGCGGTTTGGTCTTAGGCGACGCGCAAGTGATAATGATTCTCAGTCAATAAACGCCTCCGCGGAAGCGGGGATGATCGACGCAAACCGGCCACAACCTGTCG
>CAXMNG010000067.1:0-9762 GCA_964194585.1 Salibacteraceae bacterium | reverse complement strand
GTGACCGTGCCGATTCGGCTTCGCCGACGCCTCCCGCAGAATCGACACCCGGCTGGCCGCGAAAATAGTCGCAGAAATTGGCCCGCTCTTTGTCGGTAACTTCCTCTGCCACCGGCTCACGGCAACTTTTTGCCACCGATGGTTCATAGAACTCGCACATACGGCAGACGTGGAGATCGGTACCACACGCCGGGCATTCGTCACGACGCCGCAAGGGCATGGGCATGTCGTCGAGCGCATGTCCGCACTTCCAGCAGTTCAGCGAATCGCTCATCGCATACTTCCCGATAGTGCTTTCACGTTACCGCGTATGCATTCTATTCACAAAAGGGTATCAGGGCATGCCGAGTTGCCTTACGCGATCGTTGATCAACGTAATCCGGCAAGAGAGATAAACGTCCCCGCTGCCCGTCCCCGGCGACATGGCCTCCGCCTGCCTGTCGCACTCGGCATCCAGGTAGGCACGCCAGCGCTCATCGCTCGAGCGGGTGCGCGCGACGTTCTTCGATCGATAGCCCGTAATCCGATCGAGCTCGGCGGCTTCGCGCTCCACCTGTGATTGCGTTGTGTCGAGAAGATCTTCTGCGTCGGCAAGCAATTTCCTCAAGCACGGAGCGAGCGCAATTCGCACGCTTGCGGTCTTCCAGCAATGGGCCAGCGGAGACTCGCCCGCCTCGTCGCTTTCTGCCGCCATGGTCATAGTGGCGAAATGAGGCAATCCAGCGCCGAGCACCATGACGCCGATAACGGCAGTGCTCACCGACAGGCCCATGGAAAATCTTGCCCGCTTTTCGCATTTACGACCCAACACGTTGATTTCTCCGCCCTTTACTCCTAGCCTCAGGTGATGCAAAAAGGTCCTCCGCGTCGTATGCCAGACCCAGCGTCGAACGTGCGCAGCTTATCCTGGCCGGCAATTCTCTGCGTCAGCGTATTTTCGACGGGCAGCCACGCCTATTTCCCCATCGAGACCGCGTCGACGCCCATGCTCCGGGTCGCGAACGCCGCGGCCACTGCTCCTGTCGAGCGTCTGCGTACGATCCCCGATGATGCGAAGAAGGGCGTCATGTGGCCGCCCCAGGGCCGGCGGGTGAGAATCAACGACAGTGTCATGGTGCTGGCCCCCGGCGTGACCATCCGCGACATGTACAATCGCATGGTGTTGCCAAATACCGTGCGGCAGCCGAAAAAGATCCGCTACACCCTGGATTTATACGGACAGGTGCGGCGCATATGGATCTCACCCACCGGGGAATACATGGGACGCCATCAACCGACTCTGCCGCCGGATCCCCGCAAAGAGTGAGCGATGGCGCCAGAATCGACCGGCACCCCTCACGCGTGCGCGCCTGACGCCCGAGCATAGGGGCTGAAGGGCAGCGCGCCGCTGGTTTCGAGCTTTTCCTGAACGTCCTGCCAGTAGGCGGCGCTGAGAAGATCGCCATGGTGCTCCATGAACAGCGCCTTCAGCCCCGCGCTCATACCCAGAAAATGCTCGAACTGCTCCGGGAACACGTCGTTGTCGGCGACATAGAACCAGGTTTCCGAGGCAAGCTCCTGCTCGTCGCTGCGTGCCACGGGCAGCTCGCGGAAATGGCACTGGTTCATCAAACAGATCTCATCGAAGTCGTAGAAGATCACCCGCCCGTGCCGGGTCACTCCGAAATTCTTCAACAGCATGTCACCCGGAAAGATGTTGGTCATTGCCAGCTCCTTGATCGACTGGCCGTAATCCTTTACTGCCGCCTCGGCGCGCACACGGCTGGCCTCGGTGAGATACAGATTCAATGGCCGCAGCTTTCTTTCCATATACACCAGATCGATGACCAACCGATCACCGACGATGCGCACCGTTCGTGAAGCCCCGTTGACCAACTCGTCCAGCAGGTCCGGAGAGAAGCGGGAGACCGGCAGCTGGATATTCCGATAGGCCTGCGTGTCGATGAGCCGGCCAACCCGGTCATGGCGGGAAACCAGCCGGTAGCTGTCCAGTACCTGTTGGCGGGATACGGTCTTCGAATATCCGAAACGGTCACGGATGACTTTAAAAACCAGATGATGGGATGGCAGTGTGAACACCACCATCACCATGCCCTTGTCGCCCGGAGCGTGGCAGAAAACGTCCTGGGTTCGCTTCAGGCGTCGCGCGAGATCCCGATAGCGTTCGGTCTTGCCCTGCCGAATGCGGCCCAGCACCGTATACAACTCATCGATGGGCTTGTCCGGCATCAGCGCACGCAGGTAGTTCACCGCGCCGCCGACGTTGTCCAGGTCAACGAAGAAGTACGAACGCGTGAAGCCGAATAGAATGCTCATGTCGTCCTCCGACATGAGAACAGCCTCCACCTTTACCCGGCCGCCGATATTCTCGATAACGATGGCGAACGGCGCCGTCCACTCCTCGCCTTCGATCTTGCCAACGAGAAAGGCACGGGTGGATTGATAGAACACCGGCACCATCAGCTCGGCTCGCAGAATCGTGTCAGGACCACGGTAGTGCTGCCGTGACAGGCGTTTGGTTTGCTCGCAGACGTAGGCTACGCAGTGGGTACGATCGGCATAGGGAATGTCGAAGCTGAAATCTTCGAGGACGCGCTCGAACATCCGCTCGAGCGAGCCCCAATTGACATAGACACGCCTGTTCAATCCCGAGTCGACCAGACCGCCGGGTTCGAGCTCGAGCACGAACTCGATCAGCGGGTCGACGCCAACCGTGCCGAAGATCCGCCGCGTGATCGAGGTAAAGAAGGTGCGTGCGAATTCCGCGTCGGCGAATGATTCGATCCGCGAGCCGTAGTACTCCTTGATGCGATGCCAGAGCCGACGGTTCTTGACTCGCGGTCCGAGCATCTCGTGCAGCGACGTGGTGGTACCTGCGAGGGATTTCCCCCATAGCCCCATGCGCTCCACCAGATCCGACTGGCCGTCCATCCAATCGCTGGAGACGAAATGACCCGCGGCACGCCGGGTGATGCGGCCGAAGTCGTCGTTATAGCGTAGAAATTCGTGGTAGATGAACCGCGCACAGTCCTCCACCGGAGTGTCGCGACTCTCGCCCATGAACGGCCGCCCTGGCATTGACTGGCCTGGAGTTTACATGACGCGGCGTTTTCAATGGAGAACCGTGTCAGTTGCTCGACGGCTGGCGGTGCCGTTTGGGGCATGCGGCGGAGTCTTCCCGGCAGGCCCCCGCTTGGCGCGCATCTCCTCGCGCCTGGCCTGACACTGCTCCGAGTTGGCTTCACAATGAGCCCGCATCCGTTCGCGTTGCTGCCTGTGCTCGGCACGCCGCTCCTCGCATTCCCGGGGATTCTGCTCACACCAGGCACGCCGTTGCGCGAATCGGGCCTTGCGCTCCTCGCACGTCTGCGGATTTTCCTCGCACCACGCCTGCATACGCGCCCGGCGTTCCTCGAATCGAGCCTTTATCTCCTCGCAGCGGTCGGGCTCTTCGGCGCAACGCTGCTCGATACGCTGCTGGTGGCTGTCATCGGGCGTGAAAGCCAGGACGGGGAACGCCACCGCCGCGGCGGTGACTAACAATGTGGACAGTGTGAAATTCTTCATGCTTGACCTCGGTTTTGTGTGTCGTCACCGTCTCGTAACGCGCTCCGTGCCTTATGGTTGACAAACTACCGTGACCTCCGTGAACCACACTTTCGTTCCCATGCAGCGACTGGCGCTGGCCGTCGTGGGCCTGCTCACGACCGGTCTCTTCGTTTACCTGTTCACTTTCGGCACCCGCACGCCGTGGTTGTTTGTGATCGGCATCGGACTGGGCATCGCCCTTTACCATGCCGCCTTCGGATTCACCGGAGCCTGTCGCCGCGCCATCCTGCAGCGGGACATCTCCGGCGTCACGGCGCAACTGGTCATGCTGGCAGCGGCCATGCTGCTGTTTGCCCCGGTGCTGGCGGCCGGGCAAATATTCGGCCAGGTTGTCACCGGGGCGGTGGCGCCGGTCAGCATCTCCATGGCCTTCGGCGCCCTGATATTCGGCATCGGCATGCAGATGGGCGGCGGCTGCGCCTCGGGAACCCTGTTCACCTTGGGCGGCGGCAACCTGCGCATGGGGCTCGTGCTGGTGTTCTTCTGCATCGGTACCTTCTGGGCGAGCCTGGACATGCAATGGTGGACCAGCCTGCCGGGGCTGGGCCCCGTGTCGCTGGCGAGGGAGGTGGGAAACTGGCAGGCGGTCATCCTGCAGATGGCCGCCCTCGCGCTCATTTACGGCTTCCTGCGCCTGCTTGGCGGGCGCAACCAGCGTGGTCTGTGGTGGGAGCGCGGTTTCGACTGGGGCCGGTTGCTGCGCGGGCCGTGGCCGCTGCTGCTGGGCGCCGGCGCCCTGGCGCTGCTCAACTGGGTGACGCTGCTGGTGGCCGGTCACCCCTGGTCGATCACCTGGGGATTCACCCTGTGGGCGGCGAAAGCGGCCCTGCTGCTCGGCTGGGATCCCGCCACCAGCCCATTCTGGACGGGTGGATTTCAGCAGGCGGCGCTGGCGCGGCCGTTGCTCGCGGACACCACCTCGGTAATGAATATCGGTATCGTCGCCGGTGCGATGACCGCCGCGGCCCTGGCCGGCAAGCTCAAGCTCGGCGCCCGCATGCCTTTGTTTTCAGTGGCCGCCGCCATTGCCGGCGGTCTGCTGCTTGGCTACGGCGCAAGACTCGCCTACGGCTGCAACATCGGCGCTTTTTTCAGCGGCGTCGCCTCCACCAGCCTGCACGGATGGGTGTGGATCGCAGCGGCGGTGCTCGGTAACGTCATCGGTGTGCGCCTGCGGCCGCTGTTCCGGCTCGCCGAGGCCTGACGGCTCGGCGCGCCAAGGTCGGGCGGGACCGCCATTTACTTGCCCCCCGGCGACGGTTAAAGTTCCGCCGGCCGATTCGGCCTGCTCGCGCACGACGCCGAGTTACGCCCACGGAGTGACGATAGCCGCCGCCACAGGAGAGCGCACACCGATCATGACGATGCCTGGACGCACGCGCATTTCAGACAGTTATCCAGCCCGCCCCCGGTTCCCGATGGCACTGCTGGGTGTCTGCCTGACCCTGGCTGTCGCCGCCTGCGATGAACAGGTGGCGGAGCAGGAACCCGTCATCCGACCGGTCAAGGTACACACCATCGGCAAAGCGGACGCCTCAGCCCGACGGGAATATCCGGGCAGCATTCGCGCTTTTCAGCACGCCGACATGGGCTTCGAGGTCGGCGGCCGCATCGAGGAGTTCTATGTCAGTGAAGGCGACGACGTGGTCCAGGGGGAAGTGCTGGCACGCCTCGATCCACGCGACTACGAAGCCAATTTGAAAGCCAGCCAGGCCAATCTGCGCAAGGCCGAATCCGACCTGCGGCGAAGCAACAACATCTACAAGGAAGACCCCGGCGCGATTTCCACGGAAACCATCGACACCCATCAACGGGCGGTGGACGTAGCCAAGGCAAATCTCGCTATTTCCCAGAAGGCGGTCGACGACACGAAGCTCCGCGCACCTTTCTCCGGACGCATGGCGCGCAAGCTGGTGGAAGACTTCCAGAACGTCCTAGCCAAAGAACCGGTGCTGATCCTTCAGGATACGTCGACACTCGAGATCGAGGTCAACGTGCCCGAGCGCGACGTCGCAGGGGCCCCAATCGACCGGAAACTTCAGACGATGCAAAATCGTACTAATCCGGAAGTCATCGTCAGCGCGCTTCCGCACCTCAAGTTCAGCGCCTGGATAAAAGAGTTCGCGTCCACTGCGGACCCCGTAACACGCACCTTCTCAGCCAAGCTCAATTTCAAGAACCCCGGCGACGTCAACATCCTGCCGGGAATGACGGCACGCGTTCAGATAACGGTGGATCCGGAGCGCGCCTGGTCGGTACCCGTGAGTGCAGCGCTGGCCAACGACAGCGGCGAATCCTTCGTGTGGAAGGTGGATCCCGAATCCATGGCCGTCAGCCGTGCACCGGTCGAGCTGGGGGACCTGTTGGATGACCGGGTAAGAATCACGTCCGGATTGGATGAAGGGGACGTGGTGGCAATTTCCGGGGTCAACGAGCTGCGCGACGATATGGTAGTTCGCATCCTCGAGCCATAGCCGCCGTAGCCGCCACCTCGCAATGAATCTCGCCGACTTCTCGCTGCGCAACCGCACCACGACCATGGTGCTCACCATGGTGCTGCTCGGCGCCGGGATCCTTTCCTTCGGCGGCCTGGCACGGCTGGAGGATCCCGAGTTCACCATCAAAGAGGCTCTGGTCATCACGCCCTACCCCGGCGCCACCGCGGCGGAAGTGGAAGAGGAGGTCAGCGACAGGATTGAGCAGGCGGTTCAGAAACTCGGACAACTCAAGGAGGTGGAGTCGAAGTCCGACCGCGGTCTTTCCACTGTCACTGTGCGCATCAAGGATAAGTACGACAAGTTCGCCCTACCCCAGGTGTGGGACGAGCTGCGCCGCAAGGTGAACGACGTGCAGGGCCAGCTGCCCCCGGGCGCCGGCCCATCCATCGTCAACGACGACTACGGTGACGTGTTCGGCGTGTTCGTCGCCATCTACGGTGACGAGTACAGCTACGCGGAGCTCAAGGAGTACGCAAAGCTCCTGCGCCGCGAGCTGTTGCTGGTTCCCGACGTCTCCAAGATCGAGCTCTGGGGCGAACGCACCGAGGCGGTGTACGTGGAGCCTAACCGCGATCGCATGTCGCAGCTGGGGATACACCCCATGCAGATCGTCAACGGCCTGCGCGACAAGAACATCGTCTCCGATGCCGGGCGCATACGGGTGGGTCCGTCATTCATCGCGGTCGAGCCCACGGGCACGTTCAAGTCGGTGCAGGAGTTCGAGGATCTGCTGATCAGCGGCGTCAGCGAATCCGGCAAGGGCCAGATCTATCTCAGGGACGTCGCCGACGTGCGGCGCGGCTATGTGGATCCACCCACCCGGGTGCTGCGCTACGACGGCCACCTGGCCATCGGCTTGGGGATCTCCACGGTAAGCGGCGGAAACGTCGTGACCATGGGCGCGGCGGTGGGAAAGCGCGCCAGGGAATTGGCGCCGCGCACACCATTGGGGATCCACTTCGGCATCGTCTCACTGCAATCCGATGCGGTCACCACCGCCATCGACAGCTTCCTCGTGAGCCTGTACCAGGCAGTGGCCATCGTAATCGTCGTATTGCTGGCTTTCATGGGAGTGCGCAGCGGCCTCATCATCGGCTTCGTGCTGGCGGTGACCATCTGCGGCACCTTCATATTCATGGGCCCCTGGGACGTGCCGCTGGAGCGCATCTCGCTCGGCGCCCTCATCATCGCGCTCGGCATGCTGGTGGATAATGCCATCGTGGTCGTCGACGGCGTGCTGGTGCGCACGAAAAAAGGACAGGACGCCGCCGAGGCGGCCAGGGAGGTGGTCGCGCAGACTTCGATGCCGCTGCTCGGGGCGACGGCGGTGGCCATCATGGCATTCGGCGCCATCGGATTGTCCGAGGACGCCACGGGCGAATTCTGCCGTTCGCTGTTCCGGGTGGTGTTCATCTCCTTAGGACTCTCCTGGATAACGGCGGTAACGTTGACACCGCTGCTGTGCGTCATGTTCCTGAAGCCGGCGGAACCCGGCTCCGGCGGCCAGGAAGCCGGAGAGCCCGATCCTTACGGCGGCATGCTGTACTCGGCTTACCGCCGTTTTCTCCTTTCAGCCATTCACTTCCGCTACGTCACGGTGCTCGTGGTCCTCGGCATGTTCACCCTCTCCCTGTGGGGATTTCAGTACGTGGACAAGACCTTCTTTCCGAACTCCACGCGGCCGCAGTTCATGATCGACTTCTGGCTGCCCCAGGGAACGCACATCGACAAGACCATGGAGACGGGAGCCGATGTGGAGAAGTATCTGCTGGCGCTCGACGGTGCCAATCATGTGACTACGTTGGGCGGTGCCGGCGGGCCGCGGTTTTTACTCACCTACTCTCCCGAGAAGCTCAACAGCGCCTATCTGCAGTTCCTGGTGGACGTGGACGACTACACCCGGATCGACGGTTTGATCGCCCGGGTAGAGAAGGAGCTTCCCGAGTTGATGCCCGACTCGGAAGTTTACGGCCGCAAGTTCATTCTCGGCCCCGGCTCCGGCGGTAAGCTTCAGATACGCTTCAGCGGACCGGCACAGGATACGCTGCGCGCCCTCGCCACCCGGACGATGGACATGCTGTACGAGGACGGCGACGCCAAGGCCATTCGTACCGACTGGCGCCAGCAAGTCAAGGTCGTGCGGCCGGTCATCGCCGAGGAGGAAGCCAACTACGCCGGCGTCGCCACCCCGGATGTGGCGATGACCATCGCCATGGGTTTCCAGGGGCAGACCGTGAGTGTCTACCGGGAACGCGACGAGCTGTTGCCCATCATCATTCGCGCACCCGACGAGGAACGCAGCGACGTCGCGAGCATCCAGAACATACAGATCTGGAGCCCGGCCGCGCAACAGAATATTCCGCTTCGCCAGGTGGTCTCCGGATTCGACACCGACTTCGAGAACGAGATCGTCCAGCGCCTCAACCGCAAGTCCACCATCACGGTGCACGCGGATCCCAAATTCGGCAGCTCCAACGCACTGCTCAGCCGCATACGGCCCAAGGTCGAAGCGCTGGAGATGGGACCCGACTACGAGATCGAATGGTGGGGTGAGTACAAGGACTCAACGACAGCCCAGGCAGGTATCGCCGCCAGCCTGCCGTTCTTTTTGCTGTCCATGGTGCTGGTCGTCATCGGCCTGTTCAATGCGCTGCGCCAGCCGTTGGTGATCTGGCTGTGCGTGCCCCTGGCCCTCATCGGAGTAACGGCCGGGTTGCTGCTCACCCGGCAGCCCTTCGGCTTCATGGCCCTGCTCGGCTTCATGAGCCTGTCAGGCATGCTGATCAAGAATGCCATCGTGCTCATCGACGAGATCGAGGTCCAGAAGAATCAGACCAGCGATGTATTGAAGGCGATCATCGACGCCGGCGTCAGCAGACTTCGGCCCGTGTCCATGGCCGCCCTGACGACGGCGCTGGGCATGATGCCGCTGGTATTCGATGCCTTTTTCGTCGCCATGGCGGTGACCGTCATCTTCGGTCTGATGGTCGCCACGGTGCTCACGATGATCGTAGTACCGGTGTTCTACGCCATCTTCTTCCGGGTTCCTTACACTGACCCAGCCACGGCCTGAGCGGCCGTTATTGTGCTAAAGTCGAGCCAATACAGGATCATACGGCGCGGCGCGCCAGCCATGAGGGTGGGAGAGACAAGTAGTGACTGACCAGCAAGGCATGAGTGCCGCCGAGATCAGCGTCGATACGGACAATCTGCACCGGGAGGAGGTGTTTACCGATTTGCATGCCGCGTCGATCCGGCGCCTGACGCCGGTAAAGGCCGACGGCGGCACGGATAGCGGTCGCGATGTCATCTATATCGGCGAGACCAACCTGATGACGCAGATGGGGCCGCTGCCGGTTCAGTTTCCCATCGAGGCCAAATCCCTGGACGACGCCTTCAGCCAGTTTGCCGAGGGCGTCAAGGAAGCCGTCGAGCGCCTCAATGAACGCGCCAAGGAGATGGTACGCGAGGAGAATTCGCGGATCGTCGTTCCGGGCGCCGCACCGCCGGGACTGGGTGGCATGGGCGCACCGGGCGTGAGACCGGGCTCGGGCAAGTTTCTGCTCGACAAGTAACGTCGCGCCATGAAATAGCGTTCCCGGGAGCGCTCACAGTCGTATTGCGGACGGAAGCGGCAGCGTTTGGTCGCAGTCCG
>CAXMNG010000066.1:0-2368 GCA_964194585.1 Salibacteraceae bacterium | reverse complement strand
GGCGACGCCATCGAGGCGGCGGCGAAGCTGCTCGGCAAGGCGACCAATCCGCTCATCGTGTGCGGGGGTGGCGCCGTGGATGCGGGCACCGAGCTCCTGGAGATCGCGGAGATGCTGCAGGCGCCGGTGATCTCTCACCGCATGGGCCGCGGTATCGTCAGCGATCGCCACTATCTGTCACAGACGCTTCCCGTGGGCTACAAGCTGTGGCCCGACGTAGACGTGGTGCTGGTGGTGGGTTCGCGGGCACAGCAGCAACTCCACGTGTGGGGAAAGGATGAAGGTCTGCAGGTCGTGCGCATCGACATCGACCCTGGTCAGTTGGTGCGATTCGGGCGGCCGACGGTAGGGATCGTCGCGGACGCCGCAAGATCCCTTGCCTCTCTGATACCCGCACTCGCGAAACACAACAAGAAACGGGCATCACGGGAAGAAGAGCTGAGCGGGTTGGAGTCATCGACGCTTGCCGAATTGCGCGACGCGCTGACTCCCCAGGCCCGGTACATCGAGGCGCTGCGCGACGCGCTGCCCGAGGATGGCATATTCGTCGACGAGCTCACGCAAATCGGTTATGTCTCGCGCGCATTGTTTCCTGTGTATCGCCCGAGAAGCTTTCTCTCATCCGGCTATCAGGGCACCCTCGGTGCCGGATTCCCGGCCGCCCTCGGCGCGAAGGTCGCGAATCCGGACAAGCCAGTCCTGTCGATCAACGGCGACGGCGGGTTCATGTTCAATGTCCAGGAACTCGCCACCGCCGTTCAGCACGGCATCGACGTCGTGACCGTGGTCTTCAACGACGGCGCCTTCGGAAACGTGAAACGCATGCAGGAGGACGACTACGACGGGCGCGTCATCGCGTCGGAGCTGCGCAATCCCGATTTCATCCGTCTCGCGGAGAGCTTCGGCGTCTGCGCCGCGCGCGCCGAGACACCGCAGGCACTGCGCGGCGAGCTGGAAAATGCCTTCGGCCGCAAGGGCGCCAGCTTCATCGAAGTTCCCATCGGCAAAGTACCCGATCCCTGGGGCGTAAGCCTGCCGAGGGCGAAAATCCGCGGGTGACGGACACAGCTCGCGGGCGCTATCTATGGGGCATCTGGTGGATGCTCCTGACCGGGCTGCTGTTCGTGGCCGTCACCGGCGTCGTCCGCCATCTGGGCACCGACATGAACCCGATGCAGGCGGCGTTCATCCGTTACGCCTTCGGTGTCGTCCTGATAGCGCCCGTGCTGTTGCGCATGTTCACGGCTCGGGCAGCACCTTCGCGCCTCGGATTACACATGCTTCGCGGCGTCGCCCACGGAACTGCCGTCATGCTGTGGTTCTTTGCCATGGCGCGCATTCCTATCGCCCAGGTGACGGCCATCGGTTTCACGACACCCATATTCACCACCATGGGCGCCGTGCTGTTCCTCGGCGAGGTCCTGCATGCGCGGCGCATCGCCGCGGTCGTGGTCAGCTTTCTCGGCACGTTGATCATTCTGCGACCCGGCGCCGTCAGCATCGAGCTGGGCGCGCTTGCCCAGCTCGCCGCAGCGCCGTTGTTCGCGTGCTCCTTCCTGATCGCAAAGAAGCTCACGGAGACGGAATCCAGCGCAAGCATCGTCGCCTACATGTCGGTGTTCGTGACCCTGGCGTTACTGCCCCCTGCCCTGCTGGTGTGGCGCACGCCAACGCTCACGGAGCTCGGCTGGTTGTTCGTCACCGCTATCTTCGCAACGGCCGGCCATTACACCTTCACCCGCGCGATGCAGACCGTGGAGCTGACCGTGCTGCAGCCGTTCTCGTTCCTGCAGCTGGTCTGGGCGACCCTGCTTGGCTTCTACGCCTTCTCCGAAGTGCCGGATATCTGGACCCTAACCGGGGGTGCTATCATCATCGCCAGCGTGACCTACATCGCTCACCGCGAGGCGCGTGCCGCCGGCGAAAGTTCCTCATAGGGATTCGAATGTTAGAGACCACCGCCATCGCATTCACGACTTTCTTCGTGACCATCAGCCCCATCGAAGCCGCCGCGATGTTCGCGGCGATAACGGCCGGCAGCACCGCGGCACACCGGCGCTCCATGGCCATCCGCGGTTCCCTCATTGCCAGCGGGATAATGCTCGTCTTCGCCCTGTTCGGTGAGTTGCTGTTGTCGGCACTGGGAATATCGCTTGCGGCCCTACGCACTTCCGGCGGCATCCTGTTGCTGCTGATCGGCATCGACATGGTATTTGCACGCTCGTCGGGCGGCACATCAACGACGGATGATGAGACCAAGGAAGCCGAGCAGAAGCAGGACATCTCGGTCTTTCCCCTGGCAACGCCACTCATCGCCGGCCCCGGCGCCATGGGGGCTGCCATTCTGCTGATGGCGAATGCCGAAGGC
>CAXMNG010000065.1:0-1540 GCA_964194585.1 Salibacteraceae bacterium | reverse complement strand
CAATATGTGAAAGCATTATGTCCAGTGACGATAAATTGTTGAAATTTCGAATCGGCCAGGTTGTTCGCCATCGGGTGTATCCGTTCCGGGGCGTCGTATTCGACGTGGATCCGGAGTTCAGCAACACCGATGAATGGTGGGAATCCATTCCCGAGGGAGTGCGGCCGCGCAAGGACCAGCCTTTTTATCATCTGCTCGCGGAAAACGAGGATACGACCTACGTCGCCTATGTTTCGGAGCAGAATCTACTGGTGGACGATTCCGGTGGGCCTGTGGATCACCCTCAGCTCGACGAGCTTTTCGGCCAGTTCGAAGACGGCATATACGAAGTCCTCCCGCAGTACGTCCACTGAGCGACTGCTCGGCAGCGCGACTCTACGGCGGAGGGATCTCCCGCCCGGATTTCCACCGTGCGTGCGGTGCCGATGGGTGTCGTCGGAGTCACCTGTAGTCAGGCTTACCACCATCCTTTCTGCGCATGCCGGATTCTTCGGTTATTATTCCTAACTGATTCGCAATTCGCCACGGTTGTATCCGAGCATGTTCCTCGACAGATCCGCTATCCACGCAGCGAAGGTTGCGGCCGAAATCGTCGTCATCACCATGGCCTGCATGGGGTGGCTCGCGCCCGCGTCGGCCGAGACTTTCTGGCTTCCCAGGGAGGGCGACAGTGTCGTCGGACATCTACAGGGTGCCGTGGCGACCCGGGAAGACACTATTCTCGATATCGGGCGCCGCTATAACGTCGGCTACGAGGAGCTGAAGCTCGCCAATCCCGGCGTGGATCCGTGGATTCCGGGCGAAGGCACGTTGATCGTCATTCCATCGCGCTACGTGCTTCCCGATGCACCGAGAAACGGCATCGTCCTCAATCTCGCCGAGATGCGCCTTTATTACTTCCCGGATCCGATGAATGCGCCGCGCCGGAGGGTCATCACGCACCCGGTAAGCATCGGGCAAGTCGGCTGGAGCACGCCCCTGGGCACGACCAGGATCGCCGCCAAGGTAACGAATCCGGCCTGGTATCCGCCGGCGTCGATTCGTGCCGAGGCGGAAGCCGCCGGCGAGTCGCTTCCACTGATGGTGCCACCCGGCCCGGACAATCCTCTCGGAACCCACGCGCTTGCATTCGCCAAAAAGGGTTATTTGATCCACGGCACGAACAAACCCTATGGCCTCGGCATGCGTGTCAGCCATGGGTGTATACGTATGTATCCAGAGGATATCGTAACTCTCTACGATGCGGTGCCGGTGGACACGCCCGTGCACGTCGTCAATCAGCCGGTCAAGACGGGCTGGCGCGACGGCGTGCTGTATGTGGAGGTGCACCCCAGTGCCGGCGAGCTGGAGCTCGGCGGATCCCTCAGCGCCGGTGATGCCATGCGCCAGGTGGTGGCGCTGACCTCGGCCGAGCAGTCGAAGCACATTCGTTGGGAGCAGGTGACAGCCGTCGTGGAAACGCTGACGGGCATTCCCTATGCGGTTTCGGACCCGACCATCGTGCAGCTGAAGCTCGCGCAGACGGTGGATACCGATGTCG
>CAXMNG010000064.1:0-3656 GCA_964194585.1 Salibacteraceae bacterium | reverse complement strand
CGTGATCTGGGGCGCCACCGCCGGCATGCTCATGAATCTGTATCGGCGCGCGAGCGGCGGTTCTTAATACCCCACCGCCACGCCGTCGGCGCGTGGCTCACTGCCGGCGGCATAGACGCCGTCCTCCAGGCGCACGATGATGTGGCCACGGCCGAATAACAGGCGGTCGGGAGCCACCACCGTGTGATGACCGCGGCCGGTAAGCGCTGCCAGGAGCCGTTCATCGGTGCCGGGCTCCACGACCACATCCAAACCGTCGCCCAGCCGCCAGCGGGGCGCGTCCAGGGCCGCCTGGGGATTGAGGCCGTGGTCGAGCATGGAACTCACCACCTGCAAATGGCCCTGGGGCTGCATCTCTCCGCCCATGACGCCGAAGGGCCCCACGGGCTGGCCATCGCGGGTGATGAAACCGGGAATGATGGTATGCCGCGGCCGCTTGCCCGGGGCCGCCTCGTTGGGGTGGCCCGGCTCGAGGGTGAAGCCGCAAGCGCGGTCCTGCAAGGAGATGCCGAGCTCCGGCACCACCACACCGCTGCCGAAGCCGTGGTAGTTGGATTGAATGAAGCTCACCATCATGCCGTCGGCATCGGCGCTCGCCAGGTAGACCGTGCCGCCACCGGGCGGGCGGCCGGGCTCCGGCACCCGCGCCCGATCGCCCATGAGGGCGCGGCGGGTGGCGAGATAACCGGGGTCCAGCAATCCGGTCACAGGCACCGCCACCTGCTCGGTGTCGGCCACGTAGCGGTAGGCGTCGGCGAAGGCCAGCTTCATGGCCTCGATCTGCAGGTGCCAGATCTCTTCGCCGCCGTGGGCGAGGGACGCCATGTCGGTGTCTTCCAGGAGCCCCAGGGCAATCAGCGCGGCGATGCCCTGGCCGTTCGGCGGGATCTCCCATATGTCGTGGCCCCGGTAGGACACGCGGATGGGATCCACCCATTCGCTGCGGTGGGCGGTCAGGTCGTCGCTGCCGATGACGCCGCCGGTAGCATCGGAGTAGGCAACAATCTGCTGCGCCACTCCACCGTCGTAGAAGTCACGAAAGCCACGTTCGCCGAGGGCGCGCAAGCTCGCTGCGTGTCCCGGGCTGTACCATCGCTGGCCCGCCGTCGGCGTCACGCCATCGCGGCTGAACACTTCCCGCCATCCAGCCATGGCCGGGTCGTCACCGCCGAGGAAGGTGGGTGCGGCGTTCTGCCACAGACGCGAGATGACCGGTGACACCGGGAATCCCTGCTCCGCGTAAGCAATTGCCGGCGCCGTCAGCTCGGCGACGGTAAGGCGCGAAAATCGCTCGTGGAGATCGTGCCAGGCGGCGGGCGCCCCGGGCACGCTGACGCTGGCCCAACCCCGCTCCGGCACCAACCTGTGTCCCTGGTCGCGAAGACCCTGCGCGGTCCAGGCCGCCGGCCATCGGCCGGAGCCGTTCAGGCCGTGTAGCCGCTCGCCGTCCCAGACTATGGCGAAGACGTCGCTGCCGATACCGTTGGACGTGGGCTCCAGCACGGTGAGGGCGATGGCCGTTGCCAGCGCCGCGTCCACGGCGTTGCCGCCTTTCTCGAGCATCGCGAGACCGGCGTTGGCCGCCAGCGGCTGACTGGTGGCGACGACGCCATTCGAGGCGAGTAAGGCGCTTCGCCGGGATGCGTAGGGGTAGTCAGTCAAACTCATGGTGCGTGGATTCTATCACCTTCCCTGTCACCTTCAGCGTGGCAAGCGCCTTTCCCCGACACCCACGAGCCGGTACCATCGCGCAGCGCGAATTTCGCGCTTATATAATCGCATTCCCATCCATCTGAGGACCAGCATGAAAACATTCGTGCCGTGCATGCTATGGGCCCTGGTGAGACTCGGTGTCCTGGGTACGTTTGCGGCGTTGCTAACAAGCTCCGCCAATGCGAAGGTCGAAGGCGACACGATTATCCTCGGGTCGGTCATTTCGCTGACCGGCAAATACTACCGCTCAGGGACCCATGCCAGGCATGGTTACGACCTTACGGTAAAAAAGATAAATCAAAGCGGCGGCATCAAGGTCGGCGGCAAGTCTTACAAGCTGAAGGTCATTTACTACGATGACGAATCGACGCCTGCCCGCGGCGCACGACTCGCCAAACGCCTGATCGAACAGGACGATGTGAAATACTTTCTCGGACCGTACAGCTCCGGACTTACCAAAGTGGTGGCGGCGGTGACGGAAAAGCAGAAAATCCCGATGATTGCATCACAAGGGGCGTCGCTTTCGCTATTCGACCAGAGCTACAAGTATCTCTTTGCGGTGCTCTCCACTTCCGATCAGTACCTGGTGAGTTCTATCGTGCTCGCCGCGGAAATCGCGGCGAAGAACGGCAGGAAAGCTTCCGACTTGAAGATTGCGATGGCATTCGAAAACGATCCTTCATCTCTGGACAGTCGCGCCGGCGTGGTTGCTCAAGCGAATAGGTACGGAATGAAGATAATTGTCGACGACAAGTTGCCACGTGATCTCGGCGACATGTCGACGACTCTGACAAAAGTCAGGACCATGAAGCCCGATCTGCTGTTGGTCTCCGGACACTCCAGGGGTGCCACGACCGCCGCCCGTCAGATCAGGGAAATGAAGATTGACGTGCCGATGATCGCAATTACCCATTGCGAATCGGCGGGGCTGGTGAAGAAGTTCGGATCTGCGGTGAATGGCTTCCTGTGTCCGACCCAGTGGTCCGAGACTCTGAACTACGGCGATGATTTTTTCGGCACCGCCGCCGACTACGGCAAGCTGTTCAGGGCCACATACCCGAACAACGTAACCGCGCCCTATCAGTCAGCCCAGGCTTCGGCGGCCGTCATGGTATGGAAGGACGCCTTCGAACGCGCAAATTCCTTCGATACAGAGGTGCTCAGACACGCGATTGCGGATACGGACATGAAGACCTTTTACGGCGCTATCAAATTCTCCGAGCACGGTAACAACACGGCCAAGCCCATGGCCGTGCGGCAAATTCAGAGTGGCGAGTTCAAGGTCGTGGCGCCGGTCAAATGGGCCCCGCATCCCGTCCAGTGGCCACGTAAAGCCCCCTGAGTGCCCCCACAATACCTGCAGACACCCCCAAGTAAACGGGACAATCCGCCAAAATCCGGGCAAAATGCGAAGATATTGTCGGATTGACCGGATATTGTCCCGGTACTAACGTGCCTTCATGCGCATCACGATTCAACGCGACGGGGTCGGCGACGGCGGTGCCCGCAGACCCATATATCAGCAGATCGCCGAGCAGGTGAAAGAGGCCATTTCTACGGGCCAGCTCCGCCGAGGCGACAAGCTGCCCACTATCCGGGCGCTGGCCGGGGAGCTCGGTGTCAACCGCGACACCGTGGCGCTGGCCTACGACGGCCTCGCCAAAGACGGCATCGTCGAGACCACCGTCGGCCGCGGCACCTTCGTGCGCCAGACGGCGGCTGGCCGCCAGCCGCCGGCGGAGCAGGTCGCACCGCCCCTCTCGCCGGTGGTGGAGCGTCTGCTGGACTTCGAGCGTGCGCGTCCCGATTTCGACACCCGCGATGGCGCCGTGCCCCTGCACTCACTGATCCCCGACCCGTCGCTGTATCCGCTGAAAGCCTTTCGCCGTTCGTTGAACCGTGTGCTGGACGAAGGCGGTACCGAGCTTCTGGTCTACGGCGGG
>CAXMNG010000063.1:0-8057 GCA_964194585.1 Salibacteraceae bacterium | reverse complement strand
GCGGCCGTCGCTCAAGGTCGCGCGCAACTCGCGCCTGCCGGCTACATCCACCAACTCCATGCCCGTGACATCCACGTAGCTGCCCTCGGCGAGGCCCACGCTGCTGTCCAGAAACGCAGCGGCGACTTCCACCACCCGCGCGCCGCGCGCCGGATTGAATTCCGCCCGGCGCTCGGCCCCGTCCGCGTCGGCGATGGCATCGGTCCCGTAGAGCGAATCGTAGAGACTTCCCCAACGCGCGTTGGCTGCATTGAGCGCGTAACGTGCGTTGTCGACCGGCACGACCAGTTGCGGTCCGGCCACGGTGGCGATTTCCCTGTCCACGTTCGTGGTGCTCGCTTCAAAGGCGCTGCCCTCCGGGACCATGTAACCGATATCGGTAAGGAATTTCCGGTACTCGGCGCTATCGATGACGCGACCTTTGCGCTCCCGGTGCCAATCATCCAGCTGCTTCTGGAGATGATCGCGCTTTTCGAGGAGCGCCGCGTTTTCCGGCCCCAGGTCCGCTACGATTTCGCCCAATGACTGCCAGAAGGCCGCCGCGTCCACGCCGGTGCCCGGCGCGATCTCGTCGCGCACAAGCTCGTGCAGCGCCTTGTCGACCCTGAGGTCTCCCGTCTCGACATATTCACTCATCTTCTTCGTGCCCGCTCGGTCCAGCCGAAACGGCGTAGTTAACCACAGCGGCCCGGTGAATAGAACGATCTTGCCCCGGGGGAGCGGCTTAAGTGCCGTTTACGCGTCAGACAGGCGGTCCGCAAGGAATCCCACGATTTTCTCCGCCGCCGTACCGTCGCCGTAAGGATTGGCGGCCGTGGCCATGCGTTGGTAGGTGTCCGGGTCGTCGAGCAGCTCCTTGACGCGGGCGACGATCTCGACTCGGTCCGTTCCCACCAGTCTCGCGGTGCCCGCATCCACCGCCTCGGGGCGCTCGGTGTTCTCGCGCATCACCAGAACCGGCTTGGCCAGCGCCGGTGCCTCTTCCTGAATCCCTCCACTGTCGGTCAGGAGCAGGTAAGCCTTGCTCATGAGGTGGACGAACTCCTCGTAGGATACCGGCTCGATCAAGTGCACGTTGCCGACCGCCGACAGGATCTCTGCCACCGGCGCGCGCACATTCGGATTGAGGTGCACGGGGTAGATGATTTTCAGGTCAGTCTGGCTGGTGGCCAGATCGCGAATGGCCTCGCAGATATTGACGAATCCAGCGCCAAAGCTCTCCCGCCGATGGCCCGTGACCAGCACCATTCTGCCACCGGACTCCAGGATGCCTGCCCCGAGGCCGGCCTGCTGGATGTTCCTGGTGACCCGATCGCGCCTTTGCTGGTCGTTCTCCAGCCGTTCCACCACCATCAATAGCGCGTCGATGACGGTATTGCCCGTAACGGCGATGTTTCCCGGGTCGATGTTCTCCTTCAGAAGGTTGTCCCGGTTCAACGGCGTAGGGGCAAAGTGGTATTTCGCCAGCCGCGCCGTGAGCTGCCGGTTGATCTCCTCGGGATAGGGCGAGTAGATATTGCCCGTACGCAGCCCCGCTTCCACGTGACCGATGTCGATCTGCTCGTAGTACGCGGCCAGCGCCGTGCAGAATGTCGACGTGGTGTCACCTTGAACCAACACGAGATCCGGCTCGAACTCCGCCAACACCGGCCGGATTCCGGCAAGCACATGGGTCGTGATGTCGTAGAGGTCCTGACCGCCGGTCATGATGTCCAGGTCGTAGTGTGGCTGGATTTCGAAGGCATCGAGGATCTGATCGAGCATCATCCTGTGTTGTGCCGTCACGCACACTCTGGTCTCGAAGACATCCCGGCGGGCCTCGAGTTGCTTTACGAGCGGCGCCATCTTCACCGCCTCCGGCCGGGTGCCGAAAACCACCAGGACTTTACTCATGCCACGGTCTCGTAAGCCTCGAGTGTTCTGCGCGCAATCCGCGGCCACGCGAATTCGCTCTCGACCATTCTTCGTGAATGTGCGCCGAAGGCCTTCATATCGACATCGAGCAGGGCGTTGATCTTTGCCGCCAGATCTTCGTCGTCCGCCGGGTCGCAAAGGAAGCCGTTCTTCCCTTCCTCGATCAGATCGGGAATTCCACCGACACGGGTCCCGATTAGAGGCAGCGATGAGGCCATGGCCTCGAGTCCACTGATGCTGGTCGCTTCCATCAGCGAAGGTAGTATCGAGAAGTCCGCCGCACTGTAGTACGGAATGATCTCTTCGTGCCTCTTCGCACCCAGCATCGTAAAGCGATTCTCGAAGCGCTGTTCGAGATCCGCGGATACAGCCTCGAACTCCGATCCATCTCCAATCAACAAAAGACGCAACCGCTCGGCGCTAAGAAATCGTGCCGCGCCCGCAAGGTGTATCACGCCATTTTTCGGCACCAGCCGCCTGGTGAGAATGCCGAGCACATGGTCGTCGCGCAGTCCCATGGAGGATCGTATCTCACTTCGCGCTTGCGCATCGAACCGATATTTCGTCGCGTCCACGCCGTTGGGAATATATTCCTTCTCGGCGGCGATGGGGAACGGTACCTCCAGGAGCTCGCGACTGGGTGCCAGGAATAGCTGAGGTTTTGCGAACAGCCGACGCAGCAGAGCCATTCGCCGAAGGCCGCCTTTCTTGATGCGGTCGAGGTAGCCGGAGGTGTGATTGGTGTACACCAGAGGTACACCCTTGATTTGATAGCCCTCGAGTGGCGCCATGCCGTGCACATGAATGATGTCGGGCTGAATCTCCGGGAGCTTCTTTCGGATGAACCGGTTGATCTGACCACCATAAAGCGGTGCGGCCCAACGTAGACGTAGCCGATAGATGTCCATGGATTCTCGTTTGACGAAGGCATCGGTCTGAGACGGTAGCTGGCGCGTAACGACGCATAGGCGATGGCCCAGCTCGCCGAGCGCACGGGAGAGCTCGTAAACGTGGGCTGCAATTCCGCCGACGGTAGGCGGAAAGTCGAGCGAGACCATGAGAATCTTCACAGCGATGCTCTTGGATCAAGGGCGGAGCCCGAAATTGACGTTCGGCAAAGTCTCAGACTACGCCGAGCTCTCGGCCCACGCTGATGAAGGCCTCAATAGCCCGATCCAGATGAGCGCGCTCGTGAACCGCCGAGAGCTGCACGCGGATACGCGCTTCACCTCTGGGGACTACCGGAAACGAGAAGCCTATGACGTAAATTCCGGCGGCCAGCAAGCGACTCGCCATCTCCTGCGCCAGAGTCGCCTCGTAGAGCATGATCGGAACGATGGGATGCTCGCCGGGCTTAATGTCGAAACCGGCCGAGGTCATCTGCTCGCGAAAGTATCCGGTGTTCTCCATCAACCGGTCGCGTAGCTCGCTCGACCCGGACAGCTTCTCGAGCACCGTTATACCTGCGGCCACCAGGGGGGGCGGTAGGCTGTTCGAAAATAGATAGGGTCTGGAGCGTTGCCGCAGCATGTCGACCACTTCGCGACTGGCGGCGGTGAATCCACCGGAGGCGCCGCCCAACGCCTTGCCGAGCGTCGATGTGAAGATATCGATGTCCTTCTGCACTCCGTGATGCTGCGCCGAGCCGCGCCCGGTCGATCCGACGAATCCAGTCGCGTGGGAATCGTCCACCATCACCAAGGCGTCGAAGCGCTTCGCCAGCGCGACGATCTCGTCCAGTGGGGCGATGTCACCGTCCATGCTGAATACACCGTCGGTCGCGATCAGTCGGCATCGCGCACCAACCGCTTCCTCCAACTTGCTTTGGAGATCACCCATGTCGGCGTGGGCATAGCGATAGCGCTGTGCCTTGCACAGACGTACGCCGTCAATGATCGATGCATGATTCAATGCATCGCTGATTACGGCGTCTTCGGGGCCGAGCAAGGTTTCGAACAAACCTCCATTGGCATCGAAACATGAAGAGTACAGTATGGCGTCTTCGGTCTCGAGAAACGCCGCGATGGAATCCTCCAGGGACTTGTGCAGATCCTGGGTTCCACAAATAAAGCGCACCGATGCCATGCCGAAACCGTGATCATCCAGCGCTTGCCTTGCCGCGGCGATGACATCCGGATGATTCGCCAATCCGAGATAGTTGTTGGCGCAGAAGTTGAGAACCTCATCGCCGCCCTGTACACGAATGCTGAAACCCTGGGGCGTGGTTATAACGCGTTCGTCCTTGTACAGGCCGTCGTGGCAGATGGCCTCGAGCTCTTTCGTCAACAATTGCTGCATACTCATTACTTATACCTCACAGCCGCGCGCTCAGTTCCAGCTGCATACGACCTTGCCGCACTCACCGCTCTTCATGGCCTCGAACCCGGTCATGTAATCGTCGATGGCAAGGCGATGGGTGAGAATCGGACTCAGATCGAGGCCGCCGGCGACCATCTGTGTCATCTTGTACCAGGTCTCGAACATTTCGCGCCCGTATATGCCTTTGATGTGCAGGCCCTTGAAAATCACCTGATCCCAGTCAATGAGCGTTTTCGCCGGCAGGATCCCCAGCAGCGCCACGCGACCGCCGTGATACATGTGATGCAGCATGTCGTTGAATGCTTCCGGATTGCCCGACATCTCGAGGCCGATATCGAAGCCTTCGTGGATGTTCTGGGCACGCATGGCCTCATCGAGATTTTCCCGCGCCACGTTCACGAGATGTGTCGCGCCCATCTTTCCAGCCAGCTCGAGGCGGAAGTCGTTGATATCGGTGACCACGACGTGGCGTGCGCCGATGAATCGACAGATCCCGGCCGCCATGATGCCGATGGGGCCGGCGCCGGTAATGAGCACATCCTCACCTACCACGGTGAAGG
Source organism: Salibacteraceae bacterium (assembly GCA_964194585.1). Lineage (GTDB taxonomy): Bacteria > Pseudomonadota > Gammaproteobacteria > HK1 > HK1 > JAABYT01. The sequence goes on along the minus strand of CAXMNG010000063.1, from coordinate 3,264 downwards.
AAAGCGCGCAGTGGGTCGCATTACCGAGGGGATCGAAGCAGGCGGCAATCTCCGAAGGGATTTTATCGGGAATCAACCACAGGTTCGACGCTGGAACGGTGATGTACTCGGCGAATGCGCCGTCCCGATTGACCCCGATTCCTTTCGTATCCGTACACAGATGACGGCGTCCCGCCCGGCAGTTGCGGCACATGCCGCAGGTGATATGGCCTTCCGCCGAAACCCGGTCGCCGACGGAATAGTTATGCACGCCGAGGCCGAGCTCGACGATTTCTCCGACGAACTCGTGACCGATGACCAACGGCGGGTGAATCGTGCGCTGGGACCAGTCGTCCCAGTTGTAAATGTGCAAATCCGTCCCGCAGATGGCGGTCTTCTCCACCTTGATGAGCACCTCGTTGGTGGAGACCGTCGGCATGGGAACGTTCTCCATCCAGATCCCGGGCTCCGCGGAGCGTTTGACCAGCGCTTTCATACTGCTCACGTCAGCTTACCGGTGACACCTGAGCCCAGGCCCGCTCAGTGGACCTGCCGACAGCCGACGAGACAAGTCTTTTGAAATCCGGCGAACTCGGCATTGGTGCCGTGCCGGTAGGGATAGATGCCCTGGCAGCCGATGTTGCAGCTTTGATACGCGGACATGTTGGCGTCTACCACCGATCCGCATCCCTCGATGCAAGCATTTCTGAGACCCGCGAAGGTCGGGTCGCTCTGCTCACTGAAATAGAAGGTTTTCTGGCATTTCTTGGCGCAGGACAGAAAGACCTTCGTCGAGGGTCCCTGTAGCATGGATTTCTGCGCATGCGCGCCGTTGGCGCTCAAAGACATGCCGAGCACCAACGCCACTGCCAACATGATGCTGAGCTTGATCATTTGCCTTCCTCCCGCTGTGGATCCCTGATTTTGGATTCTACACGGCCCGGGCCGCTCTTTGAGCGCAATGGCGTTATACTGGCCAGGGCCGCACCAGCGTCTCGCCGACACCCCGGAGGAAAAGCCCGTGACATCGGATTCCGACGGCGTCCATGCCACTTCTGGAAATCCGCCGGTCATCACGCACCTGCTCGAGGCCGACGCAAGCGTCCCCAACAATGCTCATCTGCCGCTGCTCGTCTATCCGGCGGCCGTCGATCTCAGCCAACACGATCCCGCCTCCGTGTTCGAGCAACACTTCGTCTCCAACGGCTGGGTCGGGTGCTGGCGCAACGGCATATTCCCCTTTCATCACTACCACAGCACGGCCCACGAGGTGCTCGGCATCTACAGCGGTTCGGCGGTGGTCCGGCTCGGTGGCGAGAACGGCGTCACTGTGACGCTCAACCCGGGCGACGTGGTCATTATCCCCGCGGGTGTCGCCCACAAGAAGCTCTCCGCCAGCGGCGGGTTCGGCGTCGTCGGCGCCTACCCGAGCGGGCAGCACCCGGATATGTGTCGCGCGAATCCCAGTGCCTGCCGGCGTGGGTTGGAGCAGGTGGCGCGGGTTCTGGTACCGGAATGCGATCCCATCCATGGCCCCGGCGGGCCCATGTGCGAGCATTGGTGTCAGTAGCCCCGCGCCGGGTCGACGACGTTACGCAAGGGTTCGCCGGCGAGCCAGCGCCCGAGATTGTCGCAGAACATCTCCGCGGCCCGCCGCTCCCATCCGTCGTAGACGCTGGAGCAGTGAGGCGTGATGATGACGTTGTCCAGATCCCACAACGGACTGTCAGCCGCCAGCGGCTCGCGCTCGAAGACATCCAACACTGCACCACCGAGCCTGCGCTTGCGCAGGCCTTCGACGAGCGCCGACTGATCGACGACGCCGCCCCGCGAGACATCGACGAGACAGGCACCCGCCTTCATGGCGGCGATGGCGCGGGCATCGATGAGGTGGCGGGTACTGTCCAGCAGAGGCGCCGTGACGACCACATAGTCGCCTTCGCGCAGGGCCTCGTGGAGGCGGCTCGCCGGGTACACCGTCTCCACGTGGGGAGTCGAAGTGGGGTGCGCCCTGGTACCCACCACGCGCATGTCCAGACTGCTCGCCAGCCGCGCCACCGCCCGGCCCGTGCGGCCGAGACCGACGATGGTGACGGTCTTTCCCGCGATCCCAGCGACTTGCTCGAACTGCCAATGGTGGCGTATCTGGCGACGCATGAACCCCGGTAGACCGATGCCGAGGGCGAGCATGCCGCCGATCACGAACTCGGCCATCATGGGGCTTGCAACACCCGATGCGTTGGTGACAGTCAGGCGATCCGGGTCCCAGGGGAGGAGATGGTCCACACCGGCGCCGCCGTTGCTCACCCATTCGAGGGAGCGGCAGGCCATGACCGCGTCGCGAGGATAGGGCTGGTTCTCGAACTTGATGCAGAACAGAATCCGGGGCCTGAAATCGGTGAGGGCGCCGGCGAGATCCGCGTAAGTATTGCAGCAACGAATCACCGCGTCCGGGAAGCGCTCGCTGACGAAATCCCGAAAAAGCGCCGTCCGGTCGTAGTGCAGCAGCACCCGCAGTCTTTCGTTCACCGGTAAATCCCCACCATACCCGGAGTCCCCGGTCGGAGTGTCGCATTTTTGTGCAGCATCCGACTTGGTCTTACCATGGGCCGGCCAGCACGGATTATGGATCATTCGGCCGATCCTGCATCGGGGAGCTTCGTCGAGCATGCGCGCGATATTTCACTATGCCTGCAGCCAGAGCTTGAGCGCCAAGCTGAAGGCCCTGGCCCCGCCGTGGCTGGAGATTCGGTCCTGTCCCGAGTCCGATGCCGCGCTGCTCTATCGGTTGCTCGGCGACGCCGACGTGTTGCTGCACGTGCTCGAGCCCGCGACGGCGAAGGTGATGAACGCGGCCCCGAACCTTCAGCTCATCCAGAAGATCGGCGTGGGCGTCAATACCATCGATCTCGAGCATGCGGGTCTGCGCGGCATCCGTGTGTGCAACATGCCGGGAACCAACAGTCGCGCCGTGGCCGAGGCCACGTTGATGCTCATGCTGACAACGCTCCGTCGTACCCGCAGCCTCGATGCCGCGACCCGTGCCGGAGACGGTTGGCGGTTGGATCCCGCCCTGTTCGATGATGTTGGAGAAATCGGCGGTAGGAGCGTCGGCCTGGTGGGCTACGGTGCTGTCCCGACGATGCTTGCGCCGGTGTTGAGCGCTCTCGGTGCACGTGTGTTCTACACCGCCACCGGGCCCAAGCCGGGCGCCGAGGCCGAGTGGCGTGAGCTGCCGGAGCTGCTGGCGGAATCCGATATCGTCTCGCTGCATCTGCCGCTGAC
>CAXMNG010000062.1:0-4718 GCA_964194585.1 Salibacteraceae bacterium | reverse complement strand
TCGTAGTAACGCGCCATGTGTAGCTGCATCTCGGCACTCGGGACGTCGCCACCGTCGGCCTTCGCCGACTTCAACGCGGCACTGGCTTCGTCTTTGGATATCAACCGTGCCGAACCGAAAAACACGATGGTGTCGTGGACGTGCTGCTGCGCAAAGCGCGCGCCGGGTTCCAGATACTCGGCCAGGATACGCAGGGGTCGTGCGTCCAGGCTGTCGAAAAACTCTTCGTTCTTGTATGCCTTCCGAGGCCCCGTGGTTTCTGTCTCGCCATCCATTCTTTTCGTCTACCCTCACAATGTGATTCGCCGATGCCTCGGCACCTGTATAGATGATAGCGAATCTCGAAGCGTCAACACCGCCTTGCGGCCAGCCGGGCGCGCAATCTCGCATCGCGCCGCCGGTGTTGGCCATCGTGGGGGGCACACGCCAGCAACCGGGACGTGACTTGCAGGGCGCGCTCGTAATCCCGCTTCTCATGCTCGTAGTACTTGGCCAGATGCTCGATGGCACCGGATACGCCAGCGCCGGCAAGCTGCTCCCATAGCTCCACGGCCAGATTCCACTCGCGCCGGCGCCGCGCCAGCCATGCGAGCTCCAGCAGACCTTCCGTTTCGAGATGCCTGCGGTGGCGTTGCAAGTATTCGAAGGCCTCCTGGTCACCGGCTGCGCGGTCCGGACCGTGGCCACGAGCATGGCTATAGTGTCTCGCGCAGGCGAGCACGTTGGCGCCGGCGGCGATCGGATCGTCGTGGCTTCGTTGCAGCGCGGCTGGCAGCACGGCCAGGGAAAGCAGATCCAGGCGGTTGTGAGAGCACACGGCCGATAGCCCGTCATCGCATCCATGACGCACCCATTCGAACCAGGCACGAGGCGCCTCGGAGCCCGGTAGATCCCCGATCCGCTGGACACCGAGCAGCCGCCGCTCCGCCGTCTGCAAGCGGCAATCGGGCCATTTATTTTTGAAGGTGCGGCGCGTGACATGCAGTAAATCCACATGATGAAATTCCGCAAAAGGATCCCTCAACGCTGACAAGCGGTAGCGCGCCGCCAGCAGCGGGCTGTCGAAGCTGCGACCGTTGAACGTGACCAGTGTATCGGCACCACGCAAGTATTCCCGCGCCTCGTCCAGCATGGCGCTTTCCCCCTGAAAACCAGTGAGGAACAGCTGATCGATCTCCAGCGCGCCATCCGAAAAACGCGCCATGCCGAGGAGAAACACGAGCGTTCCGGTACCACCCGCGAGTCCCGTGGTTTCCGTATCCATGAGAAGACATGCGCGCGGTGCTTCGACGTCTGCGCCGGTACAAAGCGAAAGTCCCTGGTGTAAGGCTGAATCGGCCAGCGGAAACGCGCCGTGGACGGCATCGACGGCGAGCCGCTCGTGGATGAGGATCACACCGTCGCGGACCACGCGGCCGCCCAGCCTGGCAGCAAGCTTCTCGTCGCTAATGCGTTTGCGACGCGGGGTCCGGCGCCGTCGCCCGGCACCCACCCGTTGCAGTCGATGGCGTAGCGCATCGACGCAGTCCGTCGAGCCGCCGGCATCGTCGTTGCCACCGGAGACGCCTGATTGGTGCTGCAGAACGCCCAGCCGTGCACGCAGATCGCTCACGGCCCGCTGTCGATTTCGTCTGTGAGTAACGACAACACCGCGAGCGCGAGATCTTTAGCAGAACACTCTCGTTGCTCCTCGGAGCCCAGTATGGGACCGATGCAGGCCGGACATCCCGCGGCGCAACCGCAGGCAGCAACTAAGCGCCTTGCTCCGTCCACGACCCGGGCCCGCAGATCGTACAAAGGCGCCGATAAACCAATCCCACCGGGATAGTTGTCGTAGAGAAACACCGTGGGCCGAAACTGTGCGCCATCGGCTTCCCAGTCCATGTCCTCGCCAGCGGACGAGCGCGTCTCTCCCCGGCCCGCGTTTCCCAAGGTGGTGAACCAGGTGGCATCGCTGGCGCCCACGGCACGCCCCAGATCGCGGGGCTCGGACATGCTGAGCATGGCGGCTACGAAATGCATGGCATGGGCGGCACCGAGAAAACCATCCAGAACCTGGTGGCGCGATGCGAACCGCCGATGATGCACGTCAGGGTGGAGAGTCCACCACACGGCGGTGGTATGCATTTCCTGGTCGGGAAGATTGACGTTTCCAAAGCCGACGTTCTCGTGACTGTAGTAGCGAATTTTCTTGTAGCCGGCCACGCGGCGCACGAGATGCACCTCACCGTGGGCGCTGGCGGCGGCTCGCAGTTTGTCGTCCTCGAAGGTCTCGAGTACCTTGAGACGCGTGTAGTCGATTGCCTCGGTGTAGTAATCGGCGTTGGTTTCGCGCACGTATGCCTTGCGTCCTTCCCAGTCAAGCCGCTCCACCTGCCAGGGGCGCGCCTGCAACATGTAGATAGCGCCCTCGTACAAGGACAAGGGCGCTCCGGAGTAATCCACTTCGGCGATGATGCGTTTACCGCCACCGGTGATGTCGACAACCACGAAGTTTCCCTCGGCCACCGTGCGCAACCCCACCGCGTTCGCTGGATAACTGTCGGCCATCCAATGCCAACGACCACCCTCGTGATGCAACAGTTGCTCGTCTTCCAGATAAGCGAGCAACTCGTCGACGTCGGCGCCTCCGAATCTCTCGCCGTCATTAAAGGGCAACTCGAAAGCGGCACAACGCACGTGGTCCAGAAGTATCAGCAATTGCTCTGGTTCGATACGCGCATGCTCGGGCGAAGCACCGAGGAAAAAATCCGGGTGTCGCACCATAAATTGATCCAGCGGCTGACTGGTGGCCACCAGTACGCCCAACGATGGCCGCTCACGCCGTCCCGCCCTGCCCAAGCGCTGCCAGGTACCGGCAATAGTGCCCGGGTATCCGTTCAACACACACACGTCCAGAGCACCGATGTCGACGCCGAGCTCGAGCGCCGAAGTGGCGATCACGCAATCGATGTTACCGGCACGCAGCTTCTTTTCCGTGTCCCGGCGTTGCGGGGGCAAGTAGCCACCGCGATATGCCTTCACCCGCGGCGGCCGGCGCGGATCGTTGTCGAAAGTATCCTTCAGGTACTTGGTGAGCACCTCCACCATGGTTCGTGTCTGCGCGAACAAAATGCACTTCAATCCGGCCTTGACGGCAAGACGTGCGATACGTGTGCTTTGCGAGCGCGCCGAGGCGCGTATTCCGAGGTCGGGATTCACCACCGGCGGGTTCCACAACAACAGGGTCTTCTCGCCTCGGGGCGCGCCGCTCTCGTCGATGGTCTCGACGTCATCCTCGATGAGACGCGTCGCCAGCTCGCCGGGATTCGCGATGGTGGCAGAACACAGAACGAAGACCGGATCGACACCATAGAAGCGGCACACGCGCCGAAGCCGACGCAGGACGTTGGCCATGTGGGAGCCAAAGACTCCGCGGTAGGTGTGCATCTCGTCGATGACGACGTAGCGCAGAGATTCGAAAAATTGCGCCCACTTCGTGTGGTGAGGAAGAATGCCCTGATGCAGCATGTCGGGGTTGCTGACGACGATGTCGCCGCGGGTGCGCACGGCCTTGCGCGCGTCACCCGGCGTGTCGCCGTCGAAAGTATACGCGCGTACCCCGAGGTCCGCGGCACGGTTGAGCTCGATAATCTCCGCCACCTGATCCTGGGATAAAGCCTTGGTGGGAAAAAGATAGAGCGCCTTGGCTTTCTCCTCCAGAACCGACTGCAGCACCGGCAGGTTGTAACAAAGCGTCTTACCCGAGGCAGTCGGCGTTACGACGACCGTATGCCGACCGGCACGCAACTGATCCCAGGCCTCGCGCTGGTGGGAATAGAGCCGTGCGATGCCGCGCCCCGCGAGCGCCGCCGCCAGGCGCGGGTCCAGATCCGCCGGCATGCCAGCGTACCGGGCAAGCCGGGCGGGCATCGTCAAACGGCCACTGATACGCGCCCCATAGCTGCCTTCCAGTCGCGCGATCAGAGCTGCTACACCCGGGCGCGACGCTCCCTCGCCGCCCGCATCCGGTGCCTCGCTCGAGGGCGCCAGCGCCTGTTCCATTTGCAGTCTCCCCAGCTGTTACTCTATGCTGAGTCTAGAGAACGGATGGAGAACAGACAAGGGAGTCCATGAACGAGGCGCTGACACGCCGCCAGCAAGCCATCCTCGAGCATTTGCGGGAGAGCCGCGAACGCCAGGCACATCCGCCGACCCTCGACGAGCTCTGCCGGGAGCTCGGACTGCGTTCCCGGGGCTCGCTGCACAAGCATGTTCAGGCGCTGGTGAAAGCGGGCCACGTGGAGCCGCTGTCGGGCAAGCAGCGGGGCGTGCGTCTGCGCGAAGCCGACCAGGACGGCCTGCTCAGCCTGCCCCTGCTCGGCCGTATCGCCGCCGGGCGCCCCATCGAAGCCCTGGAGAATCCGCAGGATCTGGAGGTACCGAGGCAGCTCCGCGGTAAGGGCCGTTGCTACGTGCTCCAGGTGCGCGGCGATTCCATGATCGACGAGGGCATCCTGGACGGCGACTGGGTGGTGGTCGAACAGCGTGATCACGCCCGGGACGGTGAAATCGTGGTTGCCCTCATCGACGGCGAGGAGGCGACCCTCAAGCGTATCGAGCAAACTCCCTCCGCCTGCATCCTGCATCCCGCCAATCCGAATCTGGCGCCGCTCCGCTACGCGCCCGAGCGAGTACGGATTCAGGGCGTGGTCACGGGGCAGATGCGCGTCTATTAG
>CAXMNG010000061.1:0-13641 GCA_964194585.1 Salibacteraceae bacterium | reverse complement strand
GCTAGCTAGCTGGCGAGGCGTGTGCTTTCACTCGCCACGCGAACCATGTTCGGCCGCTTTCGATCCATGACCACCGACACGACGCGAATCGTGCGCGGCGCCCGGTGTCCGAAATCGGCCAGGGTCACATTGTTGGAAGCGCGCCCTGCCCGCGGCTCCGCTTCCAGCTCCCGCTCCAGTTCCGATTCCGAGTCCAGCACCAACTCGAGCTCCGGGACCGACTCCAGCACCAGCGCGAGCTTCCGCTCCAACTCCGATCCCGCCTGCGACTCCTGTTCCGATTCGGAGTCGGACAGGAATGGCCAGTTGGAATAGTCCTCCAGTGCATCCTCCAGGATGGTCTGTTGGGTGAGCCCGGGGTCCGGGCTGACCTGCTCCACCGGCGCGGTGTCCGGGCCGTCGGACTCAAAGAGCGCGGCCTCCAGGATCTCGAAGCCGGGAAGCGCGAAGTCCGGGATTTCGCGTCCGAGGGGCGTAACGTTGGGGCGCTCGCGGTCCGGGGTCGCGACGTTCAGGTTCTCGAATTCAAGGATCGCATCATCTGTGCTCTCGGGCGCGCGTACCGTGACTTCCGGGCTCTCGGGCACGAGTACCGTCACTTCCGGGCTCTCGGGCGCGGGGCTTGTCGCTTTCGAGGGTTCGGGCGCGAGGGCCGTCACGTCCAGGCTCGCGGGCTCGGGCAGCGTGGCCCGCTCCATCGGTTGTTCAGCCTGTACGGCTTGCCCGGAGGGCTCCGTGTCCGCGGTGGCCTGTCTGTCGAGCCCGCCCAGCGCCCGCCGCTTTTCGAGCTTGGCCTGGAGATAGTAGCCGGGGGCGAAACGGAAGCGCGCGCGAATCTCCTGTTCGGTCTTGCACCGCAGTGACTCTTCGGTCATTTCCACTTCCCCCACGCCTGACGCCTTTTCGTCCAATTAATGCGAAAGGCGTGCCACATCCCGTGGAGCCCACGTGTTTCAAAGAGTTATTCAGGCTATTGAAGGTAAATTGGCGGTTGTGAGGAAGTAATTGTAAGAATGTCCGACAGACACCACCGCCCGCTGCCGGGTATTGCCGCCAAAATTTCGCGGCTGTCCGCCTCGGTCGTGGATGGTTTCTTTTTATTTCAAAGGGTTGCGTCTTCCGGCCCTGGGGCCAGGAGGTGTAAGAAATACCGACACCGGGGCAGAGGGCGCTTGCGAGCGCGCCGTGCCGGGCGCATCGATGCACCGGAGGGTCGCCCCGTACGATCAGCCGAACGCGGCAATGTTCTCGAGCTCCCTGCTGTCCACCGTCTCCATCATTGCTGCCTTCCGAAGGCGGCGTGAATATTCGGCACCCACAGGTCCCGGGGGACATGGGAGCAGGACTCGGCGTTGACCCTCAGTCAACAAACGTTAACAAAAAAGTTGACTTTTAATCACCTTTGTTGCAGATTGCGCGTCCCATGAATCTGGTCCAGCTTGCCCAACGAATCCGAGCGCTGCGCGGCGAGCGGAAGCTCACGCTGGAGCAGGTGGCCGAGCGGGCGAACCTCACCAAGAGCGTGCTCTCCAAGGTCGAGAACTTCCGCGTCACCCCTTCGCTGCCGGCTTTATCCAAGATTGCCGAGGCGCTCGGAGTCACGGTCGCGGAGCTCGTGGATGGCTTGGACGAGAGACCGCAAATGATCGTGGTGCGCAAGGACGAGCGCTTGCCGGTGGAGCGTGATCGACCTGATTCCCGCATCCTCTATGAGGCGCTCGCGCACAAGCGCCGGGATAAGTTGATGGAGCCGTTCCTCCTGGAAGTGCCGTCCGGTGTCGCCCGGCCCACCCGGCTCGCCCACGAGGGCGAGGAGTTCATCATGATCCTCGAGGGGGCGGTGGACTACGAGTACGGCGAAGAGCAGGTGCGTCTCGAACAAGGCGACTGCATGTACGCCGATGGCTCGGTCGAGCACACCCTGAACAATCCCAACGATTCACCGGCTCAGGTGCTGGTCGTCTATGCGGCGGGCAGCACGAGCCTTGGAAACGGCGCGGACAACCAGTCCCCTGCCGCGAAATGAATTTTCACTAGCGACCTGGACACTGCGGAGAATCTGTGATGAGTAGAGAGCCGTTTTTCGAACGCAAGACATCGATTGCCTTCAAGACGGAAGAGAAGACTGTCCTGCGAGGCTACAACCTGAGCGATCTGGCCGAGGAGGGCTACTCCTTCTGCGACGCCATCTTCGTGCTGTTTCAGGGTCGAATCCCCACCGAGGCGGAAGAGCAGATGTTGAAGTACGAGATGGGGAGCTTTCTCGAGCACTCCATGTCGCCTTCAGCGGGCTCGGCGATCGCGGTGACCGCGGGACGACCGAATTTGCCGACCGCGGTTGCTGCGGGCGTCATGACCTTCGGCGGGGTGCACGGGCCGGGGGCGGCGCATGGCTACATGATGAACAAGTACATCGAGCGGGCGCAACGCGAAGGCAAGAGCCTCGATGAGATGGCCAAGACCCTGGTGGACGACTACATGGACGCTGAGATGCCGGTGATGGGCATGGGCCAGCCGCAACACCGTGACGGCGACCCGCGCGCGGAGCCCATTCATCTCAAGCAGGAAGAGCTGGAGACCCACGGCGTGTACCACGAGTTCCAGCGTGCAGTGGAGAAACACTTCCATGCCCGCCGCAAACGTGAGGGCAAGGCATACGTCGGGGTCAATGTGGTGGGGGCCGGCAACGCGGCCTTGTCCGACCTCGGCTTCGCGCCGAATGCAGCCTGGTGCGTCGGCAGCGTGTCGCGCGGCTACAGCTGCGCCGTCCACGCGATATACGCGATGAAGAAGGGCCGCGCCTGGGCGGCGTCGACTGCGGAGCCCATGGTCCAGATGCTGGATCTGTCGATGATCAAGTACATCGGACCCGAGGACCGGGAGGTGCCTTCCCAGGAGGAGCGGGCGGAATACGCCGCGGCGCAGAAGGAATCAGGCGAGTACCAAAAATGGGTGATCTGATGGACGAGAAAGTGAAAGACAAGAAGGTAGTCGGGAATCTCGGTGACCCCGGTCTTCCGTTCGACTACTCGAACCGGCCTTACGGCACGGAGCCGCTCGATTCCAAGCGGGCGCCGTTTCAGTGGGTCTCCGAGGTGGCCTACAAGAACCGGTACCGGATCGTGACGCGCGGCTACGACACCACCGAGCTGATGGAGCAGGGCTACGGCTTGACCGACGTGCTGTTCATCAACTTCCAATCCCGCATCCCTTCGATTGAAGAGAATCAGATGTTGAACTACGTCATGATTCTTGCTCTGGAGGACGGGCTCTCGATGCCGGCCATGCTGTCCAGAATCGTGGCGAGTTCCAAGACCTTTCTGACCCAGGCTTGCGGCACCTCGATACTCGCTTTCGGGCATGCATACGGCGCTTACTCGGCGTTCGGCAACAGGCTGCTCGAGGCGCTGAAAAAGGCTGAAGCCGATGGGCAGTCCCTGCAGGAAGCAGCCGAGGCACTGGTCGCGGCGAAGCTCGACGACGAAGCGCTGGGCGTTTCTTCGTTGATGCTGAAAGACCCGGCCGCGAAGCGCATGTTTGCGCGCGCCGAGAAGCTCGGCGTGGCGGGCAAGCACATCGCGTTCACGCAAGAGATCGTCAAAGCGGCTCAGGCGGCCAGCGACACGCCGCTCGACGTGGACATGCTGGGGGCGACCGGCGCGACCATGATGGATCTCGGATTCACGCCCGAGGCCATCTGGTCCACCATCGCCGTTACCCGGTCCTTCGGGGCGGGCGCACACTTCATCGAGGAGGTGGAGCGTGAAGGCTACAGCCGCACCGGCCAACATTTGACGCCCGAGTCGCTCTACGACGGCCCCGCCGAGCGGCCGGTGCCGTCGTTGAAGGATCGGGACAAGCTGGCAAAGTCGGCCAAGGTCACGTCACCGGACGAATGGAAGGCGGCCATGGAGGCGCGCAAGGAGCTGTACGGCAGCGGCTATTCCATCGTCGAAGAGATTCATGATCCGAGCAAGAAGACCGGGACCCACAGCCACGGCAAGAAGCTCTGAGGCAAGAGGACAAGAGAATGCAGCACACGGTAACCACGGCCGAGACCGAAGTGGACGACATAGAGGCAATGTATCAGCGTGCGCGCATCGCGTTCGAGGAGGTCGAGAACTGGCCGCAAGACCGAGTCGACGAGATGTGTCAGGCGGTCGCATGGGAGTTTTGCAAGCCCGAGACCGCGGAGGAGCTCGCGCGCCTGGCGGTGGATGAATCCGGTATTGGCGTGTTCGAGGACAAGTTTCACAAAATCCAGAACAAGACCCGCGGCACCATGCGCGACCAGATGGGGGCGAAGACCTGCGGGCTGGTGGAAGAGGACGCCGCCTGGGGTATTCGAAAGTACGCCAAGCCGATGGGCGTGGTCGCCAATGTCGTGCCGTGCACCAATCCCGAATCCACCGTCAGCTGCATCGGGCTGTCCCTGCTCAAGACCCGAAATGCGATGATCGTTTCCCCGCACCCGCGTACCCCGAAAAGCAGCAACGCCAGCGTGGATCACATTCGCAAGGCCCTGCGGAAAGTCGGTGCGCCCGAAGATCTCGCTCAGTGCATCAAGGAGCCCAGCCACGAGAGGACGCAGGAGCTGATGTCGCGTTGCGATTTCGCGGTCGCCACCGGCGGCGCGGCCCTCATCAAGGTCGTGTACGAGGCGGGAACGCCCTGCCATACGGTGGGCGCCGGCAACGTGGTTTCGATCATCGACGAAACCGCGGACCCGAAGGCTGTGGCGGAGAAGATCGTGAAGTCCAAATGCGCCAACAATTCCGCTTCGTGCTCGTCGGAAAACGCCGTCGCGATCGAGGAGGGCGCTTACGACGCCATGCTGGATGCGCTAAAGGAAGTCGGCGGCTACCTCTGCTCCACTGAAGAGCGGGAGAAGCTGCGCCGCTACTACTGGCCGGACGGCAAGCACCTCAACCGTGATTTGATTGCGAAACCGGCAACGTGGATCGCGGAGCAGGTCGGCATAGACGTGCCCGAAGATACTCGGTTTCTGATGGTGATTGGGGAGAAGATAGGCCGGGAAGACCGCTTCTCGGGAGAGAAGATCTCGCCGACCCTGACGGTCTGGAAGTGGACGGATTTCTCCGAGATGGTGGAGCGGCTGGCGACGATCCTCGAGTTCTCGGGTAAGGGGCACTCGGCCTCCATTCACAGCGAGCGGGACGAGCGCCGCGTAGAGCTTGCGCTCAAAACCAAGGTAGGCCGCGTCAACTGCAACATGCCCCATGCGGCCGCCAACAGCGGCAGCTGGTTCAATGGCAATCCCACCACCGACACGCTCGGCTGTGGGACCTGGGCCGGTAACATAACCAGCGACAACATCGACTGGCGGCATTTTCTCAACTACACCTGGCTATCGATGCCGATTCCAGAGCACATCACGAGCGACGATGAGCTGTTCGGAGACTATCTGGCGAAGTACGGCAAGGACTGAGGGGACTTGCTCGGGGCTCCGTTCAAGCGGAGCGTCGGCTTCGAAGGGGACAGACTGAAGTCTGTCCCCGGCCCTGGAAGACCCCAAGTCCGATGATCAAAGCGATCCTGTTCGACTTCGGGCAAACGTTGGTCGATTCGGCCGACGGCTTCCGAACCGCCGAGAAGGAGGCTCAGCGGAAGCTTCACGCGGCGTTGTCGCGGGTTCCCTGGGGCGATTTCATCGAGCGCTACCGAGGAATACGCAAGGCCTTTCACGATCGCTCCGAGTTCTCGCGCGTTGCCATCTGGCAGGCGGTATTCGATGCATTGGGACAGGAAGGTGAGGGCCCGGCCCTCGAGCCCTGGGAGGAAGAGTACTGGGCGACCGTCAACCGAAGGACGGTGCTGTTTCCGGAAGCGACCGAGGTCTTGGGCAAGCTGGCGGTCGACTACCGCTTGGGGCTGGTGACGAACGCCCAAGGCCAGGTCAAATCCGAGGCCCACCGGCTGAGCGAGTTTCCCGTGCTCGAGCGGTCGTTCGAAGCAATCGTCGTGGCGGGAGCGCGCGGGATTGCACCCAAGCCCGACCCCCGACCTTTTCGCCTGTGTCTGGAACGTCTCGACCTCAGCGCAGCCGAGGCCGTGTTCGTCGGCGATGACTATCGGATCGATGTGTGCGGTGCGATCGATGTGGGCATGCGCTCAATCTGGCTGAAACACCGCAGCGTCGCGCGCAGTTGGCCCTCAGTATCGACCACCGTGCCCGTCATCCGCGGGCTCGACGAGCTCCTCGACCTCGATCGCGCCCTTGCTTCGTAGCCCACGTCCTGACCCAACCTTGCCTCACCAGGCTCACCCTCTTCGAAGGATAGGAATTTCAGTTTGCGACATGGAGTCGCTTGTATGAAGAGCTAGGCGCGTGCGCGGCGCTGGAGTAAGTAAAACAGCAGTGCCAACAAAATTCCGACTGCCATTATCCAGGCGTACGGCTTCAGGTACAGGAAGAGTCCGGCGATAGCATGGAAGTCCCGTTCCAGATAGTAGGCGCCAACGCCGATGGCGCCGGCCCACAGCGTCGCGCCGAGCAGGATGGAAATCAGGCAAGACTGCCACGGCATGTTCATACTGCCGGCGACGATGCTGCTGAACTGGCGCAGGCCGTCCACGAAGCGCGCGACAATGCGGTCGCAGCGTTCGTGATCATCAAGTGGAAAAAATGAGTCCGACGTCTTCTGCTTTTTCTTGATTGCTACTTGGTTCCGTAGATACGATCTCCTGCGTCGCCGAGGCCTGGCACGATGTAGCCGTGCTCATTCAGATGATCGTCGATGGCGGCGGTAATAATCGGCACACCCGGGTGGGCTTCCTGAAATGCCTTGATGCCTTCCGGCGCTGCCAGCAGGCAAAGCATTTTGATGTCTCTCGCGCCGGCTTCCTTGACGCGTTGCACGGCGGCGATGGCGGAGTTGGCGGTGGCGAGCATGGGGTCGACGACGATCACCGGTCGTTCCTCCAGCTCTTCGGGGACCTTGAAGTAGTACTCAACGGCTACCAGCGTGTCCGGATCGCGATAAAGACCCACGTGTCCGACACGCGCCGAAGGGATGAGATCGAGCATGCCCTCGAGCAATCCGTTGCCGGCTCGCAACACTGAGATGAATACCACCTTCTTGCCGATGAGCACGGGCGCATCCATTTCCGTAATGGGCGTTTCGATTCGCTCCTTGCCCATGGGCAGATCCCGTGTTACCTCGTAACCGAGGAGCATGGTGACCTCGCGAATGAGCTGGCGAAACTTCGCCGTGGGTGTCTCCTTGCGGCGCATCAACGATAGCTTGTGCTGCACTAGAGGGTGCTCGACGACCGTGACGTTTTTCATTGCGGTTCTCGTATGTTGTTGGACTGATCTATTCAGAATACCGTGCCGTCGCTGTTTACCGCGATGGGTGGCCCACCTCCGGCGCGACGCTCCCGGGCTGCGCGACGGCCGGCTGCCCAGGTGCCGCCCTCCAGAATCTTGATGAGCGGCAGGCGTTCCGCGTCCAGACCGAGGCGGGCGCGAATCAGCGCCGCGAGCTCGTCGAGCAGGGCAAGCGTCAGCGCGCGCCATTCCACCACCAGCTCGGAACCCACATCGTGGGGCCGCCGGGCGTCTGCGGGTTGCTTCAGTGCGAGAACACCCAGATCCACGAACAAGCCGCCGTTGCGGTACTCGGCGAGGCCCGTAAGGGATTCGAGCCCGGTGACGCGAAGACCGGCTTCCTCCAGCGGCTCCACCAGTGAATAGCTCAGCCACTGGGACAGCTTGTGAAACGGTACCAGACCGTTGCTGGGGTCGTCGCGCCGGATGGCGCCATGATGCCAGACGTCGCCCAGGTTCTCGCCTCCGAGCTGCACGCGGCCGGGCCAGATGGGCGCGAGCCCCGCGAGCACCGCGGCGAAGATCGCCGTCGCGGGCAGCCGCTTGTCGACGGCCCGGGCAGCGAGATAGTCGTAGAGCTTTCCCACCCGCGGCTGGTCCTCGCCGAACAGCTCCGGCTGCTCGGTCAGCGCCTGTCCGAGGGACCGCAGCAGCGCGATACGCCCGGCGGCGCCTACCAGGGGGTTGTCTACGCGAATCTGGAAGGCCTGCTCGAGGCTCTGCTGGCCCAGGGCCGCCAGGCCCTTCGCATCGGCCTGCAACGGGCGGTCGGAGCGCGACGAGAATGCGCCTGCCGCGAACATATGGAAGCTGGCCACCGCCAGGCCTTCGGATCGCGAGTATTGCGAATCAGTACGTGAATCGGTACCGGACTCCACGTAGCGCCAGTCGTCACCGGCGCCGGCGTCCAGCAGCACGCTGGTAACGGCGAGATCGATGCGGGTTCGCGCGATGCTTTCGCGGCTGTCATCCGAAAGTGTCGCCGCAAGTGATGACCAGCGGTCGATGCCGCCAATCTGAAAGTGGCGCCAGCGGCTGTGGAAGGGAATATCCAGATCCGGATAGTGCTCCTCGATGGTTGCCAGCACGAAATCGGCCGTTGCATCCAGGCGCTCGCGTTCCAGGCGAAAATGGCTGAGCTCGCCGGCGTCGGCCTGATTCAGAATCTCCCGGCAACGTTCGCGGATTGCTCCGGGGCTGCGCAGCCGGGCGACGGCCACGCTCTCGGCTGATGGCGGCATCGCTCTAATCGTGCAGGCCTCGACCCCTCGCCACTTTCAGCTGTTCCGAATCCGGTTCCGGTTCCTCGCTGAAATAACCGGCGGCCTTCTTGGCGGTCATTTCCACGTCGGCGTCCGGGGGAATGAGGCCATCGGGAATGGCGACGCGTTCGCCGATGTCGATCCCCTGTCGCGTCATTGCCTCGTACTTCATATTGCTCATGGAAACGAAACGGTCGATGCGATCGACTCCCAGCCAGTGCAGGGCGTCGGGCATCAGCTCCTGAAAGCGCATGTCCTGCACGCCGGCAACGCACTCGGTGCGCTCGAAGTACGTCTCGGCCCGGTCGCCGCCTTTCTGGCGCTTGCGCGCGTTGTAAACGAGAAATTTCGTCACTTCGCCCAGTGCGCGGCCTTCCTTGCGGTTGTAGACGATGAAGCCAATGCCGCCACGCAGGGCGGTCTCGATGCAGACCTCGACGCCGTGGGCCAGATAGGGCCGGCAGGTGCAGATGTCGGAACCGAACACGTCGGAGCCGTTGCATTCATCGTGCACGCGACAGGCGATTTCCCGGCCCGGCTCGCCCACCGCGGAGACATCGCCGAAGCAATACACGGTGAGGCCGCCGATGGGTGGCAGAAAGAGCTTCAGATCGTTTCGCGTCACGAGCTCCGTGTACATACCGCCCGAGTGCTCGAAGAGTGAACGGCGCAGTTCGTTTTCCTGAATATCGAACCGTTCCGCGATGCCGGGCAGAAACCAGACGGGTTCGATGGCGGCCTTGGTGACGCGGACGTCGCCGTTCTCGGCGAGCAGATCCCCGTCGGGTTGCAGGCGCCCCTTGCTGATGGCGTCTTTGATCTCGGGCAGGTTGATGCGTGCCTTGGTGACGGCGATGGTCGGGCGGATGTCGAGTCCAGCTTCCAGCTGTTCCGCGAAAGCCTCGCTCACCACATGTCCGTAAGGGTCCAGGGATACGATCTTGCTGACATCGGCCCACTGGCGGTAGGGACCGATACGCGCCGCCGGCGCAGTGTCGGTGAGATCGGGAACGTGCACGGGGTCCAGGGTTCCGGCCGCCACCGCCAGAGCGCGATAGATCGAATATGAACCGGAGTGCGCGCCGATGACGTTGCGCTGGGCGCCGTCGTTTACCGCGCCCACCACCGGGCCGCGGGCCGCCGCCGAATTGGCGCCCCATGCCACCGGCGAAGCGGCATCGCGCTGGCTGGGGTGCGAGGTGAGCTTGATGTGCCCCCTGCTTTTCATCGGCGCCTGCTTGTTCTTGCTCATTGGCGGCTGGACAGCGGGAAAAAAAAACAGTCTACGTCAATTTGTCCCTGCAACCCAAGGTAGACGGCAATCAGCGCTCTTCCCGGCGATAGGGCACCAGCAACGCCGCCGGGGCGGTTGCGCTGCGCGACAGCAGCGCCATGGCCACCACGGTCATCAGGAAGGGCAGCATGAGAAAGATCTGATAGGGCAGGTGGATGGCGCCGCCCGACTGCAGGCGCAGCTGCAGCGCGTCCACGGCGCCGAAAATCAGCGCCGCCAGGGCGCAGCGCCACGGATCCCACCGGCCCAGCACCACCAGCGCGATGCACACCCAGCCACGGCCGGAGATCACGCCGAAGGTGAAGGCATTGAACTGGGCCAGGGAAAAATAGGCGCCGCCGGTGCCGAAAAGCGCCCCCGAGATCATCAGCGCCTGGTAGCGCATCCAGGCGACGCTAACGCCGGCGCCGGCCGCGGCCTGAGGATTTTCCCCCACAGTACGCAAGGAGAGACCCCAGGGGGTCCGATACAGAAGCCAGGCCGCCAGCGGCACCATGGCGAACACCAGATACACGAGCACCACGTGATCGAACAGCGCGGTGCCGAGAAAAGGAATATCGGCGAGTGGAAGGATCGGCAGCGGTGGGAAGGGCTCGACATTGGGTAGCTGGGAGGGTTGACCGAAGATGAGCCGGTAACAATAGAAGCTCAGCCCGGTGCACAGCATGGTCACGCCCAGGCCCGACACATGCTGGCTCAGGCCCAGGGTGACGGCGAGAATACCCATGAGCGCACCGAAGACTATCCCTGAAGCCGCCGCCGCCGCCATGCCCAACCACAGGCTGCCGCTGAAGTACGCCACCGTGAACCCGCTCATGGCGCCCAGCAGCATGATCCCCTCGATCCCTAAGTTCAGCACCCCGGCGCGCTCGCTGAACATCTCGCCCAGGGTGGCGCACAGCAGCGGCGCCGCCACCCGTAGCGTGGCGGCGAAGAAACCGGCCTGAAGGATTTGATCGAAGACGTCGATGGCGATTATCTCTCAAACATAGGCCCAGACACTGGCTCAGGCCGTGGATGCGTGCTGCAGGCGCACGCGGAAATTGGCGAACAACAGGGCCACCAGCATGCAGATGAGCGACGTGCCCTGAATGATGTCGGCTAGAAACACCGGCACGCCGGTTTTTCGCGACATGGATTCGGCGCCGGTGGCGACGGCGGCGAAGAACAACGCCGCCGGCACCACGCCCAGGGGGTTCAAGCGCGCCAGCATGGCGATGACGATGCCGGTGTAGCCGTATCCCGGTGATAAGGACGCCATCACCTGGAAATGCATGCCCGCCACCTCGCCGACCCCGGCGAGTCCCGCCAGTCCACCGGAAATGATCGCCGTCGTGAACACCACCCGGTTCACGGGAATGCCGGCGTGGGCGGCGGCGCGTGCGTTCTCCCCGACGGCGCGGATGGTGAAACCCAGCGTCGTGCGCGTCATCAGCAGCCACACGAGAACGGCGGAAACCAGCGCCAGCGCCACACCCAGGTGCAGGCGCGTGCGTGCCATCAGGATCGGAAATTCCGCGTCAATGCGAATGTCGGGAGAATCCGGGTAACCGCTCAGGGGATCCTTCCAGGGCCCGTCCAACAGCGCCATCATGGCGTAGAACATCACGAAGTTGAGCATCAGGGTGGCGACCACGTCGTCCACCTGGTAGCGCACCTTGAGCGTGGCGGGTACGCTCGCCCACAGACCCCCGGCAATCGCGCCGCCGAGAATCATCAACGGCGCCAGCGCCCACACGGGCAGGCCCTCCAGACCGCCGACGAATGCCGCCGCCATGGCGCCGGCCAGCAGTTGCCCCTCGGCACCGATGTTCCAGAACTTGGCGCGGAAGGCGACCGCCACGGCGAGTCCCGTGAACACCAGGGGTGCCGCTTTCACCACGGTCTCCACGCTGTTGAAGGTGCTGCCGAAGGCGCCGGCGAAGAGCGCGCCGTAAGCCGGGATCACCTCCGCGCCGGCGGCGGCGATGAGGCCGCTGGTGAGCACCAGAGTTGCCAGCACGGCGATCACCGGCAACAGCAGATTCAGCCACGCTGGCGTGCGTTCCCGGGGCTCGAGCGCCAAGCGCATCATGCCGCCCGTTTCCCGCCGGTCATCAGCAGGCCGATCTCGGCGATGCTGGTCTCGTCGACGGCCACATCACCAACCAGACGGCCTTCGTACATGACGACGATGCGATCGGAGACCGCGAACAGCTCTTCCAGGTCCTCGCTGATGACGAGCACGCCGCGGCCGCGGCCGCGCAATTCCAGAAATTGCGCGTGCACGAAATCCCGCGCCGCCACGTCGAGGCCGCGGGTTGGCTGGGCCGCCACCAGCACCAGCGGATCGAAGGCCAGTGCCCGGGCGAGCAAGGCCTTCTGCAGGTTACCGCCGGACAGCGTGCCTGTCCGGGACTCGGGGCCCGGGGCGCGAATGTCGAAGCGCCGCATCTGCTCGACCACCCAGCGCCGGATGGCGGCGGTGTTCAACCAGCCGAAGCGACTGAAGGGCGCGTCGCCGACGTGGGGCAGCAGCATAGTGTCGGAAAGCGGGGCGGCGCTCAGTAAGCCGGCGCCGATGCGATCCTCGGATACCGAGCTAACCCCCAGCTTCTGCATGATCCGCGGCGTCGCGCGATCCACCGCAACGCTGTCCACCGCGATGCGCCCGTGGCTGGGCGGCAGCAGGCCGGCGATTACCTCGGCGAGCTCGCGCTGGCCGTTACCCGATACCCCCGCCACCCCGACGATCTCGCCGCCTTGCAGCGTCAAGCTCACATCGGACAAGCGCGCAGGTCGTCCGCGCTTGCCGGCGACGCCGATGTTGGAAAGTTGCAGCAGCACGCGGTCCACGACTGCCCACGGCTTGGGCGGAGGCTCCAGCTCGTGCCCGCACATGAGCTCGGCGAGCTGGCGTGGTTCCAGGGAACCATCGTTGTCGAGTGTGGCCACCATCTGGCCGCGGCGCATGATCGCCAGTCGATGGGTAATGGTCAGTACTTCGCGGAGCTTGTGGCTGATGAAAATGATGCCGACACCGTCGGCAACCAGGGCACGCAGCGCTTCGAACAGCCCCTCGCTCTGTTGCGGTGTGAGCACCGAGGTGGGTTCGTCCAGAATCAGAATGCGTGCACCACGCACCAGCGCCTTGACGATTTCCACTCGCTGTTGCTCGCCCACCGACAGCTCGGACACCAGTGTGTCGCTGGCGAGCGTGAGACCGTACTGCTCGCCGATGGCGTCGATGCGCGCGCGCACACCGACGCGGTCGAGCACGCCGTGGCGCCCGCGCTCGCCAACCATGAGGTTTTCCAGCACCGTGTGCCGCGGCACCAGGTGGAAATGCTGGTGCACCATGCCGACGCCGGCCGCCAGTGCATCCGCGGGTGAGTGCAGGGTGCAGGTTTTGCCCGAGACGCGGATACTGCCCGCGTCGGCGGCATACATCCCGAACAGGATATTCATGAGCGTGGTCTTGCCGGCACCGTTCTCGCCGAGCAGACCCAGCACCTCGCCGCCATGCAGCGTGAGATCGACGGCGCGATTGGCATGCACGTCGCCAAAGCGCTTGTCGATGGCGCGCATCTCCAGCAATGGTGGTGAGTTCACGAGGACTGGTTTCCCGACTGACGCGACGCGACGCCGGGGGCCTTTCGAGGGGACGGTTTATACAGGATCTGACCCGTCATAACCCGCCCCCTTAAAAGGCCCCGGTATGAACCGCGATTGTCGTTCCACTTGTCAAAAAGGGG
>CAXMNG010000060.1:0-7463 GCA_964194585.1 Salibacteraceae bacterium | reverse complement strand
TCGCGCGGGGGATCTTCCCGGGGGGCACCCTCGAAGAGCGGCATCTGGCGCTGATCGCCCGCCGTTGTCCGTGCGTTCGACTCGGCTTCCAGGGATGCGAGCATGGCGCGCGCGTCCTCTATCACCACCAGTGGCACGCCGGCGAGCGCCGCCACCTGCAGTCCGTAGCTACGATTCGCCGGTCCCGGGCGCACGCGGTGCATGAAGACGATGCGGTGGGCATGCTCCAAGGCTTCCAGGTGCACGTTGGCGACGCCTTCGAACTGATCCGGCAGGGCCGTCAGCTCGAAGTAGTGGGTCGCGAACAACGTGAATGCGCGTATGGCGCCCGCCAGGTGCGAAGCCGCTGCCCAGGCCAGCGACAGGCCATCGTAGGTGCTGGTGCCACGTCCGATCTCATCCATCAGCACCAGGCTCTGGGGCGTGGCGTTGTTGAGTATGTTGGCTGTCTCCACCATTTCCACCATGAACGTGGAGCGGCCACCGGCGAGATCGTCGGCGGCGCCGATGCGCGTGAACACCCGATCTACGGGCCCGATAACGGCACGTTCCGCGGGCACGAAGCTGCCCATGTGGGCGAGTAGCACGATGAGCGCAGTTTGCCGCATGAGCGTGGACTTGCCACCCATATTGGGGCCGGTGATCACCAGCATGCGGCGTTCCTCCACCAAGCTCAGATCGTTGGCGACGAAGGGTTCATCGAGCGCCCGCTCGACCACCGGATGACGGCCGGCGGTAATTTCGATGCCCGGCGTGTCCGTGAGCTCCGGCTCCCGGTAATCGAGGGTCTCGGCACGTTCGGCGAGTGTACTGAGCACATCGAGCCGCGCGAGACCTGTCGCACAAGCCTGTAATTCCGGCAGCTGCCCGACCAGGCGTGTGAGCATTTCGTCGTAGAGATGGTGCTCCCGGGCGAGCGCCCGATCCCGGGCGCTCAGCACCTTGTCCTCGAAGGCTTTGAGCTCCTCGGTGATGTAGCGTTCCGTGCTTTTGAGTGTCTGTCGGCGCCGGTACTCGGTCGGGACCTTGTCCGCGTGGCTGCGCCCGAGCTCTATGTAGTAGCCATGTACGCGGTTGTATCCGACTTTGAGCGTCGCGACGCCGGTGCGTTGGCGTTCCCGCGACTCCAGCTCGCGCAAGAAAGTATCCGCGTCGGAGGACAGCTGCCGCAACTCGTCGAGTTCCCCGTCGTAGCCGGGGGCAATGACGCCGCCGTCGCGCAGCCACAACGGCGGGCTCTCGACGATCGCCTGCCGCAACCAGGCGCTGGTCTCGGGATGCTCGCCGATGGCAACCAGCAATTCCGAGAGCAGCGGGCTGTCCACGGTGGCCAGAGTCGCGTGCAGGTCGGGGAGCCTCGCCAGAGCCGCGCCGAGCTGGGACAGGTCCCTCGGCCGCGCCGAGCGCAGGCCTACCCGCGAGAGAATGCGCTCGAGATCGCCGATGTCGCGCATCTGCTGGTGAAGGCGGCCGGGAGCGCCGGCGGCCATGAGGGCACCGATGCACTGATGGCGGTGTCGGAGTCTCGTATGATCCCGCAACGGGCGGCCCAGCCATCGGCGCAGGCAGCGGCTACCCATGGGGGTGGCGGTGCGATCCAGCACGTCGGCGAGAGTGCGGCCCCGTTCACCGGAAAGGCTCGTCGTCAGCTCCAGATTGCGCCGCGAAACGGCATCCAGAACGATGGCGTCCTCGCGCCGCTCGAGGCGCAGTCCCTGTACATGGGGGAGCGCCCCGCGCTGAGTGTCTTTGACGTACTGGAGCAGGCAGCCGGCCGCGGCCACCGCGCGGTGGGCCGATGCGCAACCGAAGCCGGCCAGGTCCCGGGTGCCGAACTGCGCCGTGAGCAGCTCCACTGCCGTGGCTTGCTCGAAGTACCATGGCGGCAGTTTCTGTACGCTCGTATGCTCGCTCAACTCGGCGATGTCGTGCGCATCCTCACTGACCAGCACCTCGGCCGGCGCGATGCGCTCGAGCTCGGCGGCCAGGGCCGAGCGTCCCGCGACCTCCGTGCAGACGAAGCGCCCGCTGGCGAGCTCCAGGCGCGCGATGCCGAAATCTTCACCCTGTTGAAACAACGCGCAAACAAGCGTTTCCCGGCGCTCATCGAGAAGGGCATCGTCGGTAACGGTGCCTGGCGTGACGATGCGCGTAACCTGACGCTCCACCGGTCCGCGGCTGGTGGCCGGGTCGCCGATTTGCTCACAGATAGCGGCGGACAGGCCTGCGCGCAACAGCTTCGCCAGATAGGGCTCGACGGCGTGGGCGGGCACACCGGCCATGGGGATCGGCGCCCCGTCGGCCTGGCCGCGGGACGTCAGCGCGATGTCCAGCAGGCGCGACGCCTTGCGGGCATCGTCGAAAAACAGCTCGTAGAAATCCCCCATGCGGTAGAAGAGCAGCATGTGGGTATGCTCTGCCTTGATGCGCAGGTATTGCTGGATGACCGGAGTGTGGGAGGAATCGGGGGCGCGCGTCATCGGTGGCAGTGTAACCAATGGCCGGGCACCGCGCATTCCTGCCGTGAGCTCGGCCGCCGGCTCGCCTTGAAATGGCAGAAAACGCCCGCATGATCCTGCCTGATCGCCCATTTCAGCCGCGCCATTTCATCCTCAGGAGCAATATCAGGCCATGAGCGTCGAGACCGCTAAAGAAACCCGCCGCTTCGAGACCGAAGCACGGCAGTTACTGGATCTCATGATCCACTCCCTGTACAGCCACAAGGACGTATTCCTGCGCGAGCTCATTTCCAATTCCTCGGACGCCTGCGACAAGCTGCGCTTCGAAGCACTTTCCGACGAATCCCTGTACGAAGGCGACGGAGAACTCGACATCCACGTGGACTACGACGAGAAAGCGCGCACCATCACGGTTCGCGATAACGGCATCGGTATGAGCCGCGAAGATATCATCGAGAACCTCGGAACCATTGCAAAATCCGGCACCCGCCAGTTTTTCGAGGCTCTGACGGGCGACCAGGCCAAGGACTCCGAGCTCATCGGCCAGTTCGGTGTCGGCTTTTACGCGAGCTTCATGGTCGCCGATCACATCACCGTCACCTCGCGCCGGGCGGGTCTCGCCAGAGATGAAGGCGTGCGTTGGGAATCCGGTGGCGAGGGTGACTTTACGGTGGAGACAGTGGACGAGGCGAAGCGCGGCACCCGGGTGGTATTGCACTTGCGTGACGGAGAGGATCAGGACGGCTTTCTCGACGGCTCGCGCCTGCGTGGGATAGTCCACCGTTACTCAGACCACATCTCCTTCCCCGTCAAGATGTTCAAGCAGGGAGAAGACGAGAAGGGCGAAGAAACTGTCAATGCGGCGACCGCCATCTGGACGCGCGCCAAGCAGGAGATCAGCGACGACGAGTACAACGAGTTCTACAAGCACATCGCCCACGATTTCGACGACCCTCTGGTGCACCTGCACAGCCGCGTCGAGGGGAATCTCGAGTACACGTCACTGTTGTACATCCCCAGGCACGCGCCCTTCGATCTCTGGGATCGCAATGTGCGCCGGGGTGTCAATCTCTATGTGCGTCGCATATTCATCATGGACGACGCCGAGCAGCTCATGCCTCCTTACCTGCGGTTCGTGCGCGGCGTGATCGACTCCGCCGATCTGCCGTTGAACGTGTCGCGCGAGATGCTTCAGCAGAATCGCCAGATCGACGCCATGCGCTCGGGATCGGTGAAGAAAGTGCTGGATCTGCTTGGCAAGCTCGCCACGGATGACAAGGAGAAGTTCGCGACTTTCTGGCACGAGTTCGGCAAAGTGTTAAAGGAAGGCCTCATCGACGATCCGAAGAACAAAGACAGCATCGCCGAGCTGCTGCGTTTCGCGAGCACCCACGCCGACACGGACGAGCATACCGTGTCGCTTTCCGATTACGCGGGTCGCATGAAAGAAGATCAGAAGTTGATCTATTACATCACGGCCGACAGCCACGCGACCGCCATGAGTAGCCCGCATTTGGAGATCTTCCGCAAAAAAGGTATCGAGGTATTGTTGCTCAGCGACGAGATCGACGAATGGATGGTGAATCATCTGCAGGACTACAAAGACAAGCGACTGCAGTCGGTGACCAAGGGTGAGCTGGATGCGGCTGTTACCGGCAGCGACGAGGAGAAAAAAGCAGGCGAGCCCCGCGATCACGATGAACTCCTCAAGGCCTTCGAGGCTGCGCTCGGGAGTCGGGTCAAGTCCGTTCGCGCCACCAACCGACTGACCACGTCGCCCGCCTGCCTGGTCGCCGACGACCACGACTTGGGAGGGCACCTGGAACGCCTGTTGAAAGCGGCTGGTCAGGAAGTGCCAGGGGGCAAGCCGATCATGGAAATCAACCCCGACCACGTCCTTGTCGTCCGCTTCGCCGGCGAGGCCGATGAGCGGCGCCGGGAGGACTGGGCTAATATTTTCTTTGACCAGGCGCTCCTCAGCGAGGGCGGACGGCTGCCGGATCCGGCTGGATTCGTCAGACGCTTGAACGAGATGTTTCTGGCCCTGGCCGGCGGGGAAAACGCCGGGAAAAGCACCCCCACCAGGCGTAAGAAGGCCGCCAAGGCGCCCAAAAAGGCTGGTGGCGCCGCCAGGACGGCGAAGCGGGGATCCACGAAGAAGAAGGCCGCCTCCAGGGGCCATTCTGGCAATTTCGGCGGGGCCAGTGGTGCCGATTCCGGGAGCTGACGAATCAGGTTCCAGGGAATAGGTCGAAAATGCCGACCGTGACACGAAACGGGCACCTGGATCGCCCGTGTTTGTGGAAAGTCTGTGAACCTGGTCACTATGGCGGGGAAATAGCGGCTGTTACACTGGTTCCACGCTAGAGAAGAACCGGAGCCAGATGCCACGAGAATGGTACTCGGCAATCGGCTTATGCCCAACGCAGACACCACAGCTTTCGAATCCATCAGAGCCCTTTCTGCAGTGGGGATTGCCCTCTCGGCGGAGAAGGACGAACGCTGCTTGTTGGAGCTCATCGTCCAGAGCGCGAAACAGCTCACCAACGCCGACGGCGGAACCTTCTATTCCCGTACCGAGGACGACGAGCTCAAATTCGAGATCATGCACACGGACACCCTGGGCATCCACATGGGTGGCACCAGCGGCATCCCCATCGACCTACCCAACGTCCCACTCTACGATGAGAACGGCAACCCGAATCACAAGATGGTGGCCGCCAAGGCCGCGGTCACGGGCGAGACGGTCAACATCCGCGACGCTTATAACGCTCCCGATTTTGATTTTTCCGGCACCCGTGCCTTCGATGAGACCACCGGTTACCGATCCAAGTCTTTTCTTACCGTGCCGCTGCGCAACCATGAGGATGAAGTCATCGGTGTGCTGCAGCTCATCAACGCGGTGAGTCGGGGAGGTGGTGGGCTGGTGTCTTTCAGCGTAGCGGACCAGGAGCTGGTGATGTCGCTGGCTTCACAGGCTGCCACCGTGTTGACGAAGGAACGGCTCATCAAGGAACACCGAACGCTGTTCGAGTCCTTCATCGAGTTGATGGCGGCGGCCATCGATGACAAGTCACCGTATACCGGTGGTCATTGCCGGCGAGTTCCCGAGCTCACACTCATGCTCGCCGACGCGGCGGCCCAAACCCAGTACGGTCCTCTCAAGGAATTCGGGATGACCGAGGACGACCGCTACGAGCTCAAGATCGCCGGCTGGTTGCACGACTGCGGAAAGGTGACGACCCCGGAGCACGTGGTGGACAAATCCACCAAGCTCGAGACGATTTTCGATCGCATCCACACGGTAAATGCTCGCTTCGAAATTCTGAAACGCGATGCCGAAATTCGCGTCCTCAAACAGAAGCTCGAAGCCAGGGAAAAGGACAAAAGGGTCAATGAAAAGAAACTGGACAAGGCCTTGGCGGCCGAGCTCGAGCAACTCGAGAGGGACCGTGAATTCCTGAATGTCTGCAATGTCGGCAGTGAATCCATGGCCGAGGAAGATCAAAAGCGCGTCGAGCGCGTCGGCGGCTACAGGTGGGTCAACGGCAGCGGCGAGGAAGTGAATTTCCTCACCGACGATGAGATTTACAATCTGAACATCAAGAAAGGTACGCTGACGCCCGAGGAGCGCGAGATTATCAATCACCACATCGTCGCCACTATCAAGATGCTCGAATCGCTGCCGTACCCGAAAAATCTGCGTCGCGTGCCGGAATATGCTTGCGGTCATCACGAGAAGATGGATGGCACGGGTTATCCGCGCGGACTGAAGCGTGAAGAGATGTCGGTGCAGGCGCGGGTCATGGGCATCGCGGATATTTTCGAGGCGTTGACTGCCGATGATCGACCGTACAAGCCGGCAATGCCGATTTCCGAGGCCCTGCAGATCCTCGGCCACATGAAAATGAACAATCACATCGACCCGGATCTCTTCGATGTGTTTATTCGCAAGAAAGTGTACTTGCGCTACGCTCAACAGTTTCTGGAGCCGAGGCAGATCGATCACGTGGACCTGAGCAAGATACCCGGCTACGAGACGCTGGCGGACGAGATCCAGAGAAAAACGGCGACCATGGGGGGAGGGTAACTGCCCGAAGCCGAGCGTGCTTTCGAAGCGCTGGCCGCATCCGCCGCCAGGGATCTCGACAATATCCGCGATTTCATCCGTTGGGGCGCCAGCCGCTTCGCCGAGGCGGAGCTTTGCTACGGCCACGGAACGGACAATCCCATCGACGAGGCCATGGCGCTCGTACTCCACGCCGTCAGCCTGGAGCCCGATGTCCCCGAAGAGTTGCTGCTTGCGCGTCTCACCGCCGAGGAGAAGGAACGGATTCTGAGCCTTTTCTCGCGGCGCATCGCCCAGCGTGTGCCGGCGGCCTATCTCACCGGACGTGCGTGGTTCGCGGGGCTCGGTTTCCGGATCGACAGTCGTGTGCTCGTTCCCCGATCGCCAATCGCGGAACTCATCGACAGTGGATTTCAACCGTGGCTGGACCCGGACGCCGTGACGCGCGTACTCGACGTGGGTACCGGCAGCGGCTGTATTGCCATTGCCTGTGCCGTTCACCTGCCGAATGCGCGGGTAGACGCCGTCGACATCTCCGCCGACGCTCTGGAAGTAGCGCGCATCAATGTGGAAGAGCACGGCGTTCAGGACCGGGTGCAGGTGTTCGAGTCGGATGGCCTGGACTCGGTGGACGGCCCCTACGATCTGATCATCAGCAATCCCCCGTACGTGGACGCCCATGACATGGGCTCCCTGCCGGAGGAATATCGCCACGAGCCGGCTCATGCACTGGCCGGTGGAGAAGATGGCCTCGACGTGGTCGCCGAATTGCTGGCCCACGCTGGCGAGAATCTGAGCGAGGGCGGCGCGCTCATAGTCGAGGTGGGTGCCAGTCGTCCGGCGCTTACGGCACGCTACCGGCGGCTGCCCTTCGTGTGGCTGGAGTTCGCGCGCGGCGGCGACAATGTATTTCTGCTGACTGCGGACGACCTGCG
>CAXMNG010000059.1:0-5249 GCA_964194585.1 Salibacteraceae bacterium | reverse complement strand
ACCGACAAGGTGATGGCGGAATCGCCGGGATTGGTGACGCGGCCGCGAAGCCAGGGCGTATTGCGCGGTGCAGGCGCCGCTTCACCGTGCGTCGCTACACCGTAGGCCACCGTCTGCACGCGCGCACAGTGGCGTTCGAGCAGCTGCGCGCCGTAGGCGTCGTCCTCGTTGATGACCGCATAGCGCAGGGCCGTGCAGTCGAAGAGCTTGCGCTTGGCGTCGCCGTAGGCCTGCATGGCACCATGGTAATCCAGATGGTCGCGGCTAAGGTTGGTGAACACGGCGCCGTCGAAGTCGACGCACTCGACGCGCCCTTGATCGAGGGCGTGGGAAGACACTTCCATGACAACCTTGCGCGCACCCAACCCGCGCAGCTCTGCAAGCCGCGCGTGCACCGCGATTGCCTCGGGCGTGGTCAACCGGGATGGCTGCAGAGCAGCGCGCACCCCGTAGCCGAGGGTGCCGAGCACGCCGCAGGCCTTCTCCCCTTCGGCGCTGGGGGCGGCCATGTCGAGAGCCATATCGATGGCTTGGGCGATGAAGTGCGCGACCGAGGTCTTGCCGTTGGTGCCGGTGATGCCGATCACCTCCAGGTCCCGAGACGGATGATCGAAGAAACGACTGGCAAGCAAGCCGGTGCATGCCACCACGTCCGGCACGCGCACTTCCACGGCGCCGTCCGCACGCCGTCGGCAGCCGGGTTCACCCTCGCGCACCAGCGCCACCGCGCCGGCCGCCACGGCATCGTCCAGAAAGCGCACTCCGTCGGTGGTGGCGCCACGGCGCGCCGCGAATATCTGGCCTGGCAGGGTCTCACGACTGTCCGCAACCAGGCCTGAAACCGGCACGTCCAGGGCATCGGGCACATGGACGACACCGTCCAGCAGGCCTGCCAGTCGCCAGCTCGTCGACAATCGCTGGGCGGCCATCATCGCACCACCCCGGCGCGGGCCACCGGCGACAATGCCGCATTCGGCGCGTAAGCCCAGCGGGTGGGCCGTACCGGCTCCGGTCCGTAGTCCACCTGGCGCTTGATGACAGACGGATCATCGGGTGGTACACCCAGAACGCGCATGGTGCGCGCCATGATTTCCGCATACACCGGCGCCGCCACCTGGCCGCCGTAATATTCCTTACCGCCGGGCTCGTCGATGACGACGACCACGATCAGTCGTGGCCTCGTGATTGGCGCCATGCCTGCAAACACCGCCTGGTAGCGGTCCTCGGCATAACCGCCGGAAATGGACTTGCGCACGGTACCGGTCTTGCCGCCGACCCGGTAGCCAGCCACCCGTGCGCGTTCTGCCGTGCCCCCGGGATCGACCACGGATTCCAGCATCTTGCGCATGGACCGTGCGGTGGCGCTGCCCATTACGGGAATGCCCTCCACCGGCTGGTCGACGCGCTCGAAGGATGTGCGCACGAAGCGCCCGTCGTTGGCGAGCACCGCGTAGGCCTGCGCCAGCTGCAAGGCGCTCACGGATAACCCGTAGCCGAAGGAAAGGGCCGCGCGGTGGATCTCGCCCCAGTCGAAGTAATGCTTCAGCACACCGTCAGCCTCGCCGGGAAAGCCACTGCCGGTGCCGGAACCGAAGCCGACACGGGTGAAAGTCTGCCACAGCTCGCGCGGCTCGAGCGCCAGCGCCACGCGCGCGGCGCCCACGTTACTGGACTTCTGGATTACCGTGGCCAGATCGATGACACCGTAGTTGCGCGGATCGCGCACCGTGTACTTGCCGATTTTCAATTTTCCGGGTCTGGTATCGACCTTGGTTGCAACCTTGAAGCGTCCGCTCTCCAACGCGGCGGCGATGGTAAAGGGCTTGACCGTCGACCCGGGCTCGAAGACATCGGTGACGGCGCGATTGCGGTAGCGCGAGCTCACGCGTTGGGCACGATCGTTCGGGTTGTAGGCGGGCTGGTTGACCATCGCCAGGACTTCGCCGGTGCGCGCCTCCAGCACCACTACCGATCCGGCGCGCGCCTGGCTGCGCTTTACCGCGCCCAGCAGCGCCCGGTAAGCAAGATACTGAATGCGCCGGTCCAGGCTCAGCACCAGATCGCCACCGGCCTTGGGCGAGCGAATGCTTTCCACTTCCTCGACGATGCGGCCCAGGCGATCGCGCAGCACCCGGTGGGCGCCGCTGACACCACGCAGGCGCTCGTCGAAGGTCAGTTCCATGCCTTCCTGGCCGATGTCGTCGACATCGGTGAAGCCCACCACGTGGGCCGCCACCTCGCCGAGGGGATAGTAGCGCCGGTACTCGCGCTGGAGGTATACGCCGGGCACGCCCGCCTGCTCGACCTTACTCGCCAGTTGCGGTGCCACGTGACGTTTCAGATACACGAACTCCCGCCCGTCCCGACGTGCCAGCAAGCGCTCCAGCTGCCCGAGGTCGAGACCCAGCAGGCCCGCCAGCTTGGGCCAGCGACGGGATTCGGCGGCCAGCTCACGGGGATTTGCCCACACCGAGTCTACCGGTGTGCTGATAGCCAGTGGCTCACCGTTACGATCGAGAATCTTGCCACGGTGGGCGGAAATCGCTTCCACGCGCAGATGGCGAGCATCGCCCTGGCCGATCAGAAAGTCCTTGTCGGTGTGCTGCAGATCCACCACGCGCCACAAGAGCCCGCCGGTGACGACCAGCAACAGGACCGTCACGAGCCGGCGCCGGCCCGGAAAACCCGCCTCGCCGCCGCCCTTCATGCGCATCCCCTCATGGGCTCACCAGCACCACTTCGGCGGCCGCTGGCATGTGCAGATCGAGCTTGTCGAGGGCCAGGCGCTCGATGCGCTCGTGGGTCGTCCAGGTGCTCTGCTCCAGCTTCAGTTGTCCCCACTCCACCTGCATGGCGTCACGCTCTCGCTCGAGCTTGCGCAGCTCCACGAATTGCATACGCCGATGGTGCTGCACATACACCAGCGCCACGGCGGAAACGAACAGCGCCACAGCCAATGCCACGGCCAATATCAGCCGCGGACTCATGGGCGCCGCGCCGCGATCCGCAGCACCGCACTGCGCGCGCGTGGATTGGCGCGTACCTCTTCGCTGCTGGCGCGAATGGCGCGCCCCACGATCCGCAATACCGGCGGCGCTCCGGGCGGCACCACGGGCATGCCCTTCGGTGCCGTCGGCCCCGTGGAGCGTGCGCGCATGAAGCGCTTCACACGGCGATCCTCCAGGGAGTGAAAGCTGATGACCGCGAGCCGACCCTCGGCGGCAAGTATGTCGGGCGCTTGCGCAAGCGCCGCGTCCAGGGCTTGCAGCTCGCCGTTGATGTGAATACGTATGGCCTGGAAAACGCGGGTTGCCGGATGCTTGCCGCGCGCGCCCCGGCGGGCGCCGGCGCGTGGCCTGGCCGCGGCGACGATGTCCGCCAGCCGCCGGGTGGTCTCGATGGGCGCGTCGGCGCGCCGTTCGATGATGGCGCGGGCGATGCGCCTGGCGTGGCGTTCCTCCCCGTAATCACGGAGCACCCTGGTGATCTCCTCCTGGCTGGCGCCCGCCAGCCACTCGGCAGCGCTCACATCGACACTCCGGTCCATGCGCATGTCCAGGGGACCATCGTCCCGAAAGCTGAACCCCCGCGAGCCGTCATCGAGCTGCGGTGAGGAGACACCGAGGTCGAAAAGCATGCCGCTGACTCTGCCCGCCAGCTGGTGCGCGGCCGCCACCGCCCCGACGGAATCGAAGTTGGCGTGCTCGACGCTCACTCTGGCGTCCTCCGCCGCAAGCGCGCGACCGACCTCGACCGCCTGTGGGTCCCGGTCGATGACGACCACCCGTGCCGCCGACCCGAGCTCACGCAGCAGCGCCCGGGTGTGGCCGCCGCGGCCAAAGGTGCAATCCATGTAGATGCCGTCTGCCTGCAGCGCGAGCCCATCAATGATCTCCGCGAGTAGAACCGGTGTGTGGGCGGGGCCATGGGCGTCGCTCATGTCCCCTAGAGAACCAGCGTACGCAGCACATCGGAGGGCTCCTCGTGAAGCTGGGGCACGTCATCCAGCAGCTCGTCGCGGCGCCGGTTCCAGCCCGCCTCGTCCCAGAGCTCGAACTTGTCCACCTGACCGACCATCATGATGCACTTGTCGAGGCCGGCGAAGTTTCTCAGGCTCTGGGAAAGGAGCACGCGGCCGTTGGAGTCCATGTCGCAATCTGCAGCATGGCCGATGAGCAGGTGAATGACCGACTGGGCCTTCCGGTCCAGGGTCGGCAGATCCTTGAGCTCCTCTTCGATGCGTTGCCAACGCGGAAAGGGGTAGACGACCAAACAGCGCTCCAGCAGACTGATGGTGACGATCAGCTTGCCGCCACACAGCTCCGCCAGCCGCTCCCGGTAGCGGCTGGGGATCGCCAGTCTGCCCTTGGCGTCTAGGCTGAGTGAACACTCGCCTCGAAACACGTCCTATCCCCGGAGTTCCCTAATGATCCACTTTTACCCACGATCCCCCACACGGACGAATTATGGTTACTGAGATCCGCCACTGTCAAGAAAATCGCCCGGAAATCTGGCGAAATCTTGCTTATGAGACAGTAACTTAGGGACGAACCGTGTCAGACGGAGGGCACCACACCCGGCCCCAGGAGAGAGAACCCGTTACCCATCATCCGCTTGTCACCCGCACTTAAAGCAACTTGTCAGGAAAAAGGGCCCCACGGCCCGATTTCGCCCGAAATCGGGCCTCTGAGGTTAAAAACAACCGGAATCCCGTCAGGGACTGGAGGGAACAAGACGAAGAGTCGTAGGTTGGGCTGAGCGTAGCGAAGCCCAACAGACCGACCGCCGATGTTGGGCTTCGCTATGCTCAGCCCAACCTACGGACTTGCCCCGCGGGCAAGTGGGAGCCGGCCTGTAAGCCGGGTTCTGTCGTGGACAGCCATTCATCTGGGATGTACGTCGCCGCACACCTCATGCGACCTACCCGGGAGCCGTGCGGGCCGCACTACGCTCCCCTATTTGGTCTTGCTCCGAGTGGGGTTTACCCTGCCACCGGTGTTACCACCGGCGCGGTGCGCTCTTACCGCACCATTTCACCCTTACCACACCGTTGCCGGCGTGGCGGTATATTTTCTGTGGCACTTTCCGTAGGCTCGCGCCCCCCAGGCGTTACCTGGCACCCTGCCCTGTGGAGCCCGGACTTTCCTCCATGCCCAGCGGCGTAGCCGCGGCACAGCGACTGTCTGGCCGACTCCCGGGAACCAGTGTCGGGCCTGGGGAAAACCAAATCAAGGCCGTCACCCGCCCGC
>CAXMNG010000058.1:0-4780 GCA_964194585.1 Salibacteraceae bacterium | reverse complement strand
TTCTCACAGACGAGGTCAGCGAGTTGCTCAAGTTGAGCCGTGTTCACTGGATGGGTCAGATCCCAGAGCAACACCCCCTTGGCCTCCGCACCGGAGGCGAGGATCTTGCTGTCGGGGCTGAAGGCGAGCGCCCACACGGCGCTTTCGTGGCCGTGCAGGAGAGCGGGCGGCGTGCCCGGGCTGGACAGGTCCCACAAGCGAATGCTCGTGTCCTTGCTGCTCGAGGCAAGGTACTTCCCGTCGGGACTGAAGCGTACCCGCAAGACGGCGTCGTCGTGCCGCCCGAGCACCGAAGAGGGCGCGCCTGGAACCGCCAGATCCCAGAGTCGCACCGTCCTGTCACCGCCACCTGACGCCAGGCGCGTGCCGTCGGGGCTGAACACCACCGACCAGATCATGCCTTCGTGGCCTCGCAGCACCTCGGCACCCGCGCCCGGATGCTCTAGATCCTCAAGATGGATGATCCCCTCCCGGCCGGTAGCGACCAGTCTCCTGCCATCGGGGCTGAAGGCGATCTCGTTGATCCAGCGCGTCATTTCCGTACGCAGGATTGTGGGCTCGGCGCCGAGCTCGCCGAGGTCCCAGAGGCGCACGAACATCTCGATATCCTCATTCCAGCTCGCCGTGGCCAGGGTCTTCCCATCCGGGCTGAACGGGGCGGCCCACGGATCGGTAGCCGGAAACTCCGCGATCTCTTCGATGGGGCTGCCGAGACGCCACAGCTTCACGGTGCCGTCTTTGCTCGTCGAGGACAGCATCTTGCCGTCCGGGCTGAATGTCACGCTCCAGACATTACCGGTATGTCCTTGCAAGACAATGGGCGACGCCCTGAGATCGCTCAATTTCCACAACCGAACGCTCTGGTCCACGGTGACGCCGAGGAACTCGCCGTCAGGGCTGAACGTCACCGCGGTAGTGGCTCCATCGTGTCCGGGCAGCGCGCTCGGCTGACCGCTCGGCCTCAGATCCCATAAGCGGAGCCCGCCTGAGGGGGCAGCCGACGCCAGGCGAAATCCATCCGGGCTGAACGCGACATCGTAGACGTCTGTTAAGTCGCTGCGCAGGACGACGGCGCGAGCGCCCGGGCTGGACAGGTCCCACAGCTGGACCGTGTTATCGGTGCTACCCGATGCTAGAGTCTCGCCATCCGGGCCGAACGCCAGCGACACGACCTCCTTTTCGTGGCCGCCTAGGACCCGCGGCGGTATGTCGGCATCGCGCATGTCCCACACTTTGACGATGGCATCTCTGCCACCCGACGCCAGACGGTTGCCGTGCGGATCGAACGCCAGCGACCAGACCGGTCCCTCGTGCCCACGATACTCCCGAACGGGTTTCGTCGGGGCGCCGGGATCCCACAGCCTCACGCTCCCCCGTCGGCTGCCCGAGGCGAGCGTCCTTCCGTCCGGGCTGAACGCCACCGGTACTCCCCCTGGGGAAAACCCCCCTTCCGACACGGGGTCGGGCACCGGGGTCTCGGCGGCGCCGAACACCAGGCCGGCGTCCGGGTCGGAGAGATCCAGCAGCAAGACGGTATCGTCTCGCTTGGCGCCGACGGCGAGACGCCGGCCGTCCGGGCTGAACGCCAGCGACCAAGCTCCGGCCTCGTGCTCCGCCAGGACGACGGGTGGGTCGCCCGGGCGCTGGAGATCCCACAGCAACACGACGCCGGACTCGTCGGCAGCGGCAAGTGCCTTGCCGTCTGGACGAAACGACAGGGCGTAGATGAATTCGTCTGCAGGCCCCGGCAGAGCCGTCGGGGGCGTGCCACGGCGGTCGAGATCCCAGAGCAGGAGCTGACTCTCTTTCTTTCCGGCAAGGCTCGACGCGGCGAGCATCCGTCCATCCGGGCTGAAGGCGACGGCGCTCACCTCCGGAGCCAGGTTCGGGGCGAAGTCAGGCGAGGCGAGGACGGCGCGCAGGACTCGGTCCGCGTGGTCCCTGAGACGACCCGGCGCATTGCCACCCAGGAGGTATGCCTGCCGTGCCATGAGGGCGCTGCGCTCGTGCTGGTAGATAGCCTGTTGCTCTGGCACCAGGGTTAGCAACAGCTGAGCCACCGAAGCCGCACGCAGACGTTCCGCTTCGGCCCGGGCCCGCTCCGATTCACCCCGGCGCGCTTCGGCCACTTGACGCGCCACGGCTTCCTTTTCTGCAAGGGTCTGCGCCTTCTCCCCCTGCCACCAGGCGAGGGCAGCGGCCACCACGGCGACGACGAAAACGCCGGCGAGCACGGTGGACAGGCGGCGTAGGCGGGCGGCCGCCCGCGCCTGCCCTTCCGCATGCTGGCGCTGTTCTTCGGCGAGCGCCTGGGCCTGGGCGAGCTCACGCTGACGCGCGTCCTCGCGTTCGCGCTCGGCCTGCTGGAGCGCCCTCTGGCTGTTGCGGACCAGCGCTGGCAGCGCCTCGCTGTAGCCCAGGTCTTTGGCGTCGGCGCTCGCAAGCCAACGCTCGGCCTCGGGCAACTCGGCTTCATCGAGCAGGCCGCCAGTGTCTCGGCCTAGGCGCTCCCACTCCGCCGCCTTGTCCTCGAGCCGCCTTCGCACCTGCTCAGTCTCGCGGCGCTCCTCCGTCCACTCGCGAAGCTGCGCCCAGCCGGTGATCAGCGACTCGTGCGCGATGTCGACCACCGCACCTTCGCGCTCGCCCGCGCCCGCGAAGGTCAGGAGCCGGTGATCAGTGAGGTGCTCGAGCGTGCCCTCGAACAGCGCCGGATCGTCATCGGCGGCGCGCAGCGCCAAGAGAGGCTGCTGGCGGCGGGTGTCTGCTCGACCCTCACCGAACTGCACCAGGCGCAGGAATGTGCGTCGCGCGATCGCCTGCTGGTCGGGCGTGAGCTCAGCGAGCGTTGCGTCGGCCTTCATCGCGATCGCGGCAGCGAGCCCGGTGGCACCCGCGCGTCCGGTGCCCGCAGCCGGGTCTCGGTTGAGCCGCTCGTAAGCCGCGAGGGGCAGCATCCGGCCCTCCATATCGTCCCAAAGCAGGCGCATCGTTTCCTGCAACAGCGGCAGTACCCCGGGCTCGTTCGCCGCGTCGGCGAGCAAGCGCTCGACCAGACTCGGCTCGATCTGCACGCCGGCGTCCGCTGCCGGCCGCACGATAGACTCGCGTAGCGCATCGCCGCGAAGCGGTGCCACCTCCACCCGCTGGCTCGCGTCGACCGGCCAGAGATAGGAGGTCATGAGGTCAGGGTAGAAGTCCGCGCGCAAGGTGAGTACCAGCACGAGGTTCTCCCGCGTGCGCAGGCCTTGCAGTGCGCTGATGAAATGCCCTGCCTCCTCATGCTTGGCCTGGGCGAACGTCTCTTCGAACTGGTCGACGAGCAGCAGTACCCGCCGCGCGGGCGGGTGCGCGGCGAGCAGCCGGTCCACACTCTCGAGATCGGGCCCGTCCGCCGTCGCCTCGCTGTCGAAGACGCGCGCGAGCGCATCGCTCGGCGCGGGCCCCGGGCGCATCCGGCGGACAAGCCAGAAGCCTTCCTCAAAGTAGCGGCTTCGCGCGAGCTCCGGCAGCAACCCCGCCTGCACCAGCGAGGACTTGCCCGACCCCGAGGGCCCAATCACCATCATGAAGCGCTGGTGGCGCAGTAGTCCGACCATCTGCACGATCTCACCCGCGCGCCCATGGAAGCGCGCAGCGTCCTCCGGCTGGAACGGCACCATGCCGGGATAGGGGCAGGGCATGCGCGCTTCCGGCTCGCTCGCCAGTGCTTCCGGCAGCACCACCCGGTAAGCGCGTACGGGCTGGGCGATGTTCTTGACTTTGCGCTCGCCGAGGAACTCGTACTCCAAGTCGAGTTTGTGTCCAACCGCCGTACGCGCCGCCTCCGAGACACAGATACCGCCCGGCCCCGCCAGCGTCTCCAGGCGCGCGGCGACGTTCACGCCGTCACCATAAATGTCTCCCCGGTCCTCGATGACATCACCCGAATTGACCCCAATCCGAAACAGAACTT
This sequence comes from Salibacteraceae bacterium, assembly GCA_964194585.1. Lineage (GTDB taxonomy): Bacteria > Pseudomonadota > Gammaproteobacteria > HK1 > HK1 > JAABYT01. Next base: position 825 of record CAXMNG010000058.1, on the reverse strand, counting down.
TACGCTGGGCAGGCACATCTTCATTGCGAGCTTTGAGTTCATCCTGAATGGCAACAGCAGCAGACATTGCGTCCACAACTGCATCGAATTTGGCCAGCACTGCATCACCCGCATAGTGTTTTACCTGACCATGATGGGATTCGATGGTTGCCGAGATCAGATCGAGAAAGTCACTGAGAGTTCGATGAGTCGCATCCTCATCCTCTCCCGTCAGCCGAGAGTAACCGGCGACATCTGCGTATAGAATCGCAGCGAGTTTTCGGGGAAGACGGTCTGCCATGCAGAGGTGCCCTTCTTAGATTCGAGGTGTCCGAGAGATACTATCGCGGGAGCTTGTGAATGGCGAGCGAATGTCGGCAATGGTGGCTCGACCAGACTGCCAAATTGCCACGTTTTCACGTTGGTTGAAGGTCCGGAGTTGGCCGAGAACTGCCCTCCGATGAGTCTGCTCGAATGACTGCAATGGGCAAGAAGCGGGCCCTTTTTCAAAACGCGTGATCGTCTGCTTTTTCCTTAGCAGTCGTTCGCTGTGAGATTGTGGGGGGCTGCTATATACTCCTTGCGGACCTTCCCAGTTTCGGAACGATCTACCGCTCCCGACTAACCGGTCGTTTAGAGCTAAATTCAGGCTATTAGATTTAGCCCCGTCCGAAGATACACTTTTGTCACGGCCATCATATCGTCTGTTTCAACATATTCGTCGATCGAATGCGCCTGCTGCAGTGAACCGGCACCGTAGATCACTGTTGGGAATCCAAAATGGGGGGCATCGGTACCGCCAAAAAACGCACTGGCCTCAGCCGACTTGCCGGTTACCGCTCGAAT
>CAXMNG010000057.1:0-2247 GCA_964194585.1 Salibacteraceae bacterium | reverse complement strand
GCGGCCGCGGCCCTGGGCTTTGCGCTTCTGTTACCCGCTGTCAGGCGCCGGCTGCGCTGGCTGGCAATCGGGGCGATGGCGTGTCTGGGGCTTTGGTTTGCGGGTGTCGTCATCGCCCCGTGGGTGGTTCAGAGCTTCGTCGTCGAGCCGAACGAGCTCGAGCTCGAGGCGCCGTTTCTCGAGAACAACATCACGCTCAATCGCGAAGCATTCGGCCTCGGAGGTATCGAAGAGCGTGTGTACGAGGGCTTCGGGGGGTTGAGCCTCGCCTCGGTCTCAGGCAATCGCGCGACCATTGAAAACATCCGATTGTGGGACTGGCGGCCGCTCAGCGAAACATTCCGGCAACTGCAACGCATTCGGGCCTACTACGAGTTCGGCGACGTGGATGTGGACCGTTACGAGGTCGACGGAAGGTATCGACAGGTCATGCTGGCGGCGCGAGAGCTCGCCAACGATCTGCCGAAGAGGGCCGATACCTGGCTCAATCGTTACCTGCAGTACACCCACGGCTACGGTCTCGCCATGTCCCTTACCGCCGAGAAAGGCGACCAGGGCGGCCCCGTCCTTATCGTCAAAGACGTACCGCCGAAAACCGTCGGCGGGCTCATCGTCAGCGAGCCCGCCATCTACTACGGCGAGAATATGCGCGGCTATCGGCTCGTGACGACCGACGTGCCCGAGTTCGACTACCCGAGAGGGGACAAGAATGTTTATTCGACCTATCGCGGGCATGGCGGCGTGCCCCTCGATGCATTTTGGAAAAAGCTGTTATTCGCGTGGGACCAGGGTGACGTCAATCTCTTGATCAGCTCCTACCTGACACCGGAGAGTCGCATTCAGCTTTACCGCCGTGTCGAAGAGCGCGTGGGACGCATCGCGCCTTTCCTCGAACTCGATTCGGATCCCTATCCGGTGTTGAGTGACGGGCGTATATACTGGATTGTCGACGTCTATACGCTGTCATCCTGGTTTCCTTATTCCGAACCCGACCGCACGGACTTCAACTACATTCGGAATTCGGTGAAGGTTGTCGTCGATGCCTACGACGGCACCGTTCGCTTCTACGTGATCGATCCCAACGACCCGGTCATAGGGGTTTATCAGCGGGCTTTCCCCGCCCTGTTTCACCCGCTCGAGGACATGCCGACGGATCTTCGGCGTCACCTGCGCTACCCGCAGACTCTGTTCAAGGCCCAGGTGGACAAGTTCAACATCTACCACATGACCGTTCCGCAGGTGTTCTACAACGGTGAAGATGTCTGGGCGATTCCGAAAGAGAAGTACGGTGGGGACGTGATCGCCATGGAGCCCTACTACGTGCTCATGCGACTACCCGAGGAGCAGCGACTCCAGTACCTGCTGATGACACCCGTCACTCCGCAGAACCGCGACAACATGATCGCGTGGATAGCAGCGCGCAGTGACTTTCCCGACTACGGCCAGTTGCTGGTCTACAAGCTTCCAAAGAACCGCCTCATTCTGGGTCCGATCCAGGTCGAGGCGACCATCGACCAGGACACCCTGATTTCCCAGCAGCTTTCCCTGTGGGACCAGCGGGGATCCCGCGTCATTCGGGGCAATTTGCTCGTCGTTCCTGTTGATCATTCCTTCCTCTACGTGGAGCCGGTGTACCTCATCGCTGAGGACTCGGAAATCCCGCAGCTCAAGCGCATCATCGTGAGCGACGGACAACGCCTGGCGATGGAGCCGACACTGGAAGAGGCCCTCGCGGCGGTGGTCGGCTCACGGATACCGGCGACCGAGGTCGCGCCCGGCCCGGAACGCAGCGAGCAGCTCGCGGCCGCGCGCGCGGCGCTCGCTGAGGCCGAAGCGGCGCTTCGCAAGGCCGACTGGGACGCGTTCGGGCGCGCCATGCAGATGCTGAAGCAGGTGCTGGCCCCATAATTGATCAGGTGGCCTTCCGCAGATCCTCGACGGCGCCGAGGTCGATCCACAGCCGGCTTTCGGCCATCACGCAGCCGCCATCGGTTTGAACATGCGCCGGTATTGGCCGGGCGTGAGCCCCGTCCGTCTCTTGAAGAGTCTGCGGAAAAAGGATGCGTCGCCGTAACCGACTTCCGCGCTGATGTCGTCCACCGGGAGTTGGCCGCTTTCCAGCAGGCGCTTGGCCTCCTCGATCCTCAGGTTCTGCAGGTATTCGATTAGCGTGCTGCCGGTGGCCGCCTTGAAGCGGCGCTTCAGCGTGCGTTCGGGAATGTTCGACAACTCGACGACCTGGCCGGG
>CAXMNG010000056.1:0-8578 GCA_964194585.1 Salibacteraceae bacterium | reverse complement strand
GAGAATCGGCTGGCGGCTGCCTTCGCCTCGCAATGGTGCTTCGATGCGCTCCAACAGACGCGTGAAGGGAAACGGCAGATCGTAGACGGGTCCGTCGCCCGTCTGCTTGACGAACAACAGATCGAACAGCGATCGCCCGGTCGGCGGCAGGTTCGGGCCCGGTTGGTCGGGATCGACGACCCAGGTACCGGCCGTAGCAGAGCGTACCCGCCGGGCATCCCCGCTGGCGGCTTCGGGCCATACCGAAAGGGTGAGTATCGAGGCCATTACCCACCCGACGAACAAAGTTGGGCGCAACAGTCACCTCGAAGCGGCTGGGATAGAGTCTGGTGTCAACTCAGTAGTGATTGTTCTCCAGGATGAGATCCACCCACTGCTGGTGTTTCGGCATCAGCGGTGGCTCGGGCAGAAACTTCGGAATCTCGGTAGGCTTGGCCACGGCATCATCGATGTAGCGGCCCGTCACCTCGCCGCGGCGGAAGAATAAATTGTAAATACTGTACTGCGTGCGGCTGCGGGTCCCGAACAGCGGGAAGCGTTGCGCGATGGATGGCATCGAATAGAACTTGCCGTACGCCCGCATGTGGCCTTCCCGAAGTTGCTCGGGCGTGAGCTGTTTGGGCTTGTAGACGATGTGTCCCTGGTCGTAGTTATCCCAGTCGTAGGACACCATGCGCTTGTCCTTCTGCATCTCGTACCAGGTCAACGTGCCGGGATAGGGCGTTAGAACCGAGTACGCGCACATGTCGTAGTCGGCATCGATATTGAACGCGACGGTCTCGTCGAACACGTTTTCGTCGTCGGTGTCGAAACCGAACATGAACAGCCCGAAGACCAGGATGCCATAGCTGTGGATCTTGTCCACCAGCTCGCGGAATTTATCCGGGTGGTTGACCATCTTGTGGACGCTTCTCAACGTGGTCGACGAGATGGACTCGAAACCGATACTCAACATATAGCAACCGCTTTCGGCGGCCAGCTCCAGCATCTCGTCATCCATGGAGAGACGGCTCGTGACACCGGCCTGCCAGCGGATCCCGCGTCCCTTGAGTGCTTTCATCACTTCCTTCGGCCGCTTCGGTGTGCCGAAGAAATCCGCGTCGTTGAGCGCGATGTAGCGTGCTCCGCACGCGTCCACCTCGCGCATCACTTCGTCGATGGGGCGATAGCGGAACCGCAGGCCATTCATCAACGGCTCGGCGCAGAAGGTGCATGCGTGATGGCATCCTCTGGAGGTCTGAACGAAGGTCCGGTTGATATACCGATGAGGCTTTATGAGGTCATAGCGCGGCAAGTTCAGGTCGATCATCGAATGCAACTCTTTCGACCGGTATACCCCCTTCATGTTGCCGTCTTTCAGATCGTCGAGAACGTTCTGCATCACCAGCTCTACTTCACCGACTACCACGGCATCGGCATGGGTCAAGGCCTCTTCGCGCATGAAGCTCGGGTGCACGCCCCCCATGAGCACGGGAACGCCGCGCTGGCGAAACTCGTCGGCGATCTCGTAGCCGCGATTGACATAGCTGGTCATGGCCGAGATACCGACCATGTCGACCTTGGCGTCGAAATCGATCTCCTCGATGTTCTCGTCGGTCAGAATGACCTCGTATTGGTCCTGCGGGATGCAGGCAGCGACCGCGAGAAGACCGGCCAATGGGGAGTAGAGCGCCCGGTTCATGTAGCTGGGGCGGGTCGTGAAGGAGTTCGTCTTCGGGTTGATGAGATGTATGGTCCGTGTGCGCATGCTATCTCCTTTTTTTTGCGAATTGAGGGACGCGGCGTATGCTCGCCGTTTGATAGATGGGTCCCCGCCCGCGGTTTCGAATCCAGGTGTCGTCGACAATCTTGCGGGATATACCCCGGCGCCGCAAGCAGGCGGTTATTCGGGTGAACGCGGATGCTCAGGCATGACGAACGGACTGACCGATTCCAAGGCACGCGCCGCGCGCAGCACCAGGGCGTCGGCGTATTTGCCGGCGACGATCTGCACACCGATGGGTGCGCCGGAGGCGGTAAATCCGCAGGGTACCGAAGCCGCCGGCTGCTGAGTGAGATTGAAGGGGTAGGTGAAGGGGGTCCAGTCGCGCCAGCGGGCGTAGGGCCCGGTTTCTGGAAACTCCGTTCCGGCGGTGAAGGCCGGAATGGGTAAAGAGGGCGTCAGCAGCAGATCCCAGTCCTGGTGAAAGCGTCCCATGCGCTCGCCCAGGGCTGCGCGATCCGTCACCGCCTGCATGTAGTCGGCGGTGGTGAAGGCGGCGCCTTCGGCGGCGATTTCCACCAGGCCTGGATCCATGTTTGCGCGCTGTTGCTCATCGAATCGTGCCAGCAACGTTGCCGCGCCCACGTACCAGTGCACGCGGAAGCAATCCGCGGGGCTTTCGAAGGGCGCAGGCGTCTCTTCCACGTGGGCGCCGAGCTCGGCCAGCACGCGGGCGGCCTTCGCCACCGCCTGCGCCACTTCCGGGTCCACCTCCACATAGCCGAGATCCGGGCTGAAGGCGATGCGCAGCCCCCGCACGCCGTCTTCCAGCCCGATGCGGTAATCCCGGCCGGTGGCCGGCAGGGCGTGCCAGTCGCGGGCGTCGGGCTCCGCCAGCACGTTGAGCATCAGCGCCGTATCGGTGACCGTGCGGGTAATGGGCCCCACGTGGGCGATGGTGCCGAAGGGGCTCGCGGGCCAGGCCGGAACCTGGCCAAAGGTCGTTTTAAATCCGAATACGCCGGTGAACCCTGCCGGTATGCGAATGGATCCACCGCCGTCGGTGCCAATGTGCAGCGCGCCGAGGCCCAGCGCGCAAGCGGCCGCCGCGCCGCCGCTGCTGCCCCCGGGGGTCAGATCGGTGTTCCAGGGATTGCGGGTGATACCCGTGAGTGCACTGTCGGTGACACCCTTCCAGCCGAACTCCGGGGTCGTCGTCTTGCCGATCAGCACGGCGCCGTGCTCGCGCAGGCGCGCCGTGGCCGGCGCGTCGTCGCTCCAGTCCTGGTCCCGTGGGACGGCCAGGCTGCCGCGCAATGTCGGCCAGCCGGCGCTCAGCACGATGTCCTTGATGGTGGTGGGCACGCCGTCGGTGAGGCCCATGGGCGCGCCACGCTGCCAGCGTGCCTCGGATGCCCGCGCCGCATCCATGGCGCGGGCGCTGTCGACCACGCAGAAAGCGTTGACCTGGGAGTCGAATGCTTCGATGCCATCGAGAACCGCCTGGGTCACCTCCACCGGCGAGATCTCTTTTCGACGGTAGGCGGCGACCAGCCGGGTGGCAGAAAGCCGGGTGAGCTCGATTGCCATGGCGGTACTCCTCGCTGATCGGCTCACGCCGCCGCGGCGTCGCCGGCGGCTCGAGGCCCATTGGCCGGGGATTCGGGAACAGCGTCGAGGAGACTGTGCGCGCTTGCGCGCTCGTTGGTGGCGAGCCCGGAAACGGCGCGCCGCCAGGCGCGCGCCCCCGCTTGCCCCAGGTAGAGTCCCGTCAGATGCCGCGTGAGCCGTGTCAGGCCCGCGCCGCGCTCCAGCTCCCGTGCCACGTAGGGGAGATAGGCTTCGACGATGTCGCGGCGCGATGGCGCGGCGCGATGGTCGCCGAAGATGCAACCGTCGGCGTCCGCCAGCATGTAGGGGTTGTGATAGGCCTCGCGCCCGATCATGACGCCGTCGACCCGGGACAGGTGCTGCCGTGCCTGTGCCAGACTGGTGACGCCGCCGTTCAAGACGATGGTCAAATTCGGAAAATCCTGCTTCAACTGCCCCACGATGTCGTAGCGCAATGGCGGCACGTCGCGGTTCTGCTTTGGACTCAGCCCCGTGAGCCAGGCTTTGCGCGCGTGCACGATGAAACTGTCACAGCCGTGCTCCGCTACCTGGCTGACGAAAGCAGCGAGGGCCTCGTAGGAGTCCTGATCGTCGATTCCGATGCGCGTTTTGACCGTAACGGGGATGCTGACGACGGATTGCATGGCGGCCACGCACTCCGCGACCCGCTGCGGCTCGGCCATCAGGCAGGCGCCGAAACTTCCGGCGCGCACGCGCTTGCTCGGGCAACCGACGTTCATGTTCACTTCGTCGAAGCCATGATCTTCGGCGATTCGCGCGCAGGTTGCCATGTCGCCAGGCTCGCTGCCACCCACCTGCAGCGCGATCGGATGCTCCGCCGGGTCGAAGGCCAGCAGCCGTTCGCGATCGCCGTGCAGCACGGCGGCGCTGGTGATCATCTCGGTATACAGCAGCGTGTGGCGCGTGATGAGGCGCAGGAAGTAGCGGCAGAACCGGTCGGTGCGCTCCATCATGGGCGCCACGCTCAGCCGATGGGTCGACTTCATACTATCCAACCGAAGGGAGAATCGTGATTTTGCCGGAGTCTACCATGCACCGACGCCGGCGCGGTTGAACCGGCGAATCGAGCACTCTACCATCGGTAGCACGCGCCCCCGGCGGGGTTGGGCGCAACGGGATATTCAGGAGCACGAGCAATGCCGTCTTTCGATGTCGTATCCGAAGTGGACATGCACGAGGTCACGAATGCCGTGGACCAGGCCAATCGCGAAGTGCGCACGCGCTTCGACTTCAAGGGCACCGACTCCAGCTTTTCCCGCGAGGATGCGGCGATCACGTTGAAGTCCGAGTCGGATTTTCAGTTGAAGCAGATGCTCGATATGTTGCAGGGCAAGCTCAACAAGCGCGGCGTCGATATCGCTTGTCTGGACATCGCCAAGCCCGAGCTGGTCGGCAAAGAGGCGCGCCAGGTGGTGACCATTCGCCAGGGGTTGGAGACGGATCTCAGCCGGCGGATCGTGAAAATGATCAAGGAGTCGAAGCTCAAGGTGCAGAGCGCGATTCAGGGCGACAAGGTGCGGGTCACCGGCAAGAAGCGCGACGATCTGCAGAAAGTCATCGCGAATCTGGGCGAAGCCAAGTTCGACATGCCGTTGCAGTACGTCAATTTCCGCGACTGACCGCGCGCAGCGCCCCCCGCAGTGACACGCTTCGCCGACAGCGCGCTCTTGAACGACGCGGCGCGCCGCGCCTGCCGCTATCTGGAGGATCTGGCGCAACGCCCGGTAGCGCCGCCGGCCGCCGCGCTGGCGGGGCTCGAGCAACTGGGTGGTGCGTTGCCCGATGACGGCATGGCGCCGTCGCAAGTGCTGGCATTGCTCGATGACGCAGGCTCGCCCGCCACCGTCGCGTCGGCGGGCGGGCGCTACTTCGGCTTCGTCACCGGGGGCGTGTTGCCGGCGGCTCTGGCCAGCGGCTGGCTTGCGAGCGCCTGGGATCAGAATGCCTTCAGCACCCTAAGCTCCCCGGTCGGCGCCGTCATCGAGTCCGTGGCCCTCGGCTGGGTGCGGGACGTGCTCGCATTGCCCGACGAGTGCGCCGGCGCATTTGTGACCGGCGCCACCATGGCCAACTTCACGGCGCTGGCCGCGGCGCGCCACGCGGTGCTGGCCCGGGCGGGCTGGGACGTGGAAGCCGATGGCCTCTTCGGAGCGCCGCCGATCACGGTGGTGATCGGCGAAGAGGGCCATGCCACGCTGTTCAAGATCATCGGCCTGCTGGGCCTGGGCCGCGAGCGCGTCGTGACGGTGCCCGCCGACGGCCAGGGCCGCTTACGCGCCGATGCCATCCCGGCGCTCACGGGCCCCGCCATCGTCTGCGCCCAGGCGGGCAACGTGAACAGCGGTGCCTTTGACCCGCTGGCGCAAATCTGCGCCCGCGCCCATGGTGACGGTGCCTGGGTGCACGTGGACGGCGCCTTCGGCCTGTGGGCGGCAGCCGCGCCGGCCTTTGCCGGATTGCTGGACGGTGTCGCCGAGGCGGATTCCTGGGCTGCCGACGCTCACAAGTGGCTGAATGTTTCCTATGACAGCGGTATCGCCCTGGTTCGCGACGCGGACAGCTTGCGGGCCGCCATGTCCTACGCGGCGGCCTATCAGCCCACCGGCGCCACCCGCGAGCCTTTTCATTACACGCCGGAGTCCAGCCGCCGGGCGCGCGGTGTCGAAGTCTGGGCGGCGCTTCGCAGCCTCGGACGCCGGGGGCTTGCCGGTCTCGTCGAGAGCAACTGCGCCATGGCGGCTCGCATCGGGGATGCGCTGCGCGCCGCCGGCCACGAGGTGCGTAACGAGGTGGTGCTGAATCAGGTGCTGGTGTCATTCGGCGACGGAGAGTCGACCAATCGTGTCATCGCGGCGTTGCAGGAAGACGGCACCTGCTGGTGCGGACCCACGGTGTGGAAGGGGCGCGTGGCCATGCGCATCAGCGTCTCGTCCTGGGCGACCACCGACGAGGACGTGGAGAACAGCATCGCCGCCATCCTGCGGGTCGCCGGGAAAATTACTGGCGCAGGGAACTGACGGGGGAGATCTCGTGGACGCAGAATTCTGGCACAACCGCTGGCGGGACAGTCTCATTCCTTTTCACAAGGAGCACACCAACCATTATCTGAAAAAGTATTTCGGCGCTCTGGCGCTCGGTGACGGGGACGATGTGCTGGTGCCGCTGTGTGGTAAGAGTGTCGACATGCGCTGGCTGCGCGAGCGAGGCTGCACCGTCACCGGTGTGGAGCTAAGTGAGATCGCGGCACGGGATTTTTTCAGTGAGCAGGGAATCGCCGCCAGTCGGCGCCAGGACGGCGCCTTCCAAATCCTGGAAGGCGAGGGCATCAAGCTGTTGTGCGGTGATTTTTTCGCACTGGACAGCACCCACACCGCGAACATATCAGCGGTCTACGATCGCGCCGCGCTGATCGCGTTGCCCCGCGAGATGCGCGTTCGCTACGTGGAACACCTGGAATCGTTACTCGCACCCGAGGTCCCCATGCTGCTCCTGACCTTCGAGTATCCGGCCCACGAGATCGACGGCCCGCCATTTTCCGTGGACGAAGCAGAAGTGCGCGCGCTCTTTACGGGCAGGCGCGAGGTTACGCGGCTCGAGAGCGTCGATCGGCTCGAAGACGAGTCCCGGCTCGCCGAGCGCGGGATGACGCAGCTCCAGGAGCACGCGTTTCTGTTGACGGCGGGTTGAGCGCCGCAGCTACCAGCGATTCTTTCCCCAGCGCTCCGGATGTGCCCAGTGACGGGCGTTCAGCCACTCCGGCGTGGCTTTGTAGGTGCTGAGGTCGAATCCATAGACTTCCAGGGTCGCCTGGTTCACGGTTTCGCTGGACCAGTGGGCGAGCCCCATGGCGATGAGCTCCGAGGCTTGCCAGTGCTGCTGGTCGTCGTTCGCGGGTAGCACCACGCAGAATCGCCTGCTGTGCACATCGCGCAGGCGCGCTATCAGATGGGCGCCGGTTTGCGCATCCATCCGTTCCAGCATGCCCCGCACGATGACGAAGTCGAAGCGCCCGTGGGCGGCCAGGGCTTCCAGCAGCCTTTCCCCGCCCAGTGTGCCGCCGGGATCCAGGGTCGCGAATCGACAGCCGGGATGCGCGTCCTGGTAGGCCGCCGCCAGGGCGCCGGCCTCAGGGCCGATGGCGAGCAGGGATGCCGGTTGGTGGGATTCCAGACGCCGGGTGAGATCGGGTCGATCCTGCGTATCCATGCCCCGCTATATGGCGCGTTTTCACGCCGCCGTCAATGTCATGTTGCGGCCACATTTGATCGTCCATTCGCCTCCGTCCAGGCCGTGAATCGACCGCCGCCGCCGCTTTACTGAACATCGGTACATTCGGCGGGAGACAGGCATGCTGCAGATCGATGGACACAATGCCGGGCTCAACGGTCAGGACTTGACCCAGGTGGTGAGGGAGTTGCGCGAGCGCAACGAGGCGCTGCGCTATCTGACGCGTTGGCGGGCGGTGCGCGAGAGTTATCAGGTGCAGGCGTTACGCAGGTCCATGCACGCCATCACCGACGGCCTCACGGTCAACATCCCGTTTCGCACCGGCGGTTGGTCCATCGAGCCGCACCTGGGGACGCATCTGTGTGCGCTTGCCCGGGCGCTCATGGATATCCCCTGCCTGCAGGTGAAGCTCGAAGGCTTCGCCGATACCCGGGGGGCCCGGCGCTTCAACCAGAAGTTGTCCATGCGCCGCGTATATGCGGTGTGGACGATGCTGGCCCGCGAGGGGCTACCCATCGAGCGCATGCGGCTCAAGGCCCGCGGCGATCGGGGCGCAAGGTACGCCAAAGGCGATCGCGGCGGCTTTCCTTTCGATCGGCGTGTGGTCATCAGCTTCACCCTCGGTGGGGTGCCACGGTAATGGCCCGCGGGCCGCTGGCGGATGATTGGTTGTTCTGGGACGCGGAAACCATTTTCGCCTATCCGCATTCCCGTGAACCCTGCCCGCAAGCAGCAAGCTCCCGGGAGGCGATCGACCACGCGAGGGAGCCCACGCAACTGGAGTTGTTCCAGGCAGAGTATTTTGTAACCCCTTGATTCTCTTGTCTTAACTAGCCCTATTTTTGCCCTTCAGTTCAGATACTTACGTCACTGCATGCTCATGCAGCCAGTTGCAACATTGCAGCTCATTGCGTACTATTGCCTCTATAACGCTAGTCACCAAGGTATTGACTAGCGGCAGGAGGCACTATGAGCAAACAGGCAATCCGGGGAACCCGGCAAATCACGTGGACCGAC
>CAXMNG010000055.1:0-5657 GCA_964194585.1 Salibacteraceae bacterium | reverse complement strand
GTCGTTCTTTTTCTTCCGGAAAACTTCCGCGAACGCATCCATTTCGATGGCGCAGGCCACGCCACGGGTGGTGTGATCGACCTGGTCCATCGGAGCACCAAACATTGCGTGCACGGCATCTCCTACGATCTTCTCCACCGTACCACCGTGTCGAAACACGACCTGGGTCATTCCGTTCAGATACTCGTTGAGTAGTGGCACGATGACGGATGGATCGAGGGTTTCCACCAAGGGCGTGAAATCAGCGAGATCCGTGAACACGAAGGTGAGCTCCCGCCGCTCACCGCCCAGCTTGAGGAACTCGGGATTCTCGGCGAGCTCTTGGGCCAGGTTCGGAGAAAAGTACCGGGACAGGTTCGCCTTGGCCTGCTCCGCCGCCTCGCGCAGCCGATGAGCTTCCCGAAGCTTGTTCAGATTATCCAAGGTCTTGTGGATCGTCTTCTCCAGGTCGTCGAAATCGATGGGCTTGGTGACGAAATCGAACGCGCCGAGGTTCATGGCGGTGCGGATGTTGGCCATGTCCCCATAGGCCGAGACGATCACCGCTCTCAGTTCATCATCTAACAGATTCAGACGGCGAAGCAGGGTCAAGCCGTCCATTCGCGGCATGTTGATATCGCTGAGAATCAAGTCCACCTCGGGCTTGTCTTTCAGCAACGACAGGGCTTCTTCTCCGTCTCCGGCGAAAAGGAAGCTGAACTCGCCGTTGCGGATCTGACGGCGAAACTTGTGGGTAACCAATAGCTCAAGATCGGGTTCGTCGTCCACAACAAGAATTGTCGCTGCCATCAGCCCGCCTCGCCGTCTGCGCTCTCGCCGATCGATTTTCGGGGCAGCGTGATGATGAACTCCGTGTACTCTCCCTCCCGGGTGTCGACCTCCATTTGACCTTGGTGTTGTTTCACCACCGTTTCATAGCTCAGGGACAAGCCGAGCCCCGTCCCCTCGCCGGTGGGCTTGGTGGTGTAAAAGGGATTGAAGATCTTATCAATTGCCGCGGCCGGAATCCCGGTCCCGTTGTCTCGAATCCGCACCTCGACGTGCTCACCGAGGTCCCGAGTAGCCACCTTGAGCTTCGCATGGTAGTCCGGATCCTCGCCGTTGGACTGGCGCTCGTACAGCGCATAGAAACCGTTGCCGATCAGATTTAACAGTACCCGCGTAATTTCCTGAGGGATGATATCGAGCTTACCGACCTTGGGGTCCAATTCCCGCTCAAACTCCACGTTGAAGTCGCGATGTTCGGCCCTAGCGCTATGGTAGCAAAGAGTCAGGGTTTCATCAATGAGCCCGTTCAAGTCGGTGCGCTCCGCCTCTCCGGACCCCTCGCTTGCGTGCGCGAGCATGCTTTTCACGATGCCATCGGCGCGCTTCCCGTGCTCTTTGATTTTCGAAAGGAAATTCAAGAGGATGGCAAACTGATCCTCGACATCTTCGCGGCTTTCCTTGCCGAGCTTGGAAAGCGGTTCTTCAATGGACTCCCTCAGCTCTTCGATGACCTCCGCCGACGACTCGGAAAAGTTGTTGACGAAGTTGAGCGGATTCTTTATCTCGTGGGCGATTCCGGCGGTGAGCTGCCCGAGTGAGGCCAGCTTCTCGGCGTAAATCAGGCTTTGCTGGGTCTGAGTCAGCTCCTGCAGAGCCTGCTCGGCTCTTTCCCTATCCGTCTCGGCCGCTTCCTTGGCCCCGTGGAGCTGCTCTTCCGAACGAGTCCGCTCGATAACGCGGCCTAACTGCACGCCGACCTGACGCATGACATCGATCAATGACTCATACGGTTCAACGACTTCGGTGGCGAAGAACTCGAGCACGGCGACGACCTCCCGGCCCACCAGAACCGGGAAAGCGAATGCGCCCTTGACCCCTATGTCGGCAGCCGAGGCGGCCCGGGGGAAGTTCACATCCTGCGTCACGTCGGCAATCCACGCCAGCTCTTCGTTTTGCAGCACTCGGCCCGGTAATCCGACACCTGGAGCAAACCGCGTCTTCTCTGTAATGTTGCGAAACGTCTCGAATCGCTTCGGGTCGTCCAGATGCCAAAGCGTGGTTGGAACCAAGTCGTTGGAGTCATCCTCGGCCGGCATGTATACGTGGCCAACCGGCCAGCCGGTTTGCCCACAGACCTGATCGAGAGCGATCTGCAGAGCCTGTTCCACCGTTTGCGCCTCATTGGCGGCACGGGTGATGATCTGGTTCAGCTGCAAATACTCGGTCTTCTCCTTAAGCGCTTGTTCGGCCTCCTTGTCCTCGGTTATATCCGTATACACGGCGACAGTGCCGCCGTCCTCGGTCTTTCGTTCCGTGATTCGGAGCCAACGTCCGTCGCTCCGTCGCTGTATGTGCGAACCGCCGGGATTGCGGTGGCGCGCGAGGCGCTCTTCGATCCATTCTTCGACACCATCTTCTGCATCACCCACGATGCCCCTCTCGACGAGCTCTCGGAGGAGGGTTTCAAATGATGTGCCCGGCGTCACTATGTCATGCATGCCGGGAAACACGATCTGGCGATAGCGGGTGTTGAAAACCACCAGTCGGTCATCCCGGCCGTACAAGCTAAACCCTTCGGAGATACTCTCGATGGCGTCGGTGAGACGCCGCCGCGCCTCGCGGATCTCGCGCAGGTTGGTTTGCTGTACCTCGATGGCGGTATCGCGAAACACCTTCAGGGCTTTCGCCATGTCCCCCACCTCGTCCGTGCGCGCCTGGGCCGGGATATCTACCGTCGTGTCACCTTCCGCCAGCTCACTCATAGCAGTAGTCATGGATTGCAGCGGCCTCACTACACGCCGCGCAACGTAGGACACCATGATAACGGCCGCGCCCACGATACTGATGGCCATGATGAGCAGCAGCAGCAGCTTTCCATCTTGGATTGCATCGGTGGATCGGGTGGCGGCTTGATCGCTGGCGGATTTCGCGTCCAGCACCATGCTGGCCACCTCGTCACTCAATCGCACAGCGAGTTGCTGGCTCGTGTCGAGAAAGTCTTTCGCCGTTCCTATCGCCTCCAGCTCCCGCCGGCGAAGTTCGAAAAGGCTCTCCGGCCCTTTACCGTATGCCAAAAGCGCCGAAGCGGTGTCTCGCAAATTCGCTCGATCCACTGACGTTGACAGCTGATTGAGCTGCTTCTCAACGTGGCTCGCCGCGGCCGTGAACCGCTCGTGTAAGGGTGGTATCAGGCTCGTCTCGAGCAGGCTCGCCGACTCCACCAGAAGACCGACTGCGAGGTTACCCTCGGCACGCATGGAGAGCAGAAGTCGAAGCGTATTCACACCTCCGTCGACGAGACGGGTGATGGACTGCCGGTTCTGAGAGGCTATGTCTTCACTGGAAATCACCAGGCTGAAAGTCGCATCGTCTACAATCGGGTGCAGTGCCTCAATGAGAGCCCGGTGAGCGGCCTTGAGTTCCACCACCAACTTCTCGCGCTTCTCCCGCATCAGTTGCCCGGCCGAGACAGGGCTGCGGATGTTCGCCGCGATCTGTTCCTCGCGGAGTTCGCGCTCACGAATCTCGAATATGTTGTCGACACCAGTGCCAATACGAAGCAGCGCCCCCGCCACATGTTGCAGCTTCAACTTGTCTGCCGAATCGGGGAGCTCCCTGAGGTTCCGGGCAATGGTTCCCGCGGAAGCGATGAAGCGCTCTTGGATAGGTTGGAGAAAGGTCGGGTCGGATACGAATGCCGCCTCCGTCAGGAGCCCGGCGGTCAGATTCGCCTCGGCGCTAATCGCCATCAGTTGGTTGAGGACAAGGACGCCGCCATCGACAAGCTCGGTGATCGCATCCGAACTTTGCGTGGTTAGATCTTCACTGCTGATGACCATGTCGAATACGGCGTCGTCCACCAGGGGTGTCAGCACTTCCAGAAATCTAGTGTGCGCGTCGCCAAGACCGTTTACCGCGACTTCGCGTCTTGTCTGTTGCCGCAAACGCCGTTCCACGGATGAGTTCAATGCTATGAAGCTCTTGGTGATCTTATCATGAACGTACTTGAGCTCGGCAACGGAGTCCGGATCGATACCGGCGGATTCGAATTCCCTCACAAGGGAATTCAACTCCGCGCCCCGCGTTTCGAGGCTCGTCTGCGCCAGGCTCCGCTGCTCCTGTCCGGTACTCGCCATAAGCGCGGGGGCGATCGAATTGATCTCGGCGCTCTTCTCGGCAAGGCGGAGTGACAAGGACATGGCCGGCACGCTGACAGCGGTGATGCGGGTGACGGACCGACTGACTTCTAGAAACGCATACCACGCCACCGCGCCGGCAAGGACGGTCAATCCCGCCATGCCGCAGAAGGCGAGGAACAGCTTGCCCTTGATCCCCAATCCGCGCCCGCGCGGCGTGCCGCTAGCCTTGCCACCGGCTTCAACTGTTAGCGGCTCGGGTCCTGCCTCTGGGTCATTTGACTTGGCGGAAGCGATCATTTGTCGTCCACGGGTTCTGCACCAGTGTTACGTAGTTGTCGTTAGTGCGATCTTCCTCCCTGACGCGACATCATTCTCCTAACTGGTCAACGGCCTTGAAGTTACCATCCGACTGAATGACGGTGAGAAACACCTGGTCCATGCCCTGGTTGTCGTTCGGGCCGTAAGTCAGCATGACACCGCCGAGATCGAAGGCGCCAATCTTAGCGAATGTCTCGAGAAATGCATCACGGGTGATATCGCCTTCCAACTCCTCCAATGCCTTCGATACCAGTCGTCCGACCATGTAGCCCTCCAGTGAAACGAAACCCGGTTCGGCGACCAGACTGAACTTTGTTAACGCTCTTTGGTACTGCGCTACGAGGGGGACGTCGGTATCCTCGGGGAACGGTACAACCTGTGTCACGATCACCCCTTCCCCTGCGGGACCAAGCTCCTTGGCAAGGGCCTTGCTTCCGACGAAGGAAACGTTCAAGAACAAGCTGTCCACACCGATCTTTTTAGCCAACCTGATGAATTCGGCGCACGGTTTGTAGGCTCCGATCATGATGATCGCCTCGGGTTCCGCCTTGCGGATGGCGAGGAGGGCCGTCTTCACGGCCGTGGTGTTGCGCGTATAGGTACCTTCCGCCACGAGCCGCATGTCGCGCTTGTCGAGCGCCTGCTCGACACCTGCGAGACCTGCGCGCCCGTAGGAATCGTCCTGATATAGGATAGAGATGCGCGATATCCGGAGGTCCGTGATCAAATGATGGACCATGGCCTCGGTTTCCTGATAGTACGAGCCGCGAACGTTGATGACGCTTCGCTTGTAGGGATTGCGCAAGAATTCGGCTCCGGTGAACGGGCCGATGAAAGGCAAGCCCGCCTCGGTCGCTATCGGTTGGGCAGCCTTCGAAGTTGGTGTCCCCACCTCACCGATCAGGGCAAAAACTCGATCCTCGGCGATCAGCTTCTTGGTGTTGGCAATGGCGCGGTTGGGTTCGTAGCCGTCGTCGTAGCTGACGAGCTCCAGCTTGCGGCCTTTAATCCCACCGCCCGCATTAACCTCCTGAAAGGCTGCGAGGATTCCTTGCCGCATACCGAGCCCCAGGGCCCTGGCCGGTCCCTCGAAGGCAGCAGACTGACCGAACAGGATCTTGTCCGGAGACACGCCGGGCTCGGCGTGGGCTGCAATGCCGAAGAGCCACGTTGCCACGACACAGGCAGGTACCAGAGTCGTTCTGATTCGAT
>CAXMNG010000054.1:0-4839 GCA_964194585.1 Salibacteraceae bacterium | reverse complement strand
AAAGCCAGACTCCGCAGCGCGAAGTCCGGCCTCGTCAATCGTAATCCCGATCGAGACTCAAGTAGTCTTGCAGGGGTTCTTCGCCGCGCACGGATTGCACGGATTGCAGGGGTTCTTGGCCGCACACGGATTGCAGGGATTGCAGGCCTTCTTGGCCGCGCACGGGTTGCAGGGATTGCAGGCGTTCTTGGCAGCGCACGGATTGCACGGATTGCACGGATTCTTCTTGGCCGCGCAGGGATTACACGGATTACAGCCCGCTGCCAGAATCAACGGATTCTGCTGGGCAGCAGGATTGACGACGTCCGCCGCGACTACCACGGTCGAAGCGGAGATGGCAAATACACCACCAACGACGGCCGCGTACAGTGGCTTGCGATTGATATGCGTAGGTTTTTGCATCGGTTCTTCCTCTTGATTGTGTCGTTATGACTTCAGCAATGTTGTAGACGTCTCTCAGACCCCCACCCGATTCTGCCCGTTCAGCCCGCCGTCACCTCCAGCCTGTAGGCCGGCGTTGGATTGAGCGGGCAGGAGTAAACATAACTTCCAGGCTTCAACTCGATGGTGTAGTCCTGGGTCTTGCCGGTAGTCAGTCCACCACCGGATACACGGGGTAGTGTCGCGTAGTTGAACACGCCGTCGCCGCGCAGGTAGAAACCCAGCATGTACGGCACGTTCTTGTTGGTGACACGGAAGGTGTACTTCCCCGGTTTCAACTGCATGGTTTTAGCCTTCGCGAGCCGCTCATCGCCAGTCTCGGCGTTGATGGTCTCGCAGTCTTCCTGCCTGGTGGTCGTGTAACCGTGGTCGATCCCGTTCTCACTTTCGAGAAACTGGCATCCTGTCTGGGTGAGCTCGATCACCGTCGGCGCTTCACCCGCCCATGCGCTTCCCGCAAAGCTCGCGACCGCAAACACCACCGCGGTCAGAACAAAACTCGAGAGATAACGATACAAAGTCACAACACTCTCCTTATCGGTCTTCGTGGTTCCACGAAGGGATCCAATTCCCAATTCGCCAATGACCAGTATTCGTTAACTGTGAGACCGAATCCTCACGGAAAGTTCACATCAGTTAGAGGACCGGGATTGTAGAGATTTGCTTTCAGAATGGCCGTCGATGCTGCACAGCATCATTCCAGTGCCGCGCGCACGGCGACCAGCTGCTCGTCCACCGAGACCGGCAACCAGCCGGTGATTTCGAGATCCCGGTCCTCGTACACGTCGACGCCGGGATGGCTCCGGGCCCAGGCGTCGACAACGGCGTCCCGGTGCTCCAGAAGCGCCGCGATCTGGGGCTTGAACAGGCACATCATGGCCGTGATCCAGCGGTTGGCGGGCCACGACGGGTTGGCGTGGTCGATGCGGAAGTGCTCCACCATATCGATGACGTCGGCGGCCCGGTACCAGGCTTCCGCCGTCACCCAGCGATTGGTGGCGAACAGACTCAGAGGAAAGCCGCGCGGATCCATGGAGATGCAGATGAGATGGGACAAGGCCTCGTCCCCCCTCGGCCAGGGCTCGTCGCCGTCGTAGGGTACCGGCTGCACGCCCTCGGGGATGGCGCCGGCGCGCAGGAAAGTGTGGAAGTGCCCGTGCTCGGGCTGATCCTCCCGGTGCGCGTGGTAGTAGTACTGAGAACTGAATTCCTCGTCGAAGATGTCCCCCTTGGGGAAGTGATCGTACTCGTAGAAGGTACCTTGCCCCTTGAGAAGCTCACCGACGATATTCAGCCCCGGCTTACCGAGCACCCGGTAGCACTCGAGGATCTCGTCGCCGGCCGCCAGCATGGCTTGCAGGCGAATGCGCGCCAGCGTATCGATGGCGGCCACCTGGGGGGCGGCCACGCCTGCATCGGCGACGTCATTCATTCACGCACCAGTCTGAATCCGATCAATATGTGCTTCAGCGTCACCGGACGGCTGTGGCGCGCCGCCGGTCGGCAGACGCCACAGCCCTTGTCGTCCCAGGAACCACCCTTGACGATGGCCCTGCCGCTACCCGCCGGGGTCGCGGTCCACTCGAAGACCTGCCCGGCCCCATCCAGTATGCCAAAAGGACTGGCGCCGTTGGAAAAGGTTCCCACCGGCAGGGTATCGAAGGGTCCGCTGTCGTGGCTGTTCAAGCGCTCGGCATCGTAGACATCGCCCCAGGGGAAGCTTCGCCCGTCGCTGCCCCGGGCCGCCTTCTCCCACTCCTGTTCGCCGGGCAATCGCCAGCGCTGTCCGGTTCGCCGGCTCAGCCAGGCGGCATAGGCGACGGCGTCGTCACGGCTCACGAGCACCACCGGATGGGCGTCACGTCCGGGGGGCGGGCGCCCATGGTCCCAGGCGTGGCGCCGGGTGCGCTCGAAAGGATGGACCAACCCGTAACCGGCCCAGGTCGCCGCATCCACGTCCGGGACACGATGATCGGTGTCGGCCACGAAGGCGGCGTACTCGCGATTGGTGACGGGGGTGCGGGTGATGGAAAAAGCCGGCAGCACCATCGTCGCGCGTTTGCTTTCACCGGCGTACCAGCGCCGCTCACGGGTAATGCTGTGACCGTAAGCGCCCTCGTCCAACCGGTAGGCAGCCTCACGCTCGGCCGCGTCCGATCCCACGATGAACGGACCGGCGGGGATCTCCAGCACCGCCGGAGTCGCGTCCTCCGCCCCACCGCCACCCGCCGCTACCCCGGTGAGCGCCCCCGCGCCCAGGCAAAGCGACAATAGTGCAGCGCGAAGAAGTGCCGCGACACTTCTTCGCGCTGCGGGAAAATGCGCCCACGCCGTGCGCGGGCGCATGCCGTGGTGCTTCAGGCTAGCTCGTCTTGCACGGATTCTTGACCGCACAGGGATTACAGGGATTGCACGCCTTCTTGGCAGCACAAGGGTTGCACGGATTACACGGATTGCACGGATTCTTTTTCGCCATGCAGGGATTGAAGCCCTTTTGAAGCGACGCCGAATACGCGGTGAGCGCGGCAAGCTCGCGGGATCCCCACTTCATGGGTTTCGCCTGCATGGGAACCATCAGACAGAATTGCACCATCTCGTCCAGGTGGATGGGGCCCACGCCCGCCATCTGCGACGGCATGCCGACCTTGTGGGGGTAGGCTTTCGCGAAGCTCGGGTTGAGCGCCGCGTTATTCACGTGGCAGGTCTGGCATGCGAGCCCGTTGCTGCTCAACTTGGTATCGTTCCAGAGCGCCTTGCCCTCGCTGACCAGTGCGGACGTGGTCGCCGCGCCAGCAAAGCCGACCGGTCGTATGAAGTCCGCGGCAGCGACCTTGGCGCCACCGCACGGATTGCAGGGATTACACGGATTCTTGGCCGCGCACGGATTGCAGGGGTTGCAGGCCTTTTTGGCGGCACACGGGTTGCACGGATTGCAGGCCTTCTTGGCCGCGCAGGGGTTGCACGGATTGCAGGCATTCTTGGCCGCGCACGGGTTGCAGGGATTGCACTTTTTGGCTGCACAGGGGTTACAGGGATTGCAGGCCGCGGCCAACATCAGCGTCGGGTTCTTGACCGCCGGTGGATTGGTTCCCGCCATCAACATCTGCGTCGATGACACGGCGACGATACCCCCGAGTATCGCGGCGACGATGGGTTTACGATTGAAATGATTCGGCTGTGGGATGTCAGACATTCTCTTCCTCCAGGTGTCGGGCCCGCTTTGCGCTATCGTGGCGGACCCGGGATCGCTTTCGTGCAGGCACGGCACCACGGTCGCGGGCGCGCCTATGGCTAATGACCGGTAAGCCATCGGATTTGTTCCCCACCCCTGCGGCGCCTCAGTGAAGCGGCCATGGGATCAGAACAAAATCCCGCCCGGCCGTGTGACATCCCGCGCACAGGGGCGCGCCCCGGGTATCGGCAACCACGCGGCCGTCGAAATACTCGAACCAGTACCAGCGTGAGCCGCCGGCACTCGTCCCGTCGAGCTTCAGCGAAACTGCCCAGCCGCGCACCATCTCTCCCATGCCGAAGAGCTCCTTGACCGCCGCCACGCCGCGCGGATGCTCGGGGTCGCTGTCGCTATTGCCAGCGCCGGCGCGCATGGAAGCGGCGAGGGTTGGATTCAGATAGGCGCGCACCTTGCCGAAGTGCGGTCCCGTGGATTCGTGGGCGCGGGATTCCGATTGCCACTGCTCGTAGTGCCCGGCCTGCAACCAGGGAAGCAGCGCAGCGACGCCGGTGGGCGGCGTCTCGGCGGCAGCGGCGATCCCGGTGGCGGTCGTCAATGCCATCGAGATGAGCCAGCACGACAGGCTGCGCAGCACACGGATCAAACCCTTCTCCTGCGGCCGCTCGTTGGCTGTCAGTCGGCGGCGCGTTCCAGACCGTAGGATGTTAGAGCGTCCTGCACGCCCAGGGTTCGATTGAAGTAGTCGAGAATCTGATCGTTCAAGCGCTCGTGAAAGGCAATTCGGTCGAAGCCGGGCCGGTCGCGGCAGATATCCGGATCCTCTTCGATGAGCGCCTCGGGGCATGGTGCCAGAAAGGCGTAGTGACCCGCGCCCTTGACGATCCGGTACTCGGGCACCAGCGGCAGAGATCGCAGATAGGGCTCCACGTGGGTGTCCGGGCGCAGCAGGTTGTCCATCTCGGCGCGATACAGCCGCACCTGGGCAGGCACCCGGCGCAGCCGATCCCGATTGAAAAGGAACCCGAACGCCGGCGCCATGAGCACCGCCGAGACGATGGGCACTTCGTACTCCGGCAGCTCCTGCTCGCGAAGCGTGTTCATGGTGAGTTCCCAATGGGGCAACAGAATCGGGTCTTCGGGATTCCAGCGTGCGTGCTCGGCGAAGCGCCCGAAGTCCGGCCGGCCACCCATGAGCACCGTGATCG
>CAXMNG010000053.1:0-14833 GCA_964194585.1 Salibacteraceae bacterium | reverse complement strand
GTCGGGCTCGACGACGCTGCCATGCGTGAGATCCGTGGCTCGCGGATCGCCATGATCTTTCAGGATCCGATGATGACGCTCAATCCAGTGCTTCGCATCGACACACAGATGATCGAAGCCATTCGAGCCCATGCACGAGTGAGTCGCGTCGCGGCCTTGGCGCGTGCCCGCGAGGTGTTGTTGAAAGTCGGGATCGCTTCTCCCGACGAGCGTCTCAAGGCTTACCCGCATCAGTTCTCCGGCGGCATGCGCCAGCGGGTGGCTATCGCCATCGCGTTGTTGAACGAGCCGGATCTGATCATCGCCGACGAACCTACCACGGCGCTCGATGTCACGATTCAGGCACAGATCCTGTACGAGGCGCAGACACTTTGCCGGGAAACAGGCACAGCGCTGGTATGGATTACTCACGATCTGACGGTGGTGGCGGGGCTCGCGGATCGCATATGCGTCATGTATGCGGGCCGGGATGTCGAGCAGGGTGACGTCGACGACGTGCTGGACTTTCCCCTGCACCCGTATACCTACGGGTTGATCGGATCGGTACCGAGCCGCAACCGTCGTGGCCAGCCACTGCGCCAAATCCCCGGAATGACGCCGTCGCTGTTGGATCTGCCACCGGGGTGCGCCTTCCGGGCCCGATGCGACCGCGCCACCGACGAATGTCATCGCGAGCCGCCGATGATGGAGCACGGCGACAATCGGCGGGCCCGTTGCTTTTATCCGCACACCGGGGACTCCCAGTGAGCGTCGACCGGAATGTTGCGCCGATGCTGGAGACACGGCGGGTGACGAAACGTTTCGTCAAGCATCTGGATCTCGCGGCGAAGCTCGTGCGTCGTTTCGGCGCCGACATACACGAAGAAGTCGTTCAAGCGGTCGACAGCGTCGACCTGGTGGTCGGTAAAGGCCAGGTGGTTGGCCTCGTTGGTGAATCCGGTTGCGGGAAGTCCACCCTGGGCCGAATGGTTGCCGGGATCCTGGAACCCAGCGAAGGTGACATCCTGTTTCGAGGCAGCAGCATCCTGGGGGCGGGAAACACCCAAATGCGGGAAGCGGCGCTCAAGGTACAAATGATCTTTCAAGATCCCTTCGCATCCCTGAATCCGCGCATGCGGGTCGCCGATATCGTCGGCGAAGCGCCGCTTGTTCATGGAATCATCACACGCGCGGAGTTCGGTGACTATGTGGACGAAGTGTTGGACCGTTGTGGACTCGATGGCAGCTTCAAGCGCCGCTATCCCCATCAGTTCTCCGGCGGTCAGCGGCAGCGGATCGGGATCGCCCGCGCCCTCGCCGTCAAACCGGAGTTCATCGTCTGTGACGAGTCGGTAGCCGCTCTGGATGTTTCCATTCAGGCGCAGATTCTCAATCTCTTCATGGAGCTGCGCGAGAGTCTGGAACTTACTTACTTGTTCATCAGTCATGATTTAGGCGTGGTGGAGCATCTGAGTGATCGCGTCGTCATCATGTACCTCGGGCGGGTGGTGGAGAGCACTACGACCGACGCGCTGTTCGAGCAACCGAACCATCCCTACACACAGGCGTTATTGCGCGAAGTGCCGCGCCTCGAGAGTCGGCATTCGGAGTTCCTTCCCATCAAGGGAGAGATCCCATCACCGTTGGATCCACCGGGCGGCTGTCATTTTCACCCCCGCTGTCCAAATGCAATGCCACGCTGTCGTACAGAGGCGCCGGCGCTGAAGGAGATTCGGCCGGGTTGGTTATCGGCGTGTCATTTGAACGATTGAGTTTTCTATTCTTCCATGAGTTTCCTGGTTCCCGATGTTCTCGAACGATTCGAGCCCGAGGGGCGAATTGTGCCGGTGGTTTTCGATTCCCCCCACAGCGGGAGTATTTATCCCCGCGATTTCGGTCATTGCATCGACCGCATCCTTCTACGCCAAACGGAAGATGCGTTCATTGACCAGCTGTTTGCCGACGCTCCCGGAATGGGGGCGACACTGCTGTGTGCGCTGTTTCCGCGCAGCTACGTGGATCCCAACAGATCTCCCGACGATATCGATCCATCGATGCTTCAGGGGGAGTGGCCGTATCGCGCCAATCCAAGCGAAAAGGCGAAGCTCGGCATCGGTTTGATTCCTTCCCGTGAGCCGGGCGGGGTCGTCTATGATCGGCTGCTGGGCGTCGAGGAAGCCTGCCGTCGAATCGACACTTATTACTGGCCTTATCATCGGGAACTGGAGCAGGCGCTCGATCGTGCACAGCAATTGGCGGGTGCCTTCTGGCACATTAACTGTCATTCGATGCCGGCAGTCAGTACCAGCGTTTCGGCCGAGGGGCCCGGCGTACCGCGCCCCGATTTTTGTCTGGGTACCCGCGACGGCACTACGTGCGACAGCGAGTTCGCGGAGCTCGTCTCGAGCTGTATCGCGAACTTCGGTTACTCCGTGAGCATCGATGATCCCTACAAAGGCGTGGAGCTCGTGCGGCGCTATTCCGATCCCCTGCACGGCCGCAACAGCCTGCAAATCGAAATCAATCGTGGCCTCTACATGGACGAGGCGAGCATCACCCGGCACGCGGGCTTCGCCCCGCTCAAGGCCAATATTACCCGGCTGGTGGAGGTTATCTGCGACTACGCGCGCGCGCGTATTGGCGCGAGGTAGTTCTGATATCAGGCGGCTTTCGGGAACGCCAACGATACGTCCAATCCGGGCTCGCCGCCGAGCTCGATGCTGGCCTTGTGAAGCCGGGCCACCGCCTCCACCAGGCTCAGACCTAATCCGTTCCCCGGCGTATGACGGCTTTCCTCGAGCCGGAAAAAGCGCTTGAAGACTTGATCCCTGGATTGCTGAGGGATTCCGGGCCCGCTGTCGATGATCCGGATCCGAGGGCCGGAGGCACCGTTCTCCAGACTCACGCGAATATTGCCGCCCTGGGGTGTGTACTTGATGGCGTTGTCGAGCAGGTTGGCGAACGCCTGAAAGAGAAGATCCCGATCGCCGCGTACGAGTACGTCGTCGGAAACTGAAACGTCCAGTTTCTGTTGCTTTTGCTCGGCAAGGGGCTCATAGAGCTCCGTCACGTCGCGCACGACGTCATCGAGGGGAATGTTTTTGAAAGCCGCCCGCCGGCGGCCGGATTCGATGCTGGCGATGCGCAGCAGCGCGTTGAAGGTGTCCAACAATCCGTCGGCATCCGCCAGGGCCGCCTCGACGCTGCTCCTGTCGACATCGTTGTCACCTTTCAAGTTCTCCAGGCGATTGCGCAGCCTCGTCAGCGGTGTGCGCAGGTCGTGGGCAACGTTGTCGGTCACCCGGCGCACATCCTCCATCAATTGCTCGATGGTATCGAGCATGCCGTTGAGATTGTCCGCCAGTTGATCGAAGTCATCGTCGGTGCTGCGGGTGGGGATGCGGCGGGAAAGATCGCCATGCATGATCCGGCGGCTGGTCTCGTTGATGGCCTCCAGGCGCCGCATGGTGCGGCGCGACAGCATGATGCCGCCGGCGAGCGCCATCATCACCGTGATGGCCAGCCCCCAGGCGATGGCCCGCACGATCAGGCTGCGGGTTGCGTCGAGTTCCTGCATGTCGCGGCCGACCAGCAGGCGATATCCGCCGCGTAGCGTGAAGGGGCGGGCCCGGGCACGGTGGGTGACTTCGCCGTCGCTGGTGGCCTGTTCAAGATTGAAGTTCAGCCAGCCGTCGCTGTCCCTTGATACTCGCGGCCAGCGATCGAGGTTGCCGATCAGCGGTGTCAGTTGATCGTCGGTCAGCAGATAGACGGCGTCGCCGTTGGGCTTGCGGGAAACCCGCTCGTCGATGGAGCGTATCAGTCCATCGAGACCGGAGACGCCGTATCGTTCCGCGAGACCGGTGACTTCGGCCTCGATGGTGTCGTCGGTCTGCAGCGCCATGTAGCCGGCGGTAGACCAGTAGATGAAGGTCAGCAGCACGGCCACCGAGGCCCCGAACAGCGCCATGTAGAGCACGGCGAGTCGAAATGTCGAGCTACGCAGCAGCCGGGCAGTTCGCACCTAAGACGCCTCTCCGCTCAGCATGTATCCGGCTCCCCGCACCGTGTGCAGCAGCGGGCGATCGAAGCCGCGGTCGATCTTGCCGCGCAGCCGGCTCACGTGCACGTCGATGACGTTCGTCTGTGGATCGAAGTGATAATTCCAGACGCCTTCCAGCAGCATGGTGCGCGTGACCACCTGATCCACGTGGCGCATGAGAAACTCCAGCAGGCTGAACTCGCGGGGCTGCAGACGGATCATCTGGCCAGCGCGTTTGACGACTCTCGAGAGTAGATCCAGTTCCAGATCACCGACCTTCAGCGATGTATCCGGAGTGCCAGCCTCGCGGCGTCGTGTCAGCGCTTCCAGGCGTGCCAGCAGCTCACTGAATGCGAAGGGCTTGACCAGATAGTCATCGCCCCCTGCGTGCAAACCGGCGACGCGGTCGTCCACGTTTCCGAGCGCGCTGAGAATCAGCACCGGCGTCGTCCTGCCCGACGAACGCAGGGCCTGGATCAGGGAAAGACCGTCCAGCGCCGGCAGCATGCGGTCCACCACCAGGACGTCGTAGTCGCTTTCGAGGGCGAGAAACAGGCCATCCTTGCCGTCGCCGGCGCGGTCCACGGCGTGGCCGCTTTCAGTCAGGCCTTTGACCAGATAGTCCAGGGTATCCTTATCGTCTTCTATGACCAGTATGCGCATGGCTCCATATCCTTAAGTGCTTGATAAATGAGACCATTGCTGGACCAAAAGATTCCCGGGCCGGGGGCTTCATCCCCCCGGCCCGAGACTATCAGACTTGCTCCAGCGGTATCGCCACAAAGCGGCTGATGCCGTCGCGCTTGATCAAGAGCAGCACCGTCCTGTGCTCCTCCTCGGCGGCGCGCTTGACCGCACTCACGACCTGGCCGGGTTTGGTTACCTCGGTCTGGCCGATGCGGGCGATGATATCTCCGCGCTGCAGCCCGGACTTGGCCGCCGGACTGTTGCGCACCACGTCGACGATGAGCACGCCGACTTCATCGTCGGGCAGGTTGTAGTGCTTTTTCGCTTCCTTCGACAGAGCGCTCAAAGTTACACCGAGCTTCGGCGTGCCGTCATCGACCTCCTCGGATTCGGCCATGGCAACCGTCTCTTCGGTGGGCAGGCTTCCGAGGGTCACCTCGAGTGACTTCCGCTTGCCGTCACGCCAGACGGTTACGGCCACCTTGTCGCCCTTGTCGGTATTCCCCACCATCCGCGGCAGCGCCCGGGCATCCCCGACTTGCCTATCAGCGAATTCCAGGATGACGTCGCCAACATGCAAGCCAGCGCGATCCGCCGGGCTGTCGGGCTCGACCGAAGACACCAGCGCGCCTTCTTTTTCCTCGAGATCCATGCTCTCGGCGAGGGCTTCGTCGATGCTCTGGATGTGCACGCCGAGCCAGCCGCGCGCCACACGGCCGTCGCTCATGAGCTCTGCGATCACGGGCTCTGCGAGGGCTGCCGGGATGGCGAAACCGATACCCACGTTGCCGCCGCTCGGCGAGAAGATGGCGGTGTTGACGCCAACCACCTTACCGCTCGCGTCGAACAGGGGTCCGCCGGAATTGCCGCGGTTGATGGGCGCATCGATCTGCAGGTAGTCGTCGTAGGGACCGGACTGAATGTCGCGGCCACGGGCCGAAATTATCCCGGCACTCACCGATCCGCCGAGGCCGAAGGGGTTACCTACAGCAACCACCCAGTCGCCCACCTTGGCCTTTTCGGAATCTCCGAAGCGCACATAAGGGAGTTCTTCGGAGGTTTCGATTTTCAGCAGGGCCAGGTCGGTCTTCGGATCCCGTCCTTTGAGCGTTGCCGTGTGGCGTGTGCCGTCCTGGAGGATCACGGTGATCTCCCTGGCGCCTTCGATAACGTGATTGTTGGTCACGATATAGCCGTCCGGATCGACGATGAAGCCGGAACCCATGGCCTGCATCTCGGCACCCGGTGTGCCTTCCGGGATCTGTCCCTTGAATTGATCTTCGAAGAACTTCTGGAAGGGTGAGCCTTCCGGAAAGTCGAAGCGGGGCATGCGATTCATCGTCTGCGGATTCACGGAGCGGCTGCTGGCGATACTCACCACAGCCGGTTGAACCGCCTCGATCAGATTGGCAAAGCTGGGTGGGGCGATCTGCACGGATGTGGTTGGGATATTCTCGTCGACCGGTGCCGCCGCCGCATTGGCATTCTGTGCGGGCATGCCGAAGTACAGGGCAGCAATCGCAACCGTGGCGGCCGCGGCGACCGCGGTAGTGGCAAACAGAGTCTGTCTGCCGGTGATGCGCCTGCTGACGCTTTCGCTTCGTTGTCCGTTCATGCTTGCGAGACTCCTCGTGGTGTTGAAAAGACTTTGAGCCATTACGCTGCCGTGTCGCCCGGGGGCATGCCAAGACGGCAATGGCTGTACGAATCCGAAAATACGCCGTCGCCGATGACACCACGGTGTCCTGTTAATGACATTTTGTTAACGATCGCCGGCCTTGAAATTCCCATGCCGGGATCGGGGGCGGAATGTGGCCGAGGGCGGCCCCGGTCGTTATGCTAAGGCCCTGTTATCGCGCTGCCTGAGGCCGCCATGTCCGAAGAGCACTATCCGGTCAATATCGAGGCGCCGGACATCTCGCCCTATCGCAAGGGCAATACCGGAGTCGACTACGTTGCGACGCTGGACAGCGGCAAATCCGGGCCCCATGTGATGGTGAGTGCCCTCGTGCACGGAAACGAGCTCTGCGGCGCCATAGCGCTGGATTTCCTCTTACGCCACGAGGTACACCCCGTAGTGGGTAAGTTGACGCTCGCCTTCATGAACGTGGCGGCCTTCGATACATTCGATAAAGCCAACCCTACTCTATCCCGTTACGTGGACGAGGACTTCAACAGGCTCTGGACCCGGGAGGTGCTGGAGGGTGATCGCGACAGCGTCGAATTACGCCGCGCCAGAGCCGTGCGGCCCATCGTCGACGAGGTGGACTATCTGCTGGATATCCACTCGATGCAGCACACTACGGTGCCGCTCATGATGTGCGGGCCTGAGGAGAAAGGCCGGCGCCTTGCCCGGGATCTGGGCGCGCCGGAGCATGTGGTGAGCGACGCGGGTCACGCCGCCGGGCGGCGAATGCGCGATTACGCGGACTTCTTGGACGCATCCAGTCCCCGCAACGCGTTGCTGGTGGAGTGCGGACAACACTGGGAGCCCGCCAGCGTCGCCGTGGCGAAAGAGATCGCGCTGCGCTTTCTCGCGCATTACGAAATCGTGGCTCCCGCGTTCGTCGCGGAGCACTTGACGGCGGCGCCGCTTCCGCAACAGCACATCGTCGAAGTCACGGGTCCGATTACCATCGAAACCGACGATTTTCGCTTTACGGAACGCTTTCGCGGGATGGAAGTGATCGAGAAGCAAGGCACGCTCATCGGTTGGGACGGGGACGCCGAAGTGCGCACGCCTTACGACAAGTGTGTGCTGATCATGCCTTCGCGACGTCTTCGCAGGGGTGAGTCGGCGGTGCGCTTCGGTCGCTACACGGCGTGATCACGGGCGGCGCGTTGGTTGACGCTACCTGACATCCTCGAAAAACCGCAGGCTGTTACCGGGGATCCGCCTGCCGAGATTCACGCAAAGCAGGATGATCGCCACCCTCGTGAGGCTTCTCCAGACGCCGTGCTGGACGAACTTGCGCGAATCCGTCACCACCGCTTGATCCAGAAGCTCCGGTTTGGCGTGCTTCACCAGTTTTTCGCAGAACAGAACGTCCTCCAGTCGCTCAACGTCGGGAAATCCTCCCAGGCGCGAGAATAGTGAGCGGCGGATGAACATCGCCTGGTCACCGAAGATGATGCGTGACCGGCTGCAGCGGATGTTGTCCACCAGGGACACGAGCCACAGTCCGAAGCCGCGGCCCGAGAATCGGTGGCGAAACCCTCCCGCCGTTACTTCCTTCGGTAGCTCGCAGATGCGCGCGAGTCCGTTCTTCGGGAGCAGGGTGTCCGCATGTAGAAACAACAGCCATTCGCCCCGTGCCCTTTCCGCACCGGCATTCATCTGGGAAGCGCGTCCTTTGGGCGCGTCCAGGAGCCGCACGCCGGAATGGCTCTGGCCGATGCGCCTGGTGGCATCGCTGCTGCCGCCGTCAACAAGAATCACCTCGTAGTCGCCTGGCTGGGAGAACAGGCGCCCAAGAGTTTCCGGCAGGGCACGCTCTTCGTTATAGGCCGGGATTACGACAGAAATCATACAGGTCGGCTCTTGCGAATCATTCTCAACTGGGGTAGACAAATGGGTTCTGCAATTGGTTCATCCCATGGAGAAAAGAAAATGACTATAAGCATCGGTGACAAGATCCCCAGCACCGTCATGAACCAGATGACCAGCGACGGACCGGCCGAGCTTAGCAGCGAAGAGCTGTTCGGCGGCAAGAAGGTCGTGTTGTTTGCGCTTCCCGGAGCGTTTACACCCACCTGCTCGGCGTCGCATCTGCCCGGCTTCGTCGCCAATGCCGACAAGATCAAGGCCAAGGGGGTCGACGACATCGTCTGCCTGTCGGTGAACGACGCGTGGGTGATGGACGCTTGGGGCAAGGCTCAGAACGCCGACGAGATACACATGGTTGCCGACGGGAGCGCCAATTTCACCCAGGCCGTGGGTCTGGAGGTGGACCGAACGGCAGCGGGGATGGGCGTGCGCTCACAGCGCTACGCCATGATCGTCGAGGACGGCGTGGTCACCGAATTGGCCGTGGAAGAGCCGAGGAAATTCGAAAAAAGCAGTGCCGAGGCCATGTTGGCATCGCTTCAGGATCAGGCCTGATCGCGATTCCTCATCTATTTGACGCCAGCTTGTCCGCGCGGCGCGTGGTTTCCGGCAGCCGATAACGGGTCGTGCATCCCATGACCAGGTCCACCGCCGTCTCCAGACTGACCCGGTGCCCGCTGGAGACGTAAATCGGCTTGACGCCGGCGCGGCTGCGTAGTACCGCGCCCACGACGTCGCCCTTGTGCATCAACGATACCCATTCGCCGCGTGCTTCGGGGGGCTCTCCGTGAGTACCGATGAGGCGTTTCTTTGCGACGCCGATGGCGGGCAGGCCGGTCAGCACGCCCAAGTGGCAGGCGATGCCGAAGCGGCGCGGATGCGCCAGACCCTGGCCGTCGCAGACGAGCAGGTCCGGCAGGCGCTCGAGTTCGTCCAGTGCCGCGAGAATCGCCGGCGCTTCCCGAAAGGAAAGCAATCCCGGCACGTAGGGAAAGCGGGTTGGCAGGGTGACGAGGGATTGCTCACAGAGTTCCAGCTCTGGAAATCGCAGCACCACGACGGCTGCGCGGGTGAGTCCGTTATCGTTGTCGAATCCCACGTCGACGCCGGCCACCGTGCCGATCGCTCCCAGCCGGTCGGTGGTCTCTACCAGCCGGCACAGCCGTTTCTGCGTCTCACGGGCCTCGGCGGGAGAGACGTTCCAGGGATGTTCGTGGCGTAAATGGAGCATCGTGATAATTGAACCATAGGGGAAACACCGGACTCTGGTCACACTCCTGCCGGGCGGCATCGTCCATACTATGACCTGGATGATGACGGTCCAGTATATAAGGAGCAGTAGACGATGAGCCTGCTTTCGACATCCTGCCCGGGGCGAATGGCTGTTGCCATCGGGCTCGCGTTGGCCCTGCTCATCGCACCGCCGGTGAACGCCTCTCACAAGGCCGATCACCGCTTCACGGTCTGGGGTGAAATCAAATACGAAGACGACACCCCTGCCGCGGAGCTCGTCGTTCAGTTGATGGTAAAAGACGGAGCCCCAATGGGCGAGGTCAAGACCGACTATCGTGGCCGCTATCGCATAGTTCTCCACGTGCACGGCGAAGATGTGTATAAGGTGTTCGACATGCGCGTCAACAACGTAACGCGCAAGGTACGCCTCCTGTTCAATCCCAATGACCGCCAGACCGAGCGCGGCCAGCGTATTGATTTGGTCGTCAAACGCGAAGGGGAATTCGAGACGACTTCGACCCAGGCTCAGTAGTTCGCCAGGCAGGGATCGGCACAAACCATGCGCGTCTATGGACTCGATTTCACCAGTGCACCGCGGCGGGCAAAGCCCATAACCTGTGTAGCCGCGACGCTGATCGAGCAAGCGCTGCATGTGGAGAGCCTGGTCGGGTTCGAAAGCTTCGACACCTTCGAAAATTTTCTCGGTAGCCCTGGTCCGTGGATTGCCGGCATGGACTTTCCGTTCGGGCAGCCAGGGAAGTTGCGCCGCAACCTGGGCTGGCCTGAGAGCTGGGACGAGATCGCGCGGTTGGTGGGAGATTTGAGCCCCACCGAGTTCGAGCAGCTGTTGACCGAGTATCGGGACGCACGCGCGTCAGGCGACAAGCATCACCGCCGTGACACCGACGTTCTGGCGAAATCCCAGAGCCCCATGACGCTCTTCGGCGTGCCGGTTGCGAAGATGTTCTACATGGGCGCGCCGCTGCTGGAGCGAAGCCGGGTGAACATCATCCCCTGCCGTCCCCTTAACAAGGATCGCTACGTGGTGGAAGCGTATCCGGCCCTGGTGGCGCGTCGTTATATCGGTAAGGCCAAGTACAAGAGCGACACGCGCCGCCAGCAAACACCGAAACGCGCGGATGCCCGCCACGCGCTCTTGGGTCTCCTGCAGGGCCCGCGGCTCGAGGAAGATTTCGGGATTACGCTGGATCTTCCCGACGTACTGGCCGGGGAATTCATCTCCGATGCCACCGCCGATCGCCTCGACGCCCTGCTGTGCGCGATCCAGACAGCCTGGTCGTGGACGCTCCGGGACCAGAACTACGGGATCCCCGCCGGCATCGACCCGGCAGAAGGCTGGATTGTGGACCCCGGACTACTGCACCAATCGAATATCACGCCCGAACGTAAGTTGGGCTGAGCAAAGCTCCGAATTGGATGCATTGTTGGATGTGTCTTGTTCGCGACCATCCTCTTCGTTACTTACATTGCAATGCCGATTGTGCAGGAGTAGAACTCTAGATCAAGCGAGTGACAGGTTTCGACCGACAGAGAAGAACGGCCGGAGCGCGAACGTCAGTTTGGTTCGCCTGTGCCCACTGCGGGGTGCTCGTTCGCCTGGGTCGTTCTGGGAGTTAGTGTGATGACCATATGTCCCATCGCCATCGCAGTAAGCTGTAAGAAATGCCCGGCCTTCGGCTTCTGCCCCGTGAAAAGTGTCATCGGCGACTACAAGGAAGAGGAAGAGACACGCACTCCGCCGCGATCCGCTAAGGAAGAGGGCAAACCCAAATAGGGTTGAGCGAAGGAGTATGAAATTCGATCCGATCGTTCATAGCATCGGCGATGAATTCCGTTACTGTGGTAGTCCTGCTCCGGCGTGGATAGAAGCGGGGCGGTAGGGGCTGGCGACATGACGAAGAGCGGCTCTAAGCAACCATTGAAGGTCTACTGGCAGCCGGGATGCTCCAGCTGTCTCAAGACCAAAGAATTCCTGCTCGACAACGGCATGGAGTTCGAGTCCATCAACGTGCTGGAAGACGAGAACGGGTTCCGGGAGCTCGAGGCCCTGGGTCTCAGATTGGTGCCCATCGTCGCTCGGGGTAGGGACTGGGCCAACGGCGCGGTGTTTCGTGACGTCGCCAAGGTTGCGGGCTTCGAGTGGGGCGGCCACGACATTCTGGCGCCGGAGGAGTTGCTGGCGCGGATCGGCGAAATCCTGAGCGCCGCCCATCGGTTTACCGCGCAAATCCCGGAGTATGAGCTCGACACCCTGCTGCCGGGACGCCCGCGATCTTACCGCCAGCTCGCTTACCACATTTTCCAAATACCGGACGTATTCTTGAATCGCGTGGAGCACGACGCACCCTATACTTACGAAGCATTGATCAGCCAGTTGCCACCGGAGCTCGAAACCCGGCAGGACCTTCTGGACTACGGGGCGAGGGTGCAGTCGCGCCTGAACGCCTGGTGGCAATCGGCGGGGCGGGACACAGACTTCGCGCAATCGGGAAAGGTCTACTACGGCGAAGTGACCCTGCACGAAGTATTCGAGCGAACTGCCTGGCACTCAGGCCAGCATACGCGACAGTTAGTGCTGACCCTGGAGAAGCTCGGCATATCGCCATTGGATCCCCTGACGGAAGCGAATTTTGCCGGCCTGCCCATGCCGAAGAACGTATGGGACAACGAAAAGAGCTGGGAATAATCTGACCGCCGGACCGCGTCGATCCGGGTCATTCGCCAATCAAGCGTGACTTTCCCTAGTGTCGAGCTTGCCTGACACTGTCTGTCAGGCCAGGTGCAGGTTATTACCGCTAAATTACGCCTTTCCCCTCCAACTCCCCGATCCGCTTTTCGTCATAACCGATCTCCGCCAGGATTTCGCGGCTGTGCTCGCCATGGCCGGGGGCCGGGCGCTCCACGCTGAACGTGAAATCGCTCATGTGCAAGGGAAAGGCCAGTTGCTCGGACTCGACGCCGGCGTCGTCCCCGGTGACGAACATGCCCCGTCCGATGAGGTGCGGATGGTGACGCGCCTCGGCCGGCGACAGCACCGGTGATACACAGCAGTCCGTGTCGGCCAGACGTTCAACCCACTGGTCGCGGCTCGCGGATTTAAAGATCGCCGCCACCTCCGCGCGCACGCGATCCGCCGTTTCTCCGCTCACCATGTGATGCGCGATCAAATCCGGGCGCGCGACGGCCTCGCAGAAGGCCTGCCAGAATTTCACTTCCAGGGCCCCGAGTGCAATGTATCCGCCATCGGAAGTCTGGTAGATGCCGTAGCAGGGAAGACCGCCGCTCAACGCGTCACGGCCGCGGGGCCGGGCCTCGCCTTCGGTGGTGACGCGGGCAAAAGGCACGACGCTGTGGGCCAGGGTGCAGTCGGTCATGGCGACGTCCACGTAGCGCCCCTTGCCGCTGCGCTGTGCATCCACCAGCGCCGCGAGGATCCCCATCACGGCGCTCAGCGTGCCGCCCAGCAGATCGGCGATCTGAAAGTTCGGTACCGCCGGCGGTCCGTCTCTGGACCCGGACTGATGAAGCACGCCGGCGTAGCCGCAATAGTTGATGTCGTGACCCGCCACGTCGCGCAACGGACCGTCCTGCCCGTAGCCGGAGATCGCACAGTAAACGATGGCCGGATTCACGGCGCGCACGCGCGTGTAGTCGATGCCGAGCCTGGCCATGACTCCCGGGCGAAAGCCTTCTATCACCACCTGGGCTTCGGCGGCCAGATCCATGAAAGTCTGCACGCCGTCGGCCTGCTTGAGATCCAGCTTGAGGCTGCGCTTGTTGCGGTTGATTTGACTGAAGACCGGCGCCGGCCCGGCTTTGTCGTCGGCGCGTCGGTGACGCGAGTAGTCACCCGGGCCCGGGTCTTCTATCTTGATGACATCGGCACCCAGATCCGCCAGGTGCAGGCTGCACATGGGTCCGGGAAGAAGCCGCGTCAGATCGAGGACCCGAA
Organism: Salibacteraceae bacterium; assembly: GCA_964194585.1. GTDB lineage: Bacteria > Pseudomonadota > Gammaproteobacteria > HK1 > HK1 > JAABYT01. The sequence goes on along the minus strand of CAXMNG010000053.1, from coordinate 1,372 downwards.
TGTCGGCGAGTGGTTTACTGCTCACCCCGTCTTCTGGAGCTCGGCTTCGAGTTCCGGCAGGGCCTTGAACAGATCCGCCACCAGGCCGTAGTCGGCAACCTGAAAGATCGGTGCCTCCTCGTCCTTGTTGATGGCGACGATGACCTTGCTCTCCTTCATGCCGGCGAGATGCTGGATGGCGCCGGATATCCCGACGGCCAGGTAAAGATCCGGCGCCACCACCTTGCCGGTCTGACCGACCTGGTAGTCGTTGGGCACGTAACCGGCGTCCACCGCGGCCCGGGATGCGCCGATGGCGGCATTGAGCTGATCGGCGATGGCCTCCAACAGCTTGAAATTCTCCCCGCTCTGCATGCCCCTGCCACCGGATATGACGACGCGGGCGGAGGTCAGCTCCGGGCGCTCGGTAACCGTAAGGTCCTGGCCCACGAAGCGGGAGACGCCCGGGTCGTCCGCCGCGGCCACCGGTTCCACGCTGGCACTGCCGCCCTCGCTGGCAGCATCCTCGAATGCCGTCATGCGCACGGAAATCAGCTTGATCTTGTCGTTGGACTTTACCGTCGCGATGGCATTGCCGGCGTAAATGGGGCGGACGTACGTATCCGCATCCTTGATCTCGATGATATCGGAGATGGACGACACGTCCAGAAGCGCCGCCGCCCGCGGCAGGAAGTTCTTGCCGAACTTGTCGGCAGGTGCCAGCACGTGGCTGTAGTCACCGGCGAGACTGACGACCAGCGCCGCCAGCGCTTCGGCCACGCCGTGGGCATAGCGGGCGTCGTCGGCGCAAAGCACCTTGGTGACACCCGCTACCCTGGCTGCGGCCTCTGCCACCCCGGCGCAGTTCTCGCCGGCAACCAGCACGTGCACGTCATCGCCGAGCTGGCAGGCGGCGGAAACGGTATTGAGAGTCGCCGCAACGAGGCTCTCGTTGTCGTGTTCGGCTACGACCAGTACGCTCATTCAGATCACCTTCGCTTCGTTACGGAGCTTGTCCACGAGCTCCTGAACACTTTCCACCCGCGCGCCCGCCTCGCGTTTGGGTGGCTCGACAACCTCGACGACGGTCACGTGCGGCGTGATGTCGACGCCCAGCTCTTCCGGCGTCACGGTGTCCATGGGCTTTTTCTTGGCCTTCATGATGTTCGGCAGCGAAGCAAAGCGCGGCTCGTTGAGACGCAGATCGGTGGTGATCACCGCCGGCAGATTCAATCTCAGGATCTCCAGGCCGCCGTCCACTTCCCGGGTGACCTTGAGGCTGTCGCCTTCGAACTCCAGCTTCGAGGCGAACGTCCCCTGGGGCCAACCAAGAATGGCGGCCAGCATCTGACCGGTTTCGGAATGATCGCCGTCGATGGCCTGCTTGCCGACG
>CAXMNG010000052.1:0-5263 GCA_964194585.1 Salibacteraceae bacterium | reverse complement strand
CCGAAGCTCGGTCCCGTTTTCGAAGATGGTGATCTTTACTTCAACTACGTCTGGAACGATCCGATGCCTGGTGTCATGGATGTCACCAGCGACGAGGTCATGATCCTGTACAGTCAGTATTCGACCCAGTGGGACAGCCTTGCGCACGTGGGTCAGTTGTTCGACGCGGACGGCGACGGCGTCGCGGAGCCCGTTTACTACAACGGCTACCGTGCCTACGAGCACATCGGCGGCGACCGGCAAAGCCAGGAGCTGGGGGCGCGCGCCCTGGGCATCGAGAACATGGCCGAAACCGGTGTGCAGGGCCGCGCCGTGCTCGTGGATCTGCACGCGCACTTTGGTAATGAGCGGGCAGTCGTAGACTACGACGCTCTCATGGCGATATTCGACGAGGACGGCGTGGTGGTGGAAGAGGGCGACATGTTCCTCATGCACACGGGTTGGGACGATCTGATTCTGTCCATGGGTGGCGAGCCGGACGCGGCCCTGCTGCACGCTTCCTGCGCCGTGCTCGACGGCTACGACGACCGGCTTCTGGACTGGATAACGACGAGCGGCATCGCCATCATCGCCACGGATAACATGGCGGTGGAAGATTCACATGGCACCGGCAGCACCCGCGGCGGTCAGTCACGCTTGCCGTTGCACCGTCACTGCCTGTTTCGCTTAGGCATTCACCTGGGTGAGCTGTGGTACCTGTCCGAGCTCGCCGCGGAAATGCGCCGCCAGCGGCGCTCCCGCTGCTTGTTGACGGCGCCGCCGTTGAGAATGCCCGGGGCAGTCGGCTCACCGGTGACTCCGGTAGCCACGTTGTAACGGCCCGGGACACCAGATCATGAGCATCCGATCATCCGAGCAGATGTTGATCTGGCGTTCTCTGTTGTTCGTGCCGGCGAACAATGGGCGTTTCATCGAGGGTGCGCACACTCGCGGAGCCGACGCCATCATTCTCGATCTGGAGGACAGCGTGCCCGCCCATGAGCGTTCGGATGCGCGGCGCACGTTGATGGAGTCGGCCGGGCTGGTAGCCCGCGGTGGCGCCCATGTGCTCGTGCGTATCAACGCAGAGCCTGAGGAGAGCGCGGCCGATCTGGACGCTGCCGTGCATGCCGGCGTGCACGCGCTGCTGGTTCCCAAGGTGGAGGACCCGGAAACCCTGCGCGCGCTTTCTGCCGATGTCTCGCGCCTCGAGGCGGAGCGGGGCATGACCGTCGGCAGCGTTCGCTTCGTTGTGCTGGTGGAATCGGCGGCGGGCCTGCTGGACGCCGAAGCCATTGCGCGCGCCGACACACGCAACGTGGCGCTGGAGCTTGGCGGGGAAGATTTCGCGCTTTCCACCGGCATGGTGCCCGACGCCGAGACCCTGGCGTTGCCCAAGCAGATGGCCCTATACGCTGCCCGCGCTGCCGGGCTCATGCCCCTCGGCATTCTCGGCAGCATCGCCGATTACGCGGATCTCGACGCCTACCGGGCCACGGCGGAGCGTTCCCGGCGCTTCGGATTCGAAGGCGCCGCCTGCATTCACCCGAGCAACGTGTCCATACTCAACGACGTTTTCACGCCCTCGCCCGCGCAAGCCGCCCATGCGCGGCGCCTGGTCGACGCCTACGCCGATGCGCAGCGTGCCGGGTCGGGGGCGGTCAGCGTGGACGGCAGAATGGTGGACGTTCCGGTAGTGGAGCGCGCGCAGAAGTTACTCGCGCGATTGGAAGCGATCCGCGCGCGCGAGGCGGTCTCCGGCTCGTGAACGTGGGCGTGAACGCGGATATCCAGCAGCGCATCTACGCGTTTCTCGATGCCTCCGGTCTCGACTACGACGTCTTAGCCTGTGATCCGGAGCTTGCCGACACTGCGGTATTCTGCGAGCGCTACGAAATTCCCCTGGGCAATTCCGTCAACACGATACTCGTCAAGGCAAAGACCGGTGGCGAGCGCTTTGCGGCGTGTGTGTTGCTCGCCAATACACGTCTGGATGTGAACCGCGTGGTGCGCAAGCGTTTGAAATCGCGCCGCGTATCCTTTGCCGGCGCTGACGAGACCCGCTCGCTGACGGGTATGGAAATCGGCGGCGTGACGCCGATTTGCCTGCCGGAAGATTTACTTTTGTGGATAGACCAGCGCGTCATGGACGCGCAGTACGTTATCCTCGGCGGCGGCAACCGCTCGAGTAAAATAAGAATATCGCCACGCATCTTCGAGCACGTGCCGTCTTGCACGATCATCGATGGCCTGGCAAAGACGCTGGAGCCATAGCGATACTGTTTTTTAAGGTGCCGCATTTTTTAAAGTGCCCATTTTTTAAAGTGCCGGTGCCGATATGTTTGTATCAAACATATCGGCCCCGGCACTTTAAAAAAGAGACCGCCGATGACCGACCTGTCAAACACACTCGACCGCCACACCACGTTGATCACCGTCAACCGACGCCTGTCGCGGGTGTTGCGCGGTGAGTTCGACCGCGCGCAGCTGGCGGCCGGGGCGAAGGTCTGGGAAAGCCCCGACATTCTTCCCTACTCGTCCTGGCTCATGCGTAGCTGGAACGACTTCGTCGCTGGCGTTGATCGCTCCCTACCGGCATTGCTGAGCGCGGAGCAGGATCTGAGTCTCTGGGAGCAGGTCATTTCACATCGCCCGCCCGCCGATGCCGAGCAGCCGCTGCTGCAGAGCGCCGAAGCGGCGCGCAATGCCCAGGCCGCCTGGGCGCTGCTGCGCGGCTGGCGTCTAGAGCACGACGATGACCTGGGGTTCGCTGGTGACGAGGTGCGTGCGTTTCGCGGCTGGGCGCGTAGCTACGTGTCACTCTGCCGGCGCGGAAACTGGGTGGACCTCGCCAGCGTCGGCGATCTGCTGGTGGACGGACTCGCCGCTGTTCACGCCGCCGGCACCAGGCATGTGTTGCTGGCCGGCTTCGACGCGCTTACGCCGCAGCAGCAGTCTTTGTTCGCCGCCCTGGGCGAGCTCGGCATCAGAGTCGAGCACCGGCAAGCCCAATCCCACGAAGCGAATGCGCTGCGATTCGACTTCGCCAGCCGGGACAATGAGCTCGAGGCCGCGGCCCGCTGGGCGAGACAGCAGGTGGAGGATGGCGCTTCCGGAACCGTCGGTATCGTCGTCCCGGGACTCGCGGCGGTGCGCCATCGGGTCGAGGCCATATTCGAGGACGTTTTTGCACCGGGCGCCGCACGTCCCGGGGCCGCGGAACCGGGGCACGCATTCAACATCTCGCTGGGTCGGCCGTTGGCCGAGGTGCCGGTGGTGAGCGACGCGCTGCTCAGCCTGCGGGCAATGGGCGGGCAGCTGTCGCTGCCTGACGCCGGGCGCTGGCTGTTGTCGCCGTATCTTGGAGGTGGGGAATTGACCTGGCGCGCACGCCTGGATGCGCGCTTGCGCGAAATCGGTGAGCCACGTTATACGCTTGCGCGCCTGGGGGAGCTGGCGGCGCACATCGGTGACGCGCCGGCGGCCGGCGGTATGTATCCTTCCGGTGGCAAAGGTGTGCCATTCATTGCTCTTCTGGAAGGACTGCAAAGCCGTGGCGTTTCCGGGACGCGGCGCCACCCGGTATCCGAATGGGCCGCGCAATTTTCATCCTGGCTGGTGCACGCGGGCTGGCCGGGAGATCGGGTGCTCGCGAGTGATGAGTACCAGGCGGTGGCGGCGTTTCGCGAGTTGCTCGGATCCCTGGCAGCGCTGGCGCCGGTTTTGCTGCCCATGGAATTCTCCCACGCCTTATCCCAATTGCGGCGACTCGCCGCGAGACAGGTGTTTCAACCACAATCGGGGGCGGCTGCGGTGCAGATCCTGGGTGTGCTGGAAGCTGTAGGCGTCGAATACTCTCATCTCTGGATCACTGGTCTGCACCACCAGGCGTGGCCGGAGCCCGCGCGCCCCAACCCTTTCCTGCCAGTCAGATTGCAGCGCGAGTTGGGCATGCCTCGGGCCGGCAGCGAGCAGCAATTGCGCTGGGCGCGCGCCTGGACGGCGCGCATGCGGGCGAGCGCCCCAGAGGTCATCTTCAGCCATCCCCGGCAGCAGGGCGATGAGTCGTTGCGACCCAGCGCCCTTATCGCCGACGTGCCGGCGGGAGAGGGAGGCGCGCTGATGACGAGCCGGGTGATCGGCGACGCCGAGCGCGTGCACGATGCTGCGCCCACACCGGAAATTCTCGATGATCAGGTGGCGCCCGCCGTCGACGCGAGCCATCCGGTGCGCGGCGGCGTGTCGGTGTTCAAGGATCAAGCGGCCTGTCCTTTTCGTGCCTTCGCCATCCACCGTCTCGGCGCCGGCGACGTGGCGGCGCCGGACAGCAGCCTGGACCCCCGGGTGCGCGGCAACCTCGCCCATCGGTTGCTCGAGTTACTGTGGCAGGCTCTTGGCGGGCAGTCGCGCATGCTCGCGTTGTCGCAAGAAGACCGCGCGGAACTTATCCGTTCCACCGCGGGTCGGGTGCTCGCCGACGAGGCACGGCGACGGCCGCACACCCTGCGCGGGCGCCTGCTGGCCATGGAGCAGAAACGCCTGGAGTCCCTGGCCGATGCGTGGCTGGACATCGAAGCCCGGCGCGCGCCCTTCGAAGTGGAAGCCGAGCACAGCGAGTCCAGCACCGTTGGCGGGCTTCCCGTGACCCTGCGTCCCGATCGCATCGACCGCCTGGACGGCGGCGAGTTGTTCCTGGTGGACTACAAGACCGGGCACTGCAATCCGAAGGACTGGTTCGGCGAGCGCCCCGATGAACCGCAGCTGCCCGTGTATGCGTTGGCCATGGACGACATCGGTGATGGGCAGGTGGCCGGTCTCGCGTTCGGTGTGTTGCGACCCGGGGAGCTCGGATACCGCGGTCTGGGGGACGGCGACCAAGTCGCGCCCGGCGTCAGCAGCGTGGCATCGTCGAGGCTGCACGGGGCGCGGCAAGCCCCGGATTGGGAGGCGCACAAATCCCTGTGGCGGCAGCGCCTGACCAGTCTCGCGCGGGCCTACCTGGGAGGTGATGCCCGCGTGGATCCGAAACGACCAGGCACGACCTGCCGCTACTGCGGGTTACAGCTGCTGTGCCGGATTCACGAGCAATGACAGCGCGCCGCGCCTGTAGGAGCGAGCTTGCACTTTCAATGGGGTCTGCTTTTTCAATGGGGTCAGACTCGATTGATTCACAGCGCGAATCAATCGAGTCTGACCCCATTGAAAAGAGCGTGGCGGGGGCGATGAGCCAGATATGAGAGCCATTCAGGTCAGGCGTTACGGCGGTCCCGAGGAGCTGGTGGAG
>CAXMNG010000051.1:0-23947 GCA_964194585.1 Salibacteraceae bacterium | reverse complement strand
ACGGTTTACTGGCGGGATATTCCGGCTCAGGTCATTGCCAAGCGCGGACGCGAATCTGCCAAGGTGCGGCTGACCGAGCGATTCCAAGAAGCCATCGACCGCGCGGCCATGCGTGCCGGAAAGGGCAGCAGTGACAAGTATCTGGAGGATTGGCGCCGCGTGTCGACAACCTGTGGTGGCGCGTTGGAGGACGAAGCGAAGGCGGAAGCCGAGCGACTGGAAGCAGCACACGATGACGAGTTGCTGGAAAAAATGGTCAAGGCGGGCGGACAGGCCCTCGCTGACGTCACTAAGGGAGAGTGAGAAAGTTGTATCGAGTACGGCGATGGTCGGTGAGACATGCTCGATTTTTCGAGCGCCTGTATGAAGTGTTCGAAGGCACACTCGTGCGCCTCGACCCGTTGTTGTCCACGCTCGGCTATGGACGACTGGAAAGACCCGTGGCAGCCGTGGAACGCGCGGTAAAGGGGTTTCTGTTCGACTGCAACATGTGCGGGCAGTGCGTCTTGAGCTTCACGGGCATGTCTTGTCCCATGAACTGCCCGAAAGGAATTCGCAACGGCCCGTGCGGCGGCGTGCGTTCCAACGGTCACTGTGAGGTTCTGCCGGAAATGCACTGCGTGTGGATGGACGCTCTCGAAGGAAGTCGGCGCATGCGCGGGGGCGACGCCATTCAGAGCGTTCAAGTATGCATCGATAATCAGCTGCAAGGACGATCCTCGTGGTTGCGAGAGGTGCGCGAGAAGGTTCGCCAGCGGACAGGCGTTCAGGAGGTGCTCACGTGAGTGAAATCGGCGCGTTCGAAAAGCTGCTGGCCAGCGGCCAGTTTGCCGTCACGGCGGAGCTCTCACCGCCGGATTCCGCGGATCCGGAAGAGGTGTATTCCCGCGCCCGGGTCTTCGACGGTTATGTGGATGCCATCAACGCCACGGATGGTTCGGGGGCGAACTGCCACATGTCCAGCATCGCCGTATGCTCGCTTCTGGAGCGCCACGGTTATACGACTGTCATGCAGATCTCCTGTCGCGACCGCAACCGTCTCGCTGTTCAGGGCGATGTGCTGGGCGCGTCCGCTTTGGGCATATCCAACGTATTGTGCTTGAGTGGCGACGGCGTGCAGGCAGGGGATCACCCGGGTGCCAAGCCGGTATTCGACTTGGATTGCATGTCGTTGATCGCGACACTGCGCGGCATGCGGGACGAATCGCGATTCTTGAGTGGACGCGCCATCACCACGCCGCCGCGGATACTGATCGGCGCCGCGGCCAATCCCTTCGTTCCACCGTTCGAATACCGCGTCGAGCGGCTGGCAAAAAAGATTTCTGCCGGCGCCTCATTCGTGCAGACTCAGTACTGCTTCGACATTGCGCGATTGAAAGAGTACATGGGGCGAGTTCGCGATATCGGATTGCACGAGAAATGCGCCATTCTGGTCGGCGTCGGTCCGCTCAACTCGCCGCGAGCGGCGCGCTGGATACGCGATAATGTTCCCGGCGTGCATGTTCCCGACGAAATCATCAAGCGGCTCGTGGGCGCCGAGCGCCCCAGGCTGGAGGGGCGGCGGTTGTGCATGGAGATGATTCAGCAGATCCGTGAGGTCGAGGGCGTCGCCGGGGTGCACGTGATGGCGTACCGGCAGGAGGAGGCCATCGCCGAGATCATCGACGCATCGGGGGTGCTCGCCGGGCGAATGCCGTGGAATCCCGCCGGTCAGCCCAGCTTGCCGTTGCAACGGGCGATTTAATGACCGAAACGGTGCTCAGCTCTGAAAGAAAGGAAGTCGTAATCGGCTTCGAACGTCCGTTCGTGATCATCGGTGAGCGCATCAACCCCACCGGCCGCAAGGTGCTGGCGGCGGAGATGGCGGAAGGCAACTATAGCCGCGTGGAGTGGGATGCCATCGCTCAGGTGGAGGCTGGCGCGCAAATGCTCGACATCAACGCCGGTATCCCACTGGCCGACGAACCCGCCATCCTGGCCGAGGCAATTACGCTGGTGCAACGCGTTACCGACGTGCCCCTGTCCATCGATTCCTCCATCGTCGCCGCATTGGCGTCCGGGCTCGCAGCCTACAAGGGCAAGGCGCTGGTCAACTCGGTGACCGGCGAGGAGGAGCGGCTGGAAGCGGTGTTGCCGCTGGTAAAAAAGCACGGCGCCGCGGTGGTAGCCATCTCCAACGACGAGACCGGGATCTCGGAAGACCCGGACGAACGCTTCGCGGTGGCGAAAAAAATCGTCGAGCGCGCCGAAGATCACGGTATTCCACGCAGCGACGTGCTCGTGGATCCGTTGGTCATGCCGGTGGGCGCCATCAACAGGGCGGGCCGTCAGGTAATGCACATCCTGCGCCGGCTACAGGTTGAGCTCAAGGTCAACACTACTTGCGGCGCATCCAATTTCAGCTTTGGCCTGCCGAATCGAAACGGCATCAACAGCGCCTTCCTCAATATGACCATCGGCGCGGGCCTCACGTCAGCCATCACCAATCCGCTGCACCAGGAAGTGATGCAGGCGGTGCTCGGCGCCGACGTCGTGATGGGGCACGACCCCGACTGCCGAGCCTGGATCAGGAAATATCGCACGCCTCCGCCACAGGGAATGGAAGGCACGCGCGGGCGCCGCCAGGGCCGCCGCCGACGTGTCTGACGAAGCCCTCGTCGTCTTTACTCCTTCGGGTCGGCGCGGCCGTTTCCCCACCGGTACGACGTTGCTCGATGCCGCGCGTTCCCTCGGTGTCGATATCGACTCCGTTTGCGGCGGCCGGGCGCTCTGCGGACGCTGTCAGGTGCAGCCCGCCGTGGGCGAGTTCGCCAAGCACGGTGTCACGTCCCGCGCCGAGAATCTGACGCCCTTCAGCGAAACCGAGCAGCGTTACGCCGACGAGAATGACATCGCTGACGGACGGCGCTTGAGCTGCTCCACGCAGATTCTCGGCGATCTCGTCATCGACGTACCTTCCGAGAGTCAGGTCCACCGGCAGGTGGTGCGCAAACGCGCCGAGGTTCACGACATCGAGCTGGACGCGGCGGTACGCGTGTACTATGTCGAGGTGCAAGAGCCCGATATGCACGACCCGGCGGGTGATCTTCGGCGATTGAAAGAGGCCCTGGATTTCGAGTGGCGGTTGCAGGGCCTCGGTTGCGACTTCGAAGTACTGCACGGGCTGCAGACGGCACTGCGTGACGGCGACTGGCAAGTCACAGTCGCCATCTACGAGGATCGCGACATCATCGCCGTGTGGCCCGGGTTTCACGATCGCGTCTTCGGTCTCGCGATTGACGTGGGCTCCACCACCATTGCTGCCCACTTGTGCGATCTTTCCAGCGGCGAAGTGGTGGCGTCCGCCGGCGTCATGAACCCGCAGATTCGCTTCGGCGAGGATCTCATGAGCCGTGTCTCCTACGTCATGATGAATCCCGGGGGCGAAGTGGAGCTGACAGAGACCGTGCGTGAGGCGCTGCAGACACTCGCCACGGACGTCGCGGGCCAAGCCGGCATCAGCAGGGAGGACATTCTCGATGTCTGTGTAGTCGGCAATCCCATCATGCAGCATCTGCTGCTCGGCATGAATCCCGTGGAACTGGGCGGTGCGCCCTTCGCGCTGGCCACCGACGAGGCCGTACGGGTGCGCGGCACCGATATCGGATTGCATCTGCATCCCGCGGCGCGGGTGTACGTGCTGCCGTGTATCGCCGGACACGTGGGCGCCGATGCCGCCGGCGTCATCCTCTCAGAAGCTCCCTATCTGCGCGACGAGATGAATCTGGTCGTCGACGTAGGCACGAACGCGGAGATCGTGCTCGGCAACAGGCAACGAATGCTGGCCTGCTCGAGTCCCACTGGACCCGCCTTCGAGGGCGCGCAGATCAGCTGCGGGCAACGGGCGGCGCCCGGTGCCGTCGAGCGGGTGCGTATCGACCCGCAGACCTTCGAGCCGCGCTTCAAGGTCATCGGCTGCGATCTCTGGTCGGACGAGCCGGGCTTCGCCGCTGGCGTCGGGTCCACGGGCGTCACCGGTGTCTGCGGCTCAGGCATCATCGAAGTGCTGGCGGAGATGTATCTCGCCGGCATTGTCGACGCGGACGGCTCCATCGACGGCAGCCTGTCATCGCGCAGCCCGCGCATCGTCCCCGACGGCCGCACCTTCAGCTACGTGCTGCACGACGGCGGCGTGTCACTACGCATTACCCAGAACGACGTGCGGGCGGTGCAGCTCGCCAAGGCGGCGCTGTACGCCGGCGTGCGGCTGCTCATGGACCGCATGCGCGTGGAGAAAGTGGATCGCGTGCGCCTGGCCGGCGCTTTCGGCAGTCATATCGACGTCAAGTACGCCATGGTGCTCGGCATGGTGCCGGACTGCGATCTCGAGCACGTGACTTCGGCGGGTAACGCCGCCGGCACCGGGGCGCGCATCACGCTGCTCGATCAAAAGGCCCGCGGGGAGATCGAGGACGTGGTGCGGCAGATCGAGAAAGTCGAGACGGCGGTGGAACCCCGCTTCCAGGAGCATTTCGTCGAAGCCATGGCCATCCCCCACAAAACCGCCGCATTTCCCATGCTGTCGCGGGTAGTCGAGCTCCCGGACCGAATGCCCGCCGCCAGTGCCACAAGCACTGCCACGCGCCCACGCCGCCGCCGCCGCGAGAGCCGCTAGCGTCGCTGGAACCGGTCACTGCCGGGGGTGTATTCTCCTGTCACTCCACTCGGGAAGCACCTCATGGCCACACCGGCGCAGACACTGGATCCTCTGATCTCCGAGCTTCGCGAGCTGCTCGGCGAGCGGCTGTCGACCTCGGAGGCCGTTCGCCAGCAGCACGGCAAGGACGAGTCCTTTCACGAGGTGGCGGCCCCCGACGCCGTGGCGTTCGCCAACAGCAGCGAAGACGTGGCCGCCATCGTACGCGTGTGCGCCCGCCACAAGACGCCGGTGATTGCTTACGGCACAGGCACCGCGCTGGAGGGGCACGTGCAGGCGCTGTACGGCGGTGTCTGCGTCGATGTTTCGCGGATGAACGAGGTTCTGGAGGTCAATGCCGAGGATCTGGATTGCCGTGTGCAACCCGGGGTGACCCGTAAGCAGCTCAACGCCCATCTTCGCGACAGCGGTCTGTTCTTTCCCATCGATCCCGGCGCCGACGCCTCGCTCGGCGGTATGGCGGCGACACGGGCCTCGGGTACCAACGCCGTGCGCTACGGGACCATGCGCGAGAATGTGCTCGGTCTCAGCGTCGTGCTCGCCGACGGGCGGGTCATTCGAACCGGCGGCCGGGCCCGCAAGTCCGCTGCCGGGTATGATCTGACACGCTTGTTCGTCGGTTCTGAGGGAACGCTCGGCATCATCACGGAAGTCCAGCTACGTCTTTACGGTATTCCCGAGGCCATTTCATCCGCGGTTTGCTCCTTCCCCACTCTGGAGGGCGCGGTCAAGACCGTTACCCAGATCATTCAGTTGGGCATTGCCGTGGCACGCATCGAATTGCTGGACGAAGTTCAGATGGATGCCATCAATCGCTACTCGGATTTGGCCTATCCTGTGCAGCCGACGTTGTTCTTCGAGTTCCATGGCAGCGACAACGGCGTGCGCGAGCAGGTCGAGCTGGTGGGAGAGATCGCAGCCGAATTCGGCGGCGGCGATTTTCAGTGGGCAAGCCGGCAGGAAGATCGCAACAAGCTGTGGCAGGCGCGTCACGACGCCTATTATGCGGTCATGGCGCTTCGCCCGGGATGCAAGGGCTGGGCTACGGACGTGTGCGTGCCCATCTCGGAGCTGACGGAGTGTCTGCTGGAGACACGCAAGGATATCGATGAGTCCGGAATACTGGCGCCCATCGTCAGTCACGCCGGCGACGGTAATTTTCATCTGGTTTTTCTGCTCGATACGGACAACCCGGATGAAATGGCCAGGGCGAGCGCCGTCAACGATCGCATGGTGACTCGGGCCCTGGCTGTCGGCGGAACCTGCACCGGCGAGCACGGAGTGGGATACGGAAAGCGCGAATTTCTCAAGGCCGAGCACGGGGAAGCCGTTTCGGTCATGCGCCAGATCAAGACTGCCCTGGACCCCGACAACATCATGAACCCAGGGAAAATACTATGAGCGATGACTGCTCTTGAGCGATCCGGCCGATCTCGAACTCAGCGCGGACGAGATGCGCACGCTCGGATATCACGTCATCGACATGCTGGTCGAGCACCATACGACGCTGGGCGAAAAGCCGGCCACCACGCTGAAGCGTCGCCATCAGCTGGAGGGGGTTCTGCGCGAAGAGCCGCCGGATGAGGGCTGCGACGCTCTCGAGGTGCTGGCCAGTGTCGAGCGTGACGTGCTCGCGAACATCATGTACTGCAATCATCCACGGCATTTCGCCTGGGTGCCAGGCCCGAGCAACTATGTCAGCGTGCTGGCCGATCTACTGGCTTCGGGGATAAACGTCTGCCCCGGTACCTGGCTGGAATCATCGGGGCCCTCTCAGATCGAGCTGATCACCACCGAGTGGCTTCTGCAGTTGTGTGGATTTCCAGAGTCCGGCGGTGGAGTCTTCGTCAGTGGTGGCTCCATAGCCAACCTCACCGGGCTGGTCGCTGCACGGCAAATGAAGCTCGGAGGGAAAATGGAAGGAGCGGTTGTTTACAGCTCCGATCAGGCTCATTCGTCGAACTGGAAGAACCTGCGAATTCTCGGCTTTCAGCCCGAGCAGATCCGCCTGGTGCCGGTGGACGAGCAGTTCCGGCTCGACGTGGCGGCGCTCGAAAAAGCCGTCGACGAAGATCGGGGAAGCGGCAGGCGGCCCTTTTGTGTCATCGCCACCGCTGGCACCACCAATACCGGCGCCGTCGATCCTCTGAACGCCATCGCCGACGTCTGCGAGCAGCAGGACTTGTGGTTGCATGTGGACGGGGCATACGGTGCCGCTGCCGTTTTGACTGAGCGCGGCCGGACGCTGCTCAGTGGCATGGAGCGCGCGCACTCGCTGGTGCTGGACCCCCACAAATGGCTGTTCCAGCCTTTCGACATCGGTTGCTGCCTGGTGCGCGATGTGCGTTGGCTGGAGGAGAGCTTTGCCGAGCATCCGGAGTATTTGCAGGACACCAGGGAAAAGATGGACATGACCCGGGAAGTGAATTTCTGCGATCGCGGCGTGCAGCTGACGCGCGCGTTTCGCGCGCTCAAGTTGTGGATGTCCATCAAGGTATTCGGACTGGATAGGTTTCGCGCGGCGATCGATCAGGGCATTTCCAACGCGGAGCGTGCCCAGCAACTGTTAGAGGAACAGGGAAGCTTCGAGATCACGACCCCGGCCGAGCTCGCAGTGGTGACGTTTCGATTCCGGCCGCCCGGTCACCGTGGCCATGATTTAAATCAACTGACGCGATCGATATTCGATGGCATCGTCGACGACGGACATGCAATGCTCACGACGACAGTGATCAACGGGCAAACCGTGTTGCGGCTGTGTACCATCAATCCACGGACCACCGACGATGATCTGCGCAGCACCGTCGACATGATTGCCCGGGTTGGCGCGGACAGATTTGCGAGCTACGAGCAAATGGTGAGTAGCCCGGGCTGAAGCGGGGCTCAGTCGCCGATGGCCAGATCTCCGGGCTGGACGGGACGGCGTTGGCGGCGTTCGTCGCGGGGTGGGATACCGTAGAAGTCGCGATAGCACTTGCTGAAATGCGGCGCAGAGACGAAGCCACTGGCAAAAGCCACGTCGACGATGGACATGCTGGTCTGAAGCAGTAGTTGGCGGGCCTTGGCGAGCCGCAGTTCCAGGTAGTAGCGGGTGGGTACGCAGCTCAGGTACTTTTGAAACAGGCGTTCCAGCTGGCGTCTCGAGAGGCGCACGTGCTGGGCTAGCTCGTCCAGACTCATGGGCTCTTCGAGATTCGCTTCCATCAGCGCCACCGCCTCCATCAGTTTCGGTTGACTGGTGCCCAGATGCAAGCGCAGCGGAACACGCTGCCGGTCGTGGCGTCCACGGATGCGTTCACAGATAAACTCCTCGGAGATGGCCACCGCGAGCTGCGCTCCGTGATGACGGGATATGATGTTCAGCATCATGTCCAGCGGTGCCGTGCCACCGGAACAGGTGTAGCGCCCGCGGTCGATTTCGAATAGTTCCTGGGAGACGATGGCATTGGGGAACTCTTCGCGCATGCTCGCCATGTTCTCCCAGTGGATCGTGCATCGATAACCATCCAGAAGCCCGGCGCGGGCGAGCAGGTAGCTGCCCGTGCACATGGCGCCCAGGGCCACCTTCTTCTGTGCGAGCTTGCGTAGCCAGAAAAGCAACGGCTTGTCTGCCGCAAGGTGCACCTTGTCACCGGCACATACGAACAAGATGTCCAGGTGGAGCGCGGACGCGACGTCTCCATCAGGGGTGATCGTCAGTCCGCTGCTCGAGGAAATCGGTTGGCCGTCATAGGTGAGAACCTGCCACTCGTAGATCTTCTGCTCGCGCATTCGGTTCGCCATGCGCAGCGCGTCGAAGGCAGAGCTGAACGCAATCAACGAGAAATCGGCAACCAGCAAAAAGCCGAACCGACGTACCTTCGTTGTGGAGCTTTCTTCCGGCATAGTGGCGCCTATTAAAGACCGTAGCGGCCGCCAATGCTACCGTCTCGGCCGAAAAATGCGGCCCTGCCGCGAGCTCCTGTTGTCGTCCGGATGCTCTTGTGATGCCCTTGTGATGTAGGTGCCCGGGGCTTAATCTCCGCCCCTGGAGCACGATAAGAACCAGCAACCATGGCTATCCACTTTCCAGAACCCGAGCTCACCGAAAGGCGCCGGTCGGCCTGCCGCGCCATGGACGAGCGCGGCCTGCACGGGTTGCTGCTGTTCCGCCAGGAAAGCATGTACTACCTGACCGGCTACGATACTTTCGGCTACTGTTTTTTCCAGTGCCTGTATCTGGGGGCGGATGGTTGCATGGTGCTGCTTACGCGGGCTCCCGATATGCGCCAGGCCAGGCACACTTCGGTAATCGATGATATCCGGGTCTGGATCGACGAGGCTGGTAAGAATCCTGCCGAGAGTCTCCGCGACATTCTCGAGGAGCAGGACTGCCACGACGCGAGCCTCGGTATCGAGTTCGACGCTTATGGGCTGACTGCGTACAACTGGCGCCGGGTGGAAGCCAGCCTGCGAGGGTTCTGCACCCTCGAGGATGCTTCCGATCTGGTCAGCCTCCAGCGTGTGGTAAAGAGCCCGGCCGAGATTGACTACGTACGAAAGGCGGCGGCGCTCGCCGACGACGCGCTGGTGGAAGCGATCAGGCTGACCGAGGTGGGCGTATTCGATGGCGACATTCTGGCCGCCATGCATTCGGTGATATTCCGTGGCGGTGGTGACTATCCCGGCAACGAGTTCATCATCAGCTCGGGTGAGGATGCGCTTCTGTGCCGTTATTATACGGGCCGGCGGCATTTACAGAAGGACGATCAGTTGACCTTGGAGCACGCCGGCGTGTACCGGCATTACCATGCCTGCTTGATGCGCACGCTGCTGACGGGTCGAGCACGCCCCGAGAACATCGCCATGTTCGGTGCCTGCGCCGATGCCATGCAGGCGTGCGTCGAGGCGCTGAAACCCGGCCGGCCAATCGGTGAGGTTTTCGATGCCCACGCGACCGTGCTGGATGCGGCGGGGTATCGTGACCATCGCCTCAACGCGTGCGGCTATAGTCTGGGTGCGACCTACACACCTACCTGGATGGACTGGCCCATGTTCTATGAAGGAAATTCTGTCGAGGCCGTCCCGAATATGATTTTTTTCATCCACATCATTCTGGCAAACAGCGATACTCAGCGGGCCATGACACTCGGACAGACGGTTCGCGTCACGGAATCCGGATGCGAGCGATTGAGCCGAGTACCCCTGGAGCTGGTAGTGAAATGAGGAGCGTGCATTGAGCGACATGATTCAAATTCCCGCACGAAATGGCAAAGCGGCATTCGTCTCCCGGGGTCAGTCGGTGAAACTCATCAATACCCACGGGTCGCAGGTGGTCGACGCCTGGGCGTTCGCGCGCCACGATCTGAAAGAATTCATGTCCATGGAACACACGCGGGCGACATTGGTGAAAATCACGCCGGCTACCGGCGATCATCTGCATACCAACCGCCGGCGGCCCATTTTGACCATCAAAGAGGATACGACTCCGGGTATCCACGATACGTTGATGGCGGCATGCGACAATTATCGTTATGGGCTTCTCGGTTGCACCGAGTACCACGACAACTGCACGGACAATCTTGCCGCCAGTATGTATGAGCTGGGCCTGACTGCGCCGCAGACGCCGAGTCCGTTCAATATTTTCATGAACATACCCTGGACCGAAGACGGTGAGCTTTCCTTCGATCCGCCGGAGAGCAAGCCGGGGGACTACGTGCTGCTGGAAGCGCAGATGGATTTGGTAATTGCTTTCTCAGCCTGTCCACAGGACATACTGCCCATAAACGGCCGCCAGCGGACGCCGGTGGAAGCGCATTTTCAGATCCTGAATTAGTTACCGGTACAGCGACATGTCCAGTCTCCCCACGTCGAGGCGCCTGTCGGCCGTGCTCGGGGCCACGGCCGAAGCATCGGGTCTGCCCAACGACGTATATACCAACGACGAGTTTTTCGCGCACGAGCGGGATACGCTGTTCGCGGGCACCTGGACGTGCGTAGGCCGTGGATCGGACGCGCCGAATCCCGGCGACGTGTGCCCGGTCAACTTGATGGGATTGCCGTTGGTAATGGTAAGGGGCAACGACGGGCAACTGCGGGTCTTCCACAATGTTTGCAGTCACCGCGGCAATCGCCTGGTGGCGGAGCCCTGTCGTGTCACGGGCGTGATCCGTTGTCCATATCATTCCTGGACTTACGAACTGGATGGAAAGCTCAGGGGAACGCCACACATCGGTGGTGTAGGGAAACACGAGGTAGAAGGATTCCATCGCGGTAAGCACGGGCTACGGCCGGTGCCCGGCGCCGAGTGGCTCGATCTGGTGTTCGTCAACCTTTCGGAGAATGCGCCGAAGTTCGAAGATCACATCGCACCGCTGATGGATCGGTGGAAGCCGTTCGTTTCTTCAAAGGATCTTGCACAATTGGTCATCGGCACAACCCACGCGGACATCACGATGGAGATCGCTGCCAACTGGAAGCTGGCGGTGGAGAACTTCTGCGAGAGCTACCATCTGCCGTGGGTACATCCGGGCCTCAACAAGCGCTCCAGGCTGGAGGATCACTATCACATCTTCGGAGACGACTCGTTCGCCGGCCAGGGTACTACAGTCTACGATCCCGATTACCTCGATGGGGAACGATTCCCCTCTTTTGGCAACTGGTCGAAAGACAAGCAAGCTTACGCCGAATACGTCGCTTTGTTCCCCAATGTATGGTTCGGGCTTCACGTCGATCATCTGTACACGGTGATTCTGAACCCGGTCGCCATGGATCGCACCGTGGAGTCCTTCCAGTTCTATTACCTGGGAGATGCTGCCGGCGAGCGTTTCGCCAACAAGCGCGCCACCAGCCTGGCGGCCTGGCATGAGGTATTCGCCGAGGACATCGGCGTCGTCGAGGGCATGCAGCTGGGGCGCCGGTCGCCGGCCTACCAGGGCGGTGTCTTCTCGCCGGTAATGGACCAGCCCACCCATCACTTTCATCAATGGGTCGCGCGACGCCTGCTCGACGCATAGGAGGGAGAACATGTCCGCATATATCGTCGTGGAAATTCACGTGAAGGATCCGGAACGCTACGCCGACTACCGCACGATGGTGCCGTCGAGCCTGGAGGCATACGGTGGAAAATTCCTGGTGCGCGGTGGCGCGGTCGAGAGACTGGAGGGCGACTGGGAGCCATCGCGTTTCGTCGTCATCGAGTTCGACAGCGTGGAACAGGCAAAACGCTGGTGGGATTCCGACGAATACCAGCAAGCCCGCGACGTGCGCCAGGCAACCGCAGACACAAAGATGATCGTCGTGGAGGGCATCGACGAATCCTAGGTTGGGGTGAGTCCCGTAGGTTGGGCTGAGCGAAGCGAAGCCCAACAACCCATCTCAAGGAGGAGATGAAATGCTATATCGCCGCTCAAACGCCATCGGAGGCACATTCTTTTTCACAGTCAATCTCCAAGATCGCTCGTCTCGACTTCTCACCAAGCACATCGACGTGCTTCGGGAGTCTGTACGCAAGGTTTGCCACTCCCATCACATCGACATTGTGGCGATGGTGGTGTTACCCGATCACCTACATGCAATCTGGACGTTGCCACCTGGTGATTCTAACTATCCAGTACGGTGGTCACTCATCAAAGCGGGATTTTCACGCAAGATGGAGCCGGGGGGAGCCAGCCAACAGCTCCCGCGGATGCAAGCGTGAACGTGGAATCTGGCAACGCCGATATTGGGAGCATGAGATCCGTGGTGATATCGATTTAACGCGGCATATTGAGTACATTCATTTCAATCCAGTCAAGCACAAGCATGTGACCGTGCCAGTCGAGTGGCCGTATTCGCCGATTCACCGATATATACGGCAAGGGGTATTGACACCCGGTTGGGCGGCGGGCGTGCATACATCGGATTCGGGGTTCGGGGAAAGGGCGTGAATGTTGGGCTTCGCTTCGCTTAGCCCAACCTACGAGATGACGACGCTTGATCGAGTCAGTCCTTGACGAACAACTCCCGCGGAAAATCGCAAAATGGTTGCGCGCCGTTTTCCGTGATGTGGATGCACTCGCTGATCTCGATGCCCCAGTCGTCGAGCCAGACGCCGGGAATCACGTGCAGGGTCATGTCGCGTTCGAGCACCGTACGATCGCCTGGGCGCAGGCTCAGGGTGCCCTCACCCCAATCGGGAGGATAGTTGAGGCCGGTGGAATACCCGATCCGGGATTCCTTGACGATGCCGTGGCGTTCGATGGTGCGGCGCCAGGCCGCTTCAACCTCTTCGCAGACTACACCCGGCTTTGCTGCCGCGATGGCGTTGTCGAGCCCTTCGATCACTACCTCGGCGGCGTCCGCCAGGCGTTGCGGCGGCTTGCCCAGGTGCACGGTTCGCGCCATGGGGCAGTGGTAGCGGCGCCGCACGCCGGCCAGCTCGAGAATGGTCGCCTCGCCGCTCTTGAACGGCGCGTCCGTCCAGGTGAGATGGGGTGTAGAGGTGCCGATACCGGTGGGAAGCATGGGACAGATGCTCGAATAGTCGCCGCCGAACTCTCGCGTTCCGCTGACCATGCTCGCATAGATAGCGGCGACCGCATCACACTGGCGGACTCCCGGATTCACCATGTCCACGCCGGTCCGCATGGTCTTCTCGATAATGCGCGCGGCCTGGCGCATGTATTCGAGCTCATTGGAGGACTTTATCACCCGCACCCAGTTGACCAGCGTGCTGGCGTCCACCAGTGTCGCGTTCGGCAGATCACGCGCGAGGTTCTGGTAACAGGCCGCTGTGAAGTAGTACGTGTCCATCTCCACACCGATGGTGCCGCGATCCCAACCTTTGCTCGCGAGCAGGTTGGCGACGAAGTTCATCGGATGCTTGATCGTGGATTGAACGTAGTCATCCGGATAGCCGAGTATGTTGTCGTGATCCAGATAGGTCGTCACTTTTGCGGCATTGGCATCCATGCCGCGTCCGATCCACAGGGGCTGCGCCGCGTCCTGGGAGAGCACGATGAGCTGGTGAACATAAAAGGACCAGCCGTCGTAGCCCGTGAGGTAACCCATGTTGGCCGGATTCGTGGACAACAGGATATCGATGCCACGCTCCGACATGCTCGCCCTGGTTTTGTCGATGCGTTGCTGGTACTCGCCGGGCGGGAATGGATACATGGAAGTGCGAACTTGGTTATTGTGTGCCCCAGAGCCGATCGTGCCAGCGCCTCACGGCCGCTATGCCGATGGTTACCAGCAGCGCGACGACGATGAATACGGTTCCAATCGCGGCCTGGGATGCATCGATGTTCAGGCGTGCGCCGTCGAACATGCTGACGGGCAGCGTGTGCAGAGCGTTTCCGCCAAGCAGCAAGGACAGGGCGACGTCGCCGAACGAGGTGACAAACGCGATCAGCACGCCCGCCACGATGCCCGGCATCATGAGCGGAATCGTGATGGTACGGAATGCGTCCACTGCGTCGGCGCCCAGACTCAATGCGGCGTAGAGCAGGCGAGGAGGGAGGCTGCGCAAGCTCAGGGAAACGGCAATGAATACCAGCGGCGCCGTGAGCACTGTATGCCCGAGAATCATGCCGATGAATCCGCCCAGCAATCCCAGTTGCTCGAGAATGAGCCGCAATCCCAGTGCCCAGACGACCGTCGGAATCACGATGGGCGCGAACACCATGGCAACCAGCAGACGACGCCCGGGAAGTCTTATGCGCGCCAGGCCGACGGCCGCCAAGGTGCCGAGAATCGTGGCCAGCAGCGCCGAGGCGCTGGCGATAATGAGACTGATCCCCAGGGAGGCACGCCACTCGGGGGATTCGAGAATCTGACCGAAATGGGCAAGTGAAAGCTGCGGCGGCGGAAACTCGATATCGGGGGCACCGGAAATACCCAATATCACCACCAGTAACATCGGCAGCACCAGCAGGAACAGCACCAGGTTGAAGAAGCCACGAAAGCTGTAGTATCGGACGTGGCCGAGGGTGCCGCGCGCGATCATTGGATATTTCTCCGTCGCGATACGCGCCTGGTGATCGTTCCGCGTAGCGGTGCGAATGTGCGCATATAGGCGAAATAAAAGCCCGCCGCTATCAGCAACACGAAAGATGCCATGCTGGCGGCCATGCCGTCGTTGGCGATTGTGACGGCAAACTCGACCAGCAGCATGCTGATTGTGGTTTGGCCGGCGCCGGCGGCCAGGGCCGGTAACGTGTAGTAGCCGATGCTGAGAACGAAGACCAGCAGACAGCCGGCCGCGATCCCGGGTGTGGTTGAGGGGAGATAGGCGGTGATGACGGCACGTGACGGCGACGCGCCCAGGCTCACTGCGGCGCGCAGTTGATCCAGCGATACATTACGCATGCTCTGGTAGATGGGCAGAACCATGAACGGCAATAGCGCATAGGTCATGGCCACCGTCACGACGGCCCACGAGGGGCGAAGCGCGAGAGGCTCCTCGGCAAGTCCGCTCCCCAGGAGCATCCCGTTGATAACGCCGTTTCGATCGAAAATGGCCATCCAAGCGTAGGTCTTTACCAGCACTGAAGTCCACAGAAGCACGAGCAGCCCGCTCAATATTATCCGGGCCGGCGTCCTGGGCATGGTGACGAGACGATAGGCGAGCGGATAGCCGAGGAGCAGGGCGAACAGCATTACCGAGAATCCCATTATCAGGGTGTCGCGGATCACCAGGCTGTATCCGCGGCGTTCGGCCGGTTTCACTCGCAGGTTGCCGTCGGGGGTCAGGGTACCGTCCAGGGCGTTGACGAAATTGTATGTCGTATAGGGAGCCGCGACCCGGCGTATGACTTTCCATGTATCGGGCTCGGCCCAAACCGGGTTGCTGCCGATGAACCAGGCTTTCGCGGATCCGAAACCTTGTGGCGGCAGATTTTCGGCCGTGTGTTGCAGTAGCCGCCACAGCTCCGGATCCTGCTGGCTGAAGGGCTTCAGTGTCAGCTTGTAGGCTTCGTCTTCCTGCTGGCGTTGCAACTCCAGGGCGAGGGCGTGAAACACGGGCTCGCCGGGGACGTCGTCGTGATCGTCGCGCAGTGTCTGTATGAACTCCGGCCAGGCGCCGCCGATCACCGGGTTGGATAGACCCGTGTGCAATACGTAGAGCAGCGGCAGCAGAAAACATACTCCTAACAACAGCAGCAACGGCGTGCAAAGAGCGTAGGAAAGTAAGGTCAGCCGCGAGGGACGGTTCAGAGAGTGTGCGAGCTTGGACAAGCGCCGACGTAGCGTGTCGACATCGGGCTTCGGTTGTTCAGCGGGGATGGTTTCGGCCGTCATTGTGTCAGAACACGGTCAACTCGGCGGATCCAGGGCTCGACAATGCCGGGCCTGCCAGCCGACTTCGATTTCGTCGTCGGATCCGAAGCCGTCCTCGACCCGGCCGTTCGGAATTTTCGCCTCCAGGTGCGTTCCGGAGGCGAGGCGCAGGTGGAGGAGCGTATGGTCACCGCGAAAGTCCATGCCCACGACTCTTGCCTTGTATCGATTCGGCACTTGCGTCTCGTCGGGGTCGATGATGAGGCGCTCCGGCCGCACCGAGAGACGGGTGCGGGAGCCTGCGCCGGAGACGCTGATCGCCGTGGCCGTGACCTCTTCTCCGGTATCCAGCGTTACCTGGCACAACGGCTCGTCGTGGCTCGTGACGGTTCCCTGAAGCATGTTGGTCTCACCCATGAAGCGTGCCGTATAGGCATTCTGCGGCTCCTCGTAGAGTGCAGACGGCGTGCCCGTCTGCTGCACGGCGCCGGCGCTCATGATCGCGATGCGGTGGGACAGCGCGATGGCTTCCGAGTGATCCTGGGTCGCGTAAACGACGGTGTTGCCGAGGTTCTCGTGAAGCTGGCGGATCTCTTCTTCCATGCGAATCGCGAGATCCATGTCCAGTGCTGCCAGCGGTTCGTCCATGACAATCACGTCGGGTTCGAAGACCATGACCCGGGCGAGCGCCACGCGCTGCTGCTCACCGGCGGCGAGCTTGGCCGGGCGCTTCCCCACCAGGGGGGTGAGGTGGACCCTGGCCAATGCTTCGCGGGCGCGTTTCGTCGCTTCCGATCGAGAGATGCCGCGCATCCTCAGCGGGTAGGCGACGTTCTGCAGCGCGGTCAAATGGGGAAACAGGGCGCGGGTCTGGAATACGACGCCGAAGTTGCGGCGGTGGGCGGGAATGTTCGCGATGGATTGCCCTTTGTAGAGTATGTCGCCGGAAGTCGGCGTGTCGAAGCCCGCGAGCATCATGAGCGCAGTGGACTTTCCGCCCCCGGAGGGTCCGAGAAGAGTCAGGAACTCGCCCGTGTGGATGTCCAGGCTCATGCCGCGCAGCGCCGAGCCGTCCTCGCCGAAGTCCTTGTGGACATCGACGAAGCGCAGCAGGCTGTCGCCGCCGTCGTCCTGTGATTCGGGTCCTCCCATCCCGCCTATGCTGGCGTCAGAGGATCGTGGACGCGGGCCAGCAGGCAGTCGTCCGACAGCGCTTCGATGGCGGCGAAGTCCCGGTGCGCAATCCATTCGGGGCGTTTGAAGCGTCGAATGTGATTGTCCACGTGACAGAGACTCAGGTACACGATGGTGCGGTCCCAGGGCGAGATGTTTCCCGGAGACGCGTGCACCAGGTTGCAGTGGAACAGAAGCATCGAGCCTGCCTTGCCCTTGGGTGCCACCATCCCTCCCTGGTCCACCAGGCGCATCACGGTTTCGTTGTCCAGAGTCCACAGGGGGTAGCTGGTGGTTTCCAGATCGTGGCCGGCATCCAGCTTGCCACCCTGGTGGCTTTTCGGGATGAACATGAGGGGGCCGTTGAATTCGCTCACATCGTCGAGGAACACCGCGATATTCATGGCACGCGGCTCCGGCATCAGATCGTCGGTGGCCCAGGTGCCGTAGTCCTGGTGCCACTGCCACACGTCGCCGTCGAAGGCGGCCTTGGCATTGATCTTGTACTGATGCATGTACACCGGCCCGCCGAGTAGCTGCATGACGGGATTGATGAGGCGCGGGTGTCTGCCCAGTCGTGCGAATGCCTCGTTGAAAGTGTGGGCAGCGAAGGTGGTGCGCACTGCTCTGCCGTTCTTCTCGCGAACGTTTTCCGGCCGATCCTGGGCAAAAATGCCTTCGAGCTCACGAGTCAATGCCGAGATTTCGTCAGCGCTGAAAACATCCGGCAGAAACACGTAGCCTTGCTCGTGGAACTCGGAAAGCTGGGTGTCGGACAGATTCATACTTTCACGCGTGTCGATCAGGGGTTCACCCGATCCTGTTTACTGCCCGCGTGCAGCGCTGTCAAACCGGGATCGGATCGCTTCGTCGCGGACCGACTCAATTGGCTGGCACCGTGCGGTCCGCTGCCCAGGCGCGAAGCGCGCCGACGCGCTCGGCCATGACCACCGACAACGGGCGGGTGTCGCGAATTTCTTTCAAAAGAGCCTGCGAGTCCAGCGGTTGGTTGCGGGCGTGGCTGGCATACAGGCCCGACACCACCACCTGCTCGATTTCGGCACCGGAGAAGCCGTCGCAGGCTCTCGCCAGGGCCTCGGTATCGATCTTCGCCGAATTCAGCTCGCGCTTATTCAGGTGGATCTGAAAAATGCGCCGGCGCGTATCGTGATCAGGGAGATCGACGAAGAATATTTCGTCCATCCGGCCCTTGCGCAGCAGCTCCGGCGGCAGGGTCTCGATATCGTTGGCGGTGGCTACCAGGAAGGCGCGCGCGTCGTTCTCGGCCATCCACGTGAGCAGTGTGCCCAGAACGCGCCGCGAGGTGCCTGAATCACTGCCATCGGTACTGAGCCCCTTCTCGATCTCGTCGATCCACAGCACGCAGGGTGCCATGGTTTCCGCCTGTACCAGCGCCTCGCGCAGATTGCGCTCGGTTTCGCCGTGGTACTTGTTGTACAAAGTACCGAAATCCAGGCGCAGCAGCGGCAGGCCCCAGGAGCCCGCCACGGCCTTGGCGGCCAGGCTCTTGCCGCAACCCTGCACGCCCAGGGGCAGGATCCCCCTGGGGACATCCAGCCCGGGCTTGTTCAAGGTGCCCGCGAACACCGGCTCGCGCAGCCGCAGCCACTCTTTCAAACCCTCGAGGCCGCCGACGTCCGCGAAGCGCGCGGTATCGTATTCATAGAAAAGCACGCCGTCCTGGCCGAGTAGCTGGAACTTGGCTTCCATGACCGTGGGCAGATCTTCCTCGGTGATGGCACCGTCGTCCTCGATGGCGCCGCGGGCCAGGTGCTTGGCATCCCGCGCCGGCAGCCCGCCGAGATTATCGATGAGCCGGTCCAGGAGCTGCTTTCTGGTGGTCACGTTGCGCCCGCTGTTGCGGCGCGACCAGGTGCGTGCTTCCTCCAGCACGATGGCCTTGAGCTGGTCACGGTCCGGAACGCTCAGGGGCAAGCGTGCGCAACTTCGCGCCAGCTCCGGCGGGATCGCAACAGCATGGGATACCAGAACCACCGTGTGTCCGAGCAGCAGCCGGTTCTGGGCGATGTCCCTGAGCAGGCGCACGTGCACGGGGTCCTCCAGATAGGGGTGAAAATCCGACAACAGATAGATGGCCGGTTCCCGGGCCGTCTTGATTTCCAGCAGCACATCCGTCGGTTCCCGCAGCTCGGCTGGCGCGTTGAGGCCGCGATCCAGGCGCCGCAGGCCGTCGGTCACCGTCCAGTGAAAGAAGGGCTTGGGCGCCCGCACCAGGGTTTGGCGGAACAGCTCGATGACCCGGTCTTCCTCGTGGGTCTCGATGACGATGATGGGGATCGCGGAAGCGAGCAGCAGCTCCAGATCGGGCAGATCACGCATGGGTCGCGGCGCGGTCCCTGCGACTCGATGTCTGATGCATCACAGTATCCGGGTGAATTCCATCACAGTTCGACCCCCTTAGCCCCCTGGCTGTCTGGACCGGAACCGCAGTCGTTGTCCACACTTCATTCATGCGCAGTGGCCAGGCGCGAGAACGTGCAAATACGATGATCGACACACTCAGTAAAGGTTTGAACCAAAAGCCCGCCATGATCAAGGGCCTGCCCCCGGTGACGCCATCCCGGGCATTTGCGCTGTGGCTGGCTTTGCTGTTCCTGTACTTTCTACTCCTGCCCAGCGCCGCCGAGACACCCGAGCGTGGCGCGGAGATGTCGGCAAGCATCAATCAGAAATGGCGCCAGACGGTGAGCGTCGCCCCCCGCAATCACCACGACGCTCCCGCTCCCCCGGCAGCCGTCCGCTGACAGCAACCCGTCAAGCGGGCAGGGCGGCGATCTCCCGTTCCGCCAGGGTAATCCACTGGTGGTGGAGTCGTGCGACCTTTCGTGGCGCCCGGCGTAGAGTCTGGAGCAGGGCCTGGTAGAGAGCCTTCGCTTCACCGGGACGCCCGAGGTTGGTCAGCAGCAGGGCCCGGCGGCAAAGCGCCTCCGGCGCCGGGGAGTAGGAGGTCAGGACCTCGTACTCGTGCAGGGCGTCCTGCACTTCCCCGAGAGCTTCCAGGCTGCGCGCGTAGAGCAGGTGTCCGGTCTCGGAGCGGAAGTTCGGATTCGCGGCGATGAGGCGGTCCAGCGACTGCTTCGCCCCCTTGAATTGCTCCAGCCCGAATCGTGACCGGGCCAGTCCCAGAAGGATCAGCGGGTCGTCGTGACACTCGCCGGCATCCAGGTTCTCGAACAGCTCGGCGGCTTCGCCGTAACGGCCGTGCTTGAGGCAGGCAAGGGCCAGGGCCAGGCGATTGAGCAGGTTGTCGGAGACCGCCAGGGTCGCGCGCCGACGGTGCAGCTCGCGCTCCGGGTCCGCGGCCCGGCGCGGGCCGCCCACCGGTCGCGTCGGTACGCGGGCCCACCGAAGGACCGTATCCCAGATCGTCAGCAGCAGATACAACAGGGCGCCAACGCCGGGGAGCATGAGGATCAGCAGCAGCCACCCGTCCCGGCGGTGGCGGTGAATGGCGTGCACCACCAGCACGACTTGCAGCACGAGGCACAGGATGAGAATTGCCGGCACGAAAAGACTCCCACGACCAGGACTGTGTATTTCATGAGTCTTATCGTGGACTTGCGGTGGGATCTTTACGTTGCCAGCGGCCCGAGCGCCGGGTCTGCGGCGTCGTTCACAAATTAAATGGGGACAGATCTATTTATCCCTCTGCCGCATCGCGGCAGAGGGATAAATAGATCTGTCCCCATTTAATTAGGCCCGGCACGAGCAGGATATGGACGGCCACCCTTGCGGCGAGAGCTGCTGGTCAACTCGCCTGTGGGACCCGGTGGCCACCAACGTGCGGAGCTTCTGAGGTAGGGGCTACCGAGCGCCGTTCCACAACCCGTCGTGCCGGGTACCCGGGACTTGCAAGTTCGGGGCCATCCCCGGTACCCGCCGTAAATTCAAGGACTTAGTCGGGGCGTCCCGTTGGCAACCCGCAGCAGTGTAAAGAATACCGACATTCCTATTTGCGCTCCGGCGTCGGTATCGAGGATAAAATTTCGGTGAATCAAATCGTTGAAAACTATTCCCAGAACCCTTCTCACGTAGTCAAGCACTTCGACAGGTGGCGTCAGGACTGCTCGAGCAGGGACAGGGCACGTTCCAGGAGCGTCCCCTCCCGGGCCAGCTCCTCGACGATGGTGAAATGATTGGTGCCGGGCACGTCCAGGACGTCCATGGCGCCACTCCGGTCCCGCCACCGGTCCGCCAGGGTGGCGGCCTGGCGGTGAAATTCGGCGCTCTCCATGCCGCCTACAGCGGCAGTGAGGGGCGCGCCGCCGGTTCCCGGCAGCAACGCGGGGCTGTTGCGCCTGGCGGTCTCGGCGTCCATGGCGAGCGCCTCATTGAGGCTGGTGTGACGCAGGGGCTCGAGCGCGTAGAGACCGCTGATGGCGAGGCCGCTGTGGATCACATCGGCAGGCAGATCGGCGCCCTGGTCGGACCAGGGAGTGGCCATGAGCATGGCGGTGAGGTGACCGCCGGCGGAATGGCCGCATACCTGGATACGGCCGGCATCGAAGCCCAGCGCCTCCGCGTTTCGCCACAGCCAGGCCAGGGCGGCACGTGCTTGCGCGACGATATCGTCGAGGCTCACCGACGGGCACAGATCATAGCCGACCATGGCCACATTGACGCCGTGGGCACACAGGCCCTCGGCGACGAAGTGATTGGCGCGCCGCTCGCCGCGCTGCCAGTAGCCGCCGTGCAGGTACATCTGCAATGGTCCGTTGCTGGCGTCGGCCGTGAAAAGGTCGAGCTTGTGGCGTTCGCCGTCCCCGTAGGCCAGGTCCAGCTTGCAGTCGCGGGTGGCGCGTAAGCGTTCGCTGCGGCGTTGCCAGTCGGCCTGAATTTCCACGTGCTCGGGGACCGCGGCGCGGGCATTGTACTGGGCTTCGAGATTCGCATCGACGTTCAACGTTTCATTCCTTAACTACAAGACGGGCCTCGTTCGAGCAGGGTCGGTAGTTCCTGCATGTCGGTGAAGACGTGGGCGCCGGCGGCAGACAGTGCGTGGGCGTCGCTGAGCGCCGCGTATCCGAATACCGTCATGCCGGCGGCGATGCCGGCCTGGACTCCCACCGGCGAGTCCTCGACGACGGCGCAAGATCCGGGCTCGGCGCCCATTTCCCTGGCTGCGTGCAGGAAGATATCCGGATGGGGTTTCCCCCGCGCCATTCCTGCGGCGCTGAAAAGGCGATCCTCGAAGCGGCTCAGCAGGCCGGTAGCGCGCAGGGTCGTGCGCATTTTCACCAGCTGACCGCTGGAGGCCACGCACATGGGTACCGGGATGCGTGCAAGCGCTACTGCGATGCCTGGCACCGGTTCGATTTCCGTGGCCAGCGCGGCCAGGGTGCGTTGGCGGACGTCGTCGGCGAAGTTGGCGGCGGCCGTGTAGCCGAATCGGGTCGCGAGGATGCGCACGCAATCGCTCATGGTGCGGCCCAGGAAGTGCTCGAAGCAGATCTCCGTGGCCATGGGCAGGCCGTTCTCCGTGAGCACATCCGCCATGATGCGGTTAGCGATGGGTTCGCTGTCTACCAGCACGCCGTCGCAATCGAAGATGATCAATTGCCAATCCATATCAGACGCCCAGGTAGCGATCCTTCAAATCATCGTCATCGGCCAGCGCCGCCGATTCACCCTGCCACACGACCCGGCCTTAATGATTGCTCCTCCCGCTGAAGTGGCGCCTATTCTAGCGACCCAGGCGTGGCGCGAGAATGGGTGTGGGCATGCTCCTGGAACACGATAACGGCCTCGAAGCGCAGAAAACTTCTGGTCAGGGCCGGAAACCAGGCATAAATCAGCCGATCGAGAGCCCCGGTGTCGGCAATCAGGAAGCTCCTGCGCTCGATGCCGATGGCATGAATGAATACCAGCAACGCCTCCAGGGGTCCGTCCTGATGCTCACCGATGACGTTGATGTTGCGTATTTCCGCGCGCTTGACGCGATGCTCGCCGAGGCGAACGCGCCGGTACATCCAATTGGGTTGGTCGGCGCAGTGCAGGGCGCCGAAAAGCACTGCGTGGCGCTTCCCGCGCCGGACGTGGCTGCGCAGGTTGCCGGTGATGGAGATGTCTCTGGATCCCCGCTTTCGGTGCACGCGCTGAGCTTTCTGGGTGGCCGTCTCGTCGATGCCGGCGATGACGATAGCGGGATTGGTGCCTCGCACGGAACGCACGATGGCGGCGATGTCCGCGTCCAGTAAATCCACTTCGGCAAGGCCCGCGTCGATTCGGCTCATGATCTCCGGCAACGCGTCGCCGGGTGTCTCCAGGAGCAATACGTCGATGGTCAGCGCGGGAAGCATGACCTCGGCGAGAAATCGCCGCGTCGTAGCCATGTGGCGCTCGCCGATGCACAGAATGGTCAACCGGGATGCGTTGAGCTGCTTGAGCTCCTCATGGAGATCGCCGAGATTGGCGCGAAGATTTTCCACCAGTGCCCGGCGCCGGCTGGCGGGCATCGCATCGAATGCCTCGATGACCTTTGTCGCCAACTCCTCGTATCCGGCATGCTGCACGAAGGCGTCGGCAGGGATCTCGATTGGGGTTGGTGAAGGCACGAAGTTGAGCCGTGCCCATTGGGCGGCACTCCATGCCAGGCCCATCAGTATCAACACCGACGCGACAATCAGCGTGGTGCGGACCAATCTCGCTCCTACTCGAGATTCAACGAATGATCAGGCAGCTGATGTCGGACAGATTCGTGACCTTGCGCGACACGCTGCCCATGAGCATACCCTTGACTTGACCGAGGCCCCGGGTGCCGAGGACGATGAGGTCGGCCTTGCGCCGTTTCGCGTA
>CAXMNG010000050.1:0-12913 GCA_964194585.1 Salibacteraceae bacterium | reverse complement strand
GGTGTGCTGGTGCGTGAGCTTCCAGAGCTTCTTGAGGAATCGAAACGCACCCTCTACGGCGGTGTCGGACCATTCCAGGGTTTGCTCCGGCGGCGAGGAGAACATCATGTACAGGCGCACGGTATCGGCGCCGTACTTCTCAATCAGTGTCTCCGGGTCGACGGTGTTGCCCTTCGACTTGGACATTTTGGCGCCGTCTTTAAGCACCATTCCCTGCGTCAGCAGATTGGCAAAGGGCTCGGTGAGTGGAATCAATCCTTCGTCACGCATCAGACGCTGAAAGAATCGCGAGTACAGCAGATGCAGGATGGCGTGCTCGATGCCGCCAACGTACTGGTCCACGGGCAACCAGTAGGACGCGCGCTCGTCCACCATGGCGGTATCGCAATCGCGGCTCGCGAAACGCGCGAAATACCAGGAGGACTCGACGAATGTATCCAGGGTGTCGGTCTCGCGCCTGGCGGGTCCGCCGCATTCCGGGCAGCTAGTCTCGTAGAAAGCCGGGATCTGACTGAGCGGTGGCACCGCGCCATCCACCTGCACGTCCTCGGGAAGACGCACAGGCAGATCCTCGTCGGGCACCGGTAGTGCGCCACAGACTTCGCAGTTGATGATGGGTACTGGACAGCCCCAGTAGCGTTGCCGTGACACACCCCAATCGCGCAGGCGGTAGTTGACGGTTTTGTTGCCGAGGCCCCGTTTCTCCAACCACCCGGCGATTGATTCGAATGCCGCCGTAAAGTCGAGCCCGTCGAACTCGCCGGAGTTCACGAGCACACCCTTTCCCACATAGGCCTCGGCCTGGATGTCGACGGCACTTCCGTCAACCGGCGCAATAACCTGGACGATGGGCAGCTTGTAGTTCGTGGCGAATTCGTGGTCGCGCACGTCGTGACCGGGTACCGACATGATGGCACCCGTGCCGTAGCTCATGAGCACGAAGTTGGCCACCCACACGGGCAGCTTGTCGCCGCTGATGGGGTGAATGGCGTCACAGCCGAGTGCCATGCCGCGCTTTTCCATGGTCTCCATGGCCGCTTCCGAGGTCTCGATGCGCTGGCAGTCCTCGATGAAGCGCGCGACTCGAGCGTTGGTCTCGGCGACCGCACTGGCCAACGGATGTCCCGCGGCGACTGCCATATACGTCGCGCCCAGCAAGGTGTCGGGGCGTGTCGTGTAGACCCGCAGACTTTCGCCGCCGTCGGCCAGCGGGAATTCGATCTCCACGCCCTCGGATCGCCCGATCCAGTTGCGTTGCATGGTGCGTACCGCGTCGGGCCAACCGTCCAGGTCGTCGATGGCCGTCAGCAGATCCTCGGCGAACGCCGTGATGGCGAGAAACCATTGAGGGATCTCGCGGCGCTCGATGACCGCGCCGGAGCGCCAGCCGCGGCCGTTGATTACCTGCTCGTTGGCGAGCACGGTCTGGTCAACCGGATCCCAGTTGACTTCGGCGTTTTTCTTGTACAGAAGCCCCTTCTTGAACAGCCGTGTAAACAGCCACTGCTCCCAGCGGTAGTACTCAGGATCGCAGGTGGCGAGCTCGCGATCCCAGTCGTAAGCGAAACCCAGCCGTTTGAGCTGGTCCCGCATGTAGTCGATGTTCTCGTAGGTCCATTTCGCCGGCGCGACATTGTTCTGCATGGCGGCATTCTCCGCCGGCAGGCCGAACGCATCCCAGCCCATGGGTTGCAGCACATTCTTTCCACGCATGCGCTGATAGCGGCTGATGACGTCGCCAATGGTGTAGTTGCGCACGTGTCCCATGTGCAGGCGGCCGCTGGGATAGGGGAACATGGAGAGGCAATAGAATTTCTCTTTGCTCCGGTCCTCACTGACCCGGAACACGCCCGATTCCTCCCAATGGCGTTGCGCCAGGGTCTCGACTTGGTCTGGGAAATAGCGTTCGTCCATCGATTCCGGAGAGTCTGGTCGGATCGGCGAAGAATACAGGCTCCGGGAATGGAGCGACAGGTCAGGCCGTGTCGTGACCGGTCTCAAAGGCGTAGTCGAAGGAGTCGGAGTGGAAGCGGGCAGGGTCCAGACCGCGGGCGACGAGATTCTCACGCCCGGCCTTCACCATGATCGGCGGCCCGCTCACGTAGACGGTGAATGGCGAAAGATCCGCAAAGTCCGCCAGCACCGCCTCGTGGATGAATCCTGTGCGTCCGGACCATTGATCCTCGGGCAGCGGTTCCGAAAGCACCGGCGTGTATTCCACCCCGTCGTGCCCGGATGCCCAGCCTTCGGCTAAATCGTGCATGTAGAGATCCCGGCGCCCGCGAACGCCCCAGTAAAGATGAATCTTTCCGGGGAAGCCGCCGGCCAGCGCGCCTTCGACAATAGCCTTGACGGGCGCGAATCCGGTTCCACCGGCCATCAGAATAATCGGCCGATGGTCCCGCTTGCGCAGGTAGAAGCTGCCCAGGGGCCCCCGCAGCCGGAGTAACGCGCGTTCCTTGAGATGGTGAAAGACGTACTCGGAAAAAGTGCCCCCGGGGACGTGGCGGATCTGCAGCTCCAGGCGATCGTCCTCGCGGGGCGCATTGGCCAGCGAAAAGGCGCGCCGCCGGCCGTCGCGCAACAGCACGTCCACGTACTGACCGGGCAGATACTGCAGGCGCTCGGAAGCCGGCAGCATCAGCTCCAGGCCGACGACGTCGTGGGCGAGCTCACGTTTCTGTGCCACCCGGCACGGCAGGTTGCGTACCACGATTTTCTGCTCGGAATCGATCTCCTCGACCTCTATGCGGAGATCGGTGGCGGGACGCGCCATGCACAGAAGCGCGAACCCCTGGGCCGCGTCCAGGGATGTCAGGGATTTCGGAAGTCCATCGGGATACTGGACCTGACCCTCGAGGACGCGGCCTTTGCAGGATCGGCAGGCACCGTTGCGGCAGCCATAGGGAAGGGCGAGACCGTGGCGAAGTGCCGCGTCCAGCACGCTCTCATCAGGGCCGGCATCCAGCTGGTGGCCGCTTGGTTCTATGTGTATGTGGTAACTCAATGGCCGCGTGAATGTGTCTAAGAGGCGAAGATTAGTCAAGGGGACAGATTTCAAATCTGTCCCCTTCTCCGCGACAATAGGCCCATGCTGCTCCGCCTGGCGAAAAAAGCGAAGAGATGGCTGACGGGAAGTCCTTTCCCCGGGTCCGAGCATTACTGGATCGAAAGATACGAAGCCGGCCGCACCTCCGGCGCTGGCTCGTACAATGAGCTTGCCGAGTTCAAAGCGGAAATTCTCAATGCGTTCGTGGCGGAGCATGGCGTCGGCAGTGTCGTGGAGTTCGGCTGCGGTGACGGCAATCAACTCCAGCTGGCCAGCTACCCGATCTATACCGGATTCGATGTCAGCCCCCGGGCCGTTGAGCTCTGTCGAAATACTTTCCGAAGCGATGAAACCAAGCGCTTTCTGCTCATGGATGAGTACGCAGGCCAGACGGCACAGTTGGCCCTGTCGTTGGATGTCGTCTACCACCTGGTCGAGGATGAGATCTACGCGTCCTACATGGAAACCCTATTCGCTGCTGCCGAGCGCTTCGTAATCGTCTACTCCAGCAACTCGGAACACCACGAGCAGGAGCAGGCACGACACGTCCGGCACAGAATCTTCACCGAGTGGGTCGATGCCAACAAGCCTGATTGGGCGCTGATGGAACACCTTGCCAACAGATTCCCCCTGACCGCGCCGGACGCGCAGGGTTCACTGGCGGATTTTTATTTCTACCAGAAGCGCTCTCGAGATTGACGCCTGGTTGCCGGGAGAGTTATTGGGGGCGGCTTGCTCTGCTGTCGAGCCAGGCTATCAGCGGCGCCCACATTTCGAGATCGTGGGCCACTTTCGACGGTGCTATCTCCCAGACACCGAGCCCGCGATCTGCCGCGTGGGCGTAGTTGATGCTGTTTCGCAGGCAGGCCACGAACGGCAGCTTGCGCCCGTTCGACAGCTTGGTGCTTTCCAGAAACTCCTCGACCTCGAAGTGCCCGGGGGAGTTTTCACGGATCCTGTTGGCGACGCTGGCCACCCGCACCTTGCGGTTGAGCACGCGGCCGAGCTCCGTCACCTCGTCGATGAAGCGCGCCGCGGCATTCAAGTCGATGGTCGACGGGATGACCGGGATGATGCAGGTCTGGGCTCGGCTCAGCAGCTCCGTTACCGGACGCCCGTGGGTAGCCGCCGGTGCGTCCAGGATGACGACGTCGGTGCTGCGCGGGACCCGTGCGCCCTTCTGCAGGCCTTCGATCCCGGTAATCTTCGGGCGGCCCTCGGGACGAGCATCCAGCCAATCCAGGGCGCAGTACTGCGGGTCGTAGTCGACCAGCGCCACTTCGTAGCCCTCGACCGCGTAGTAGGACGCGAGATTGGTGGCAATGGTGGTCTTTCCAGAACCGCCCTTGGCATTCATCACCAAGATCGAACGCATAACAGATCCTCATGCATCGACAGCGAAAAAATTATAGCAGGCGATAAGCGCCTTCGTCGGCGTGGGCGAGGCTTCAGCGTGGACGAAAAGCGCGCACGGCGCGCTTCAATTCGCCCTTAGGCAGATTGCCGCCGGCGTAGCGCAGCGCCACGTACATGCCGGTGATGCTCTCCACCGGCTCGCGCAGCTGGGGTCGCGTCGCCACCACCCGGGCGGCGAAATCCAGAGGTCCTTCGGATGCCCGCCGGGTCACACCGGCCCGCGCCAGCTTCGCGCAGAATCGGCGATATATCCTTGCTATCGGGTCGGCCGGACTCTGCCCCCGCCGTGCCAGCCACAGGGCGAGAATCCCGAGCATGCCACCCACGATGGCCAGCATGCCTAAGGACCGACCACGCAGATCCCCGGCGTCCACCCCGAACAATGCCAGCAGCTCGTGCTGCCGGCGGGTGCCATATCCCAGCACCCACTCGTTCCAGCCGCTCTTGATGGCGTCGATGCCGTGGCGCCAGCGACGCCAGGTCTCCCAGAGGGGCCCCTTGGAGGGTAGAGCCAGGCCCGCCGGTCCCATGACAGGTGGGATGGCGGCGTCTATGCCCAGCCGGATGCGATCGGGTGAGACGGCGCCGGTGGGATCCACGCGTACCCAGCCGCGATCCTGCAACCAGACCTCGGTCCAGGCGTGGGCATCGCGCTGACGAACGATCAGGTAGTCGCCCAGCGGGTTGAGCTCGCCACCCTGATAGCCGGTGACGATGCGCGCCGGGATCCCGGCGGCGCGCATGAGCACCGTGAAGCTGGACGCGTAGCTTTCGCAGAATCCGCTGCGGGTGTCGAACAGGAATTCATCCACCGGGTCGTATTTCAGCAACGGCGGGGTCAGCGTATAGACGAAGGGCTGCCGGCCAAAATATTCCAGGGCCCGTGCCACGACGGCATCGTCATCCTGGAGCTCCTCGCGCCACTCGGCCGCCAGGGCCCGTGCCTTGGGATGCTTGCCGGGCGGCAGGGCCAGGGCCGCCGTCTGCTCTTCCAAGGAGGACCTGGACAGGCGTGCCTGGGGGTGGGAGCGCATTTGGTAGCGTCTTCGCCCACGCACGGGCTTTGGCGTACGCAGCTGAAAGTCCTGGGTCATCTGGGCGCCGAGGGGGATTGTCGTCGGTACCTCGAGTGCAATCAGCCAGAATTGCTGGTGAGGCTCGATGGTGATGGTGTAGTCCACGGGCTCACCCTGTAGCTCGGCGTATCGGGCCCGCCAGCTGCGTGCCGGCTGACCGCTCTTCCATTCCCAGCCATCGGTGTGCCACAACACCGGACCGCGCCAGTAGAGCTGGCTCGGCGCCGGCGCCTTGCTCTGAAAAGTGACCCGGAAAGCCACCGCGTCCGAGAGCGACAGGCGGCTGATGCGGCCAGGCGACATGCTTTCGCTCAGCCCGCTGACGGCGCCATGGGCGTCCCGCGGGAGACCCCACAGGGGTCCCGGCAGTCGCGGAAACAGAAAGAACAGGACCAGCATGATGGGTGTCGCCTGGATCAGCATGCCGGCTGCCATGCGCAATCGTGCCCGTGGGGCCAGCTCGCCGCTCACGGTGCTGAACGCGATCAGAGTGGCGGTCATGATCAGAACCACTGCCAGCATGTAGACACCGGTCAATATGGATTGCGAGTAGAGAAAGTTGGTGATGACGAGGAAATAACCGAGCGCACTCAGCACATAGGCATCGCGCAGCCGACGACTTTCCATCAACTTCATCCCCGCCAGCACGGCCAGCAGGGCGACCCCGGCATCGCGTCCGAATAGCGTCCCGTAGCTGGCATATACAGCGGTGAGCATGGTGGCGCTCAAGACGATCACCAACCACGTCGACGGCAACGGTACTCCCCGCATTGCATTTGCGACCCGCCAGCCCGCCAGGGCGGCGAAGCTCACGAGCACCCAGGCAGGAATGCGCGCCGCATGTGGAGCCACGACCAAGGCCAGGCACCCTGTGATCCAAAGCGTGCGCTCCGGCGTCAGGGTCCATTGACGGGTTTCAGGATTTGCGCGCATTACCGATCCGACGCATCCTCGTACAGGGCCAGCGCCTCGAGACACCGGCGCCGGTGCGCCTCGCCGCTGTCGGTAGGGATGTCGACGCCCGGGAGGCAGAGTCCATAGCGCAGACTATGCGCGTGGGAATCGAGAACCCACCGGCAGAGCTGGGACAATCGTGCCTCGGTGTCGCCGCCGGTCACATCCTGCCAGCGAAGCACGGTAACGCCTGAGGCCGCGCCGCTGAAGACTTTTACCGGGACACCCTGGTCCCTGGCAACGGCTTTCCAGTGCACGCGCCGGGCGGAGTCGCCCTGCCGGTAGTCACGCAGCCCCGAGAATTCGTCTTCGCCTTTCCCGCGCGTGCCCTGCTCACCGGGATCCTCGGGCAGATGCTCAGGCGGGGCCTGCTCGCCGGCCGGCCGCGGATACACGAGACAACGCAGGCGCAGGTCGATTCGCGACCAGGCGCGGAACAGCCCGAAAGGAAAACGCGTAGCGATTACGACGTGTCCGGGTGAATACCACCCGCGCCGCGAAGCGATGGCTGGCAGCTCGATGCGCTTCACGCTGTCGGCGGCTAGACCGAAGTGCACAACCGGGTCGTTCTCACGGCCCCGG
Organism: Salibacteraceae bacterium; assembly: GCA_964194585.1. Lineage (GTDB taxonomy): Bacteria > Pseudomonadota > Gammaproteobacteria > HK1 > HK1 > JAABYT01. The sequence continues at coordinate 5,836 of CAXMNG010000050.1, read as the reverse complement.
CCTTGCCCCGCGGCCAGGCGCGCCAGCAAGCCGAAGCGCTGACGTTCACCACGATTGTCCACGCGCAAGACGAAGCGCGCCATGTCGCCAGCGAACACCGGCGCATGATCGCCGTGGGCCATCCGCAATCCGGCCAGATTGCGCACCGCGTGCAACATGGAAACGAGGCCGGCACCGACGAGCATGAAGCTGAGGACATAGCCCAGCGCGTTGTCGTAGTTGATGGCGCCGAGAAGCATCACCGACACGGCGGCCGCAAAGCCCATGCCCTGGCGCGTGGGAAGAATGTAAATTCGACGAAAGCGCAGCAAAAATCCCGCGCTCGCACCGCCGGCTCCGGTTGGAGGCGCCCGCGACGACTCGGGTCTCTGGAAAGGTGCGACGGAACTCAGCCCGGCCGGCAGGGTGTCCATGTCACGGAATCGGCACCTGGCGCAGCAGCTCCTCCGCGGAAGTCGCCCCCTGGCGCAGACGATGATTGACGACACTCGGAAGTACCGCCTGCACGTCCTCGGGGAGCACGTGGCGGCGATCTTCCATGAATGCCCAGGCCTGTGAGCAGCGCAAGAGCGCCAGCCCCGCGCGGGGCGAAAGTCCGGGTCCGAGCTCCGGCGTGTTGCGGGTAACGGCGATGACGTCCTGGAGATAATCGAGCAGTGCATCCGACATGTGCACCGCCTCGACCTGCTTCTGAATCTCCAGCAAATCGGAAACGGCGAGCTGCGGCTCCAGGGCGTCGACGAGCTCGCGCCTGTCGCGCCCTCGCAAAAGCGCGCGCTCCGATTTCGGATCCGGGTAACCGAGCTTGATGCGCATGAGAAAGCGATCGAGCTGGGATTCGGGCAGCGGAAAAGTGCCGACGCTGTGGGAGGGATTCTGGGTCGCGACGACGAAGAAGGGATTCGGCAGCTTCCTGGTCACGCGATCCTGACTCACCTGGCGCTCCTCCATTGCTTCCAGAAGCGCACTCTGGGTCTTCGGCGTCGCACGGTTGACCTCATCGGCGAGCATCAGCTGAGTGAAAATCGGGCCGGGGTGAAAATCGAAGCTGCCGGCGCGGCGATCGTAGACGGAGATCCCGAGAATATCCGCCGGCAGCAGATCGCTGGTGAACTGAACGCGCTGAAAGGAAAGCCCCAGAACCCGCGCCAGCACGTGGGCCAGGGTCGTCTTGCCGACTCCCGGTATGTCTTCGATGAGCAGATGGCCCCGGGCGATGAGACATGTGAGGGCGAGCCGAATCTCCTGCTCCTTCCCCAGAATTACCTCGCCGGCCCGGGCGACGATACTGTTCAGCGTGACGCCCGGTTGGGATGTGGCATGCCTTGGTGTCGGCAGACGAAACGCGCTCATCGTTACCACACCTCAATGGCAAGAATATTCACGGACGATTCTTTAAAAGGTACAGGCCTGACACGGTATAAGAAAGAGTACGGCAAGCCCGGCGGCCTGGCGAGAGACGGGGTGTCGATTGCGTCACAATTCAGGCGCTGGTGGCCGCGGCCTCGCCGTCTGCGTCTTGCATCAGCGCGGCGATGCCGTCGGGAACGTGCACCGTAGTCGTGGGGAAGGCCACTTCGGCACCGTGGTTTTCGACGATTTCCAGGATCTTCAGGAGCACGTCCTGCTTGACCCGATGGAACTCGGCCCACACGGCGGTGCGCGTGAAGCAGTAGATGAAGAAATCCAGCGACGACGCACTGCAGGTGGTGAAGTTCACCATCAACGTCCTGTCGGTGTGTATCTCCGGATGGGAGCTCAACATCTCGGTAACGTCCTTCACGATGGCGCTCACCTTGGCGGCGTCGTCATATCGAACGCCGATGGTTTCATAGATACGCCGGTATTCCCTGCGTGACGAATTCACCACGACGATGTTGGTGAATACGGAGTTGGGAATATACAGGGGCCGGCTGTCGAAGGCGCGAACGCGCGTCAACCGCCAGCCGATTTCCTCCACGGTGCCTTCGATGTCCCGATCCGCTGAAAGAATCACATCGCCTGGGGCGAATGGGCGATCCAGATAGATCATCAGTCCGCCAAAGAAGTTCGCCAGCAGATCTTTGGCCGCGAAGCCCACCGCAATACCGCCGATGCCGCCGAATGCGAGCACGCCGGAGACGCTGAAGCCCAAGGTCTGCAGCGCAACCAGCGTGGCCGTAATCATTACCGACAGGCGCAGAAGCTTCGCGATGGCATCCACGGTCGTGCGATCGACTTCTTTACCCTTGGCCTCATTGGCGGCGACCAGATTCTTTTCCGCGGTCTTGATGAAGCGCACCAGAAACCAGCTGATAGCGGCAATGATGCCCACGTCGCGGATAGGATCGATCGCGCCGAAGATGGCAGCCTGGGTCTCTTCCTCGATAATCTGAATGGCGAACGCGATACCGACGATCCAAACGACTGCAGTCAGGGGTTTTCGCAGCGCTGCGATAAGGGCGTCGTCCCAGGGATTGCTGGTATGCTCCAGCTTCACTTGCAAGCGGCTGAGCACGCGCTTCAGCACGAAGACCAGCACCAGCGTCAGAAAGACGACGATGAATACCTGCAATACCCAGGTCTGAAGTCCCACGGATTGCATCAAGTCGTTAACGAATTTCGGAAGTTCCATGACTACCTCGCAGTTGGATGGTGCCCGGCCGGCGCCCGGTCTCGATGATATTATGCCGCCTTTCTTTTTGCAGTTGGTGAATCCTGATGTCATCTGAGGTGCTGCATGTGGAACGCCGTGGCCCGGCCGCGTTGCTCACTATCGACCGCCCCCACGCCGGCAACTCCATCAGCGCCGAGGTCACGACGGCCCTCGATGGGGCCATCAGCGCCCTGGAGGGGGATCGCGAGCTCGTCGCCATCGTCATCACCGGCGCCGGGGACAAGTTCTTCAGCTCCGGCGGCGACATCAAGCAGTACCGGGAGCTGGTCACCCGGGAGCAGTTACAGTCCGCGTTCGAGCGCCCACGCCGTTTGCTGGATCGCCTGGAGGCGTTACCGGTGCCCGTGATCGCGGCGGTCAACGGCATCGCCATGGGCGGCGGCGCCGAGCTCATGCTCGCTTGCGACATGCGTCTCGCCGCGCCCGCCGCAACCATCGGCTTTCCCTACGTGCATCTGGGGCTGATTCCCGGATGGCACGGCACCGAACGTCTTACCCGAAACTGCGGCTACGCCAACGCCATGTATCTTCTCACCACCGGCGAGCCGGTCGACGCCGGGGAAGCCCTTCGTCTCGGACTGATCAACCGGGTTTGTGACGACATGCCGGTCGTGGATGCCGCCCTCGCGCTGGTGGAGAAGCTCGCCAGGGCCGCGCCGCTTTCCCTCGCCGCCACCAAACGCGTGCTGTCCGGCGCCTATTGTCTCCCCCGGGACGAGGCACGGCATCTTGCGGAGGATGACTTCGCGGATCTGTGGATGAGCGAGGACCACCGCGAGGCGGAGGCGGCCTTCGCCGCCAAACGGCGTCCCACCTTCAAGGGGAAGTAGGCGGTTTCTTGATGCCCAGCTTGCGGAAGACCAGCGGAGCCGCGATGACGATCATTGCTATACGGGCCACGTGGTGAGTGGCGACGAAGGCCGTCTCGATCCCCAGCGCCAGGGCGATGAGGCTCATCTCGGCGAGCCCGCCGGGGGCGAATGCCAGGACGATGGGGGCAAAGGCAATTCCGGAAAACGGCGCCAACACCCACGCGAAGCCCACCGTCGCGCCCAGCATCAGGGAGGTGGAGCCGAGGGACGCGGCGATGATCTTGAACACCCACTTGAGCGGCGATCCGGCAAAGCGGGCGCCGATGGCGGAACCGATCACGACCTGGGCCATTGCCACCAGCTCCATGGGCGGCGCCGATCCGGTGACGCCGGCGATGTGCACCGCGGCGCTGGCCAGCATCGGTCCCACCAGCCGGTAAGCGGGAAGGCGCAGGAGCTTTCCCACCATGGGACCGACGATGGCGCAAGCCACCAGCACGCTGCCGTCGAGCCAGCTCAAGCCTGCAAGTGTCCCGGTGCCGGCACCACCACCGGCGCTGCCGACGCCGTAGGCATAGCGAAACCAGAAGGGCAGGGTCAGCACCACCAGCAGTATGCGTGCGCCGTGCACCAGCGCGATGGCGCGATCGTCGCCACCCATGGCGCGGCCGACGATGACCATCTCGTTGAGCCCTCCCGGGGTCGCCGAGAAATAGGCGGTGGCCGGATCGAAGCCCATGACGCGCCGGAAGTAGACGTAGAGCATGCCCGTGACCACCATCAGATAGAGCGCCAGGCTCGCGAGCGTGATGGGCCACTCGAGCACCTTGTCCAACGCTTCCGGCGTGAAGGTGCTGCCCAGCAGGACCCCGAGAATGGCGACCATCACGGACCGGAGATGGCCGGGGACATGCAGTGAGACCCCGAAGAGCGCCGCCAGGGTGGTGAGCACCATGGCGCCCATCATCCAGGCCAACGGCATATTCAAGGTGAAAAACAGCGCGCCACCGACGGTGCCGATGGCGAGCGCCTTGGTGAGGCGCAGCAGGTCCGCCCGGGTCATCCGGTCGCCAGCGCCATCTGTGGGCGTAACCCTGGTGAGTGACTCAGTCGAGTGATCGGTAGTCGGCCTCGCGCCCGCGCACCGGGCGTGGGACGCAGCGGTGGAATCAGCGAGTTTCGATTGTATCCTATTCGGCGAAACTGTTAATTTTCCCTCTACCCACTGACTGAGTTTCCGGTTGTTCCATGGACCAGACTGCTGCACCCCTGGATGGTGTCCGTGTGCTCGACATCGCCACCTTCGTGGCGGCGCCCTTTGCCGCCGCCTGTCTGGCGGAATTCGGCGCCGACGTCATCAAGATCGAGAAGCCGGGAATTGGAGATTCCCTTCGTCAGCTCGGTACCGAGAGCGACACCGGCGATAGTTACTGGTGGTTGAACGACGCCCGAAACAAGCGCTGTATCACCCTGGATCTGAAGCATCCCAGGGGCGCGGAGCTGTTCAAGCGCCTGGTGGCCGACAGCGACGTGGTGATGGAGAACTTTCGCCCCGGCACCCTGGAGCGCTGGGGACTCGGCTTTGAACGCTTGCGTGAGATCAACCCCGGCCTGGTGATGCTGCGGGTTTCGGCCTACGGGCAGGAAGGACCGAAGCATCGTCTTCCCGGCTTCGCGCGCATCGCCCAGGCCTACGCCGGGCTTTCCTACCTCACCGGGCAACCGGACACGCCGCCGCTCATTGCCGGTTCCACCACCCTTGCCGATTATCTCAGCGGTCTTTACGGCGCCTACGGCGTGTTGCTGGCCCTGCGCGCCAGGGACAAGAGCGGCCGCGGCCAATACATCGACATCGGACTACACGACGGCATATTCCGTTTCCTCGACGAGCTCGCCGCCGTCTACAGCAAGACCGGATACGTGCGTGAACGCAACGGCACAGAAACCGACAGCTCGGTACCCCACAGCCACTACCCCACCGGCGACGGCAAGTGGGTGGCCATCGCCTGCACCAACGATAAAATGTTCGCCCGCTTCGCCGAGGTGATGGGCCGCCCGGAATTGGCCGCGGAGGATGCCTATGGCCAACAGGACGCGCGCCGGGATGATGCGGAGAAGGTGAACGGGCTGGTGAGCGCGTGGACCATGAGCCAAACCCAGGCCGAAGTGCTGGAAAAATGCACCGCCGGCTCCGTGCCCGCCGGCCCCATCAACAGCATCGCGGATATCTTCGCCGATCCCCACTTCGCCGCGCGGGGGAACCTGCTCAAGGTGGCCGACGACCGGGTGGGCGAGCTCACCATCGCCAATGTGGTGCCGCTACTATCCGAAACCCCAGGGCGGGTGAAGCACCTGGGCCGGGCCATGG
>CAXMNG010000049.1:0-20407 GCA_964194585.1 Salibacteraceae bacterium | reverse complement strand
GCGGATCATCTCCCGCAGGTTGGCTTCGGTGACGGCGGGGTCGCGTTTACGCAGGATATCGTTGCCGCCGTGACAGAGTATCAGCAGATCCGGACGGTACCGATCCAGCACGCCCGGCAGGCGGCGCAGGCCCCGGGCAGTATCCTCGCCCGGAACGCCGGCGTTGATCACCTTGCGTCCCGTGCGCTGCGCGAGCACGGCCGGATAGCTTTGATAATCCCGGGCGCCGGTGCCGTGGGTGAGGCTGTCGCCGAAGGCAAGAATGACGGCGTCGGGAGCAAGCCTGGGAAGCGGAACCGGATCGTCGCCGCACGCCGCGAGAAGCACGGCGCACGACCCTATGAGGATTCCGGCGAGTCGAAGGTTGACTCTCAGAGCAAGTCCTTGACGGCGTCCCGCTCCCCTTCGAGCTCGGCCTTGGTGGTATCCATCTTCTGGCGGCTGAATTCGTCGATGGAAAGGCCCTGGACGATTTCGTACCGGCCGCCGCTGATCCTTACCGGAAAGGAGTACATCAGCCCTTCCGGGATATCGTAGCTGCCGTCACTGGGCACGACCATGCTCAACCAGTCACCGTCCGGCGTGCCCCCCACCCAGTCGCGCATGTGACTCAAACCCGCGTAGGCGGCAGATGCCGCGCTGGAATGCCCGCGCGCCGCGATGACCTCGGCGCCGCGCTTCTGCACGCGCGGTATGAACTGACCCTCGATCCAGGCCTGGTCGACCAGCTCGATAGCGGATTTGCCGGCCACCGTTGCATGATTGATGTCCGGATACTGGGTCGCCGAATGGTTACCCCAGATGGTCACGCGCTTGATGTCGGCTACCGCACCGCCGGTCTTGGCGGCCAGCTGACTCATGGCGCGATTGTGATCGAGCCGTGTCATTGCGGTGAACTGCGATGGCGCGAGATCCGGTGCGTTGCCCATGGCGATCAGCGCGTTGGTATTGGCGGGGTTGCCGATGACCAGCACCTTGACGTCGCGTTGCGCGCTTTCGTTGAGCGCCTGCCCCTGGGGCTTGAAGATCTTGCCGTTCTCTGTCAACAGATCGCCCCGCTCCATGCCCTTGCCGCGCGGCTTGGAACCCACCAGCAGCGCGTAAGCGGCACCATCGAAGGCTTTACCGGCGTCATCGGTGACGACGATGTCCTTTACCAGCGGATAGGCGCAGTCGTTGATTTCCATGACGACGCCTTCGAGCGCTTTCAATGCCGGCGCGATTTCCAGCAATTGCAGGCTGACGGGCTGGTCCTCACCCAGCATCTCGCCGGACGCGATGCGAAACAGCAACGAGTAGGCGATCTGGCCCGCGGCGCCGGTGATGGCAACACGTACCGGTTCTTTCATCGAGATTTCTCCTTAACGGAATACAAAAACGATCGTGTTCAGCTCCGATCCACCATCGGCACGTAGTCGCGGCGCGCGGCGCCGATGTAGAGCTGCTGCGGCCGGCCGATACGCTGGTCCTCGTCCACCATCATTTCCAGCCACTGGGAGATCCAACCGACGGTGCGCGCCATGGCGAAGATGGCGGTAAACATGTGAAGAGGAATGCCGAGAGCGCTGAGAATGATGCCGCTGTAGAAATCGACGTTGGGATACAGGTTGCGCTCGATGAAGTAATCATCCTTGAGGGCGATCTCTTCGAGCTGCAGCGCGACCTCGAACAACGGCTGATTGCTGGCATCCAGATCTGCAAGCAGCTCATGGCAGGCCTGGCGGATGATGGTGGCCCTCGGATCGAAACTCTTGTAAACCCGGTGGCCGAAACCCATGAGCCGGAAGGCGTCGTCCTTGTCCTTGGCGCGATCCACGTGCTTGGGAATGTCCTTCGGATCGCTGATTGCCTCCAGCATGTTGATGACGGCTTCGTTGGCGCCGCCGTGGGCGGGACCCCACAGGGTGGCGATACCGGCTGCCACGCACGCGAACGGGTTGGCGCCGGAGCTGCCGGCGAGGCGCACCGTGGAGGTGCTGGCATTCTGCTCGTGGTCGGCGTGCAGGATGAGCATCAGCTCCAGCGCACGCACGGCGACCGGGTTCGGCACGTAAGGCTCGGCGCGAACAGCGAACATCATCTGCAGGAAATTTTCCACGTAACCCAGAGAGTTGATGGGGTACATGTAGGGGTGTCCGATGGTGTACTTATACGCATCGGCGACGATGGTCGGCATCTTCGCGATCAGGCGCACGGCCGAGAGCTCGCGGTTGGCGGGGTCGTTGATGTCGAGGGAGTCGTGGTAGAAGGTGGAGAGTGCCCCGATGATGCCCACCAGCATACCCATGGGATGCGCGTCGGCACGGTAGCCGTTCATGAAACGCCGGATGCCCTCGTGCACCATGGTGTGACGCCGCACCAGAATGTTGAAGTCTTCCCACTTCCCCGGCGCGGGCAGTTCGCCGAACAGCAGCAGGTAGCAGACTTCGAGATAGCTGCTGCTTTCCGCCAGCTGCTCGATGGGATAGCCGCGATAGAGAAGCACGCCATTCTCGCCGTCGATGTAGGTAATCGCGCTGCGGCAACTGGAGGTGGACGCGAAACCCGGGTCGTGTACGAAGTAGCCGAGCTCCTGGGTCATACCCTTGATATCGATGACCGGCCGGCCATGGGTGCCCTCGAACACGGGTGCCTCGATGCTGTTGCCGGTGGTGTTGTCCGTCAAGGTTACCGTGCGATTCTTGAGCATATGTCTTTCCCCTGTACAATCGCGGGAGCGTCGTGAAGGACCGCCAGCTAAGGGCCTTCCGTATCATTGGGAGGCAGTCGGTCCGGGGTCGAAGCGACCCCGTTGAAGCAGGGACCAGATTCTACCAGTTGCCCACAAGATTGCCCATACGATTGCGATATCAGCTAAACTAACAGGCGCTGGCGATACCGCGAATAATACGAACCAGGATAAGGTCATGGCGAACGGTTCCCCGCTTTTCTCCGGGAACGCAGAGTTCCTCGATGCTCTCTACAAGAGCTATCTCGACAATCCCGAGAATGTCGACCCCGCGTGGCGTGGCTACTTCGCCGAGCTCGGTAGCGCGGATCTGTCTACCGGAGGCAATGCCGTGGACGACCGGGCGCGCTCGGCGCTCGCGGCAAAGCAGGTAAAGGTACTCGAATTCATCAGCGCCAATCGCTATCGCGGTCACCGCGAAGCCGATCTCGATCCGCTCCACCTTTACGAGCGTCCGAAAATGCCCGAGCTGAGTCTTGCGCATTACGGCTTCAGCAACGAAGACCTTGGTCGGCGCTTCAATACGGGGTCGCTATTCATGGACTCGGAAGCGACGCTTCGCGAGATCCGCGATGTCCTCAAAAAGACCTACTGCGCAACCATCGGCACCGAGCTGACGCATATCACCGCGACCCACGAAAAGCGCTGGATCCAGGAACGCCTGGAACGCGTACACGGGCAATTCAATTTCTCGACGGAAAAAAAGCGCGACATCCTGAGATGGGTCACCTCGGCGCGAAAGCTCGAGGATTACCTGCATCGGCGTTACGTGGGCCAGAAGCGCTTCTCCCTGGAAGGTGGCGAAGCGCTCATCCCGATGCTCGACGAGGTAATCCAGATGGCGGGAGGCTATCAGGTCAAGGAAATCGTCATCGGCATGGCCCACCGCGGCCGCCTCAACGTGCTGGTGAACATTCTCGGCAAACACCCGAAAGTCTTGTTCGGCGAGTTCGAGGGCAAGATTGATGTGGGCGAGGGATCCGGCGACGTAAAATACCACCTGGGGTTCTCCTCCGACGTGCAATCCCCGGGCGGACCCGTGCATCTCGTGCTGGCGTTCAATCCTTCGCACCTGGAAATCATCAATCCGGTGGTCGAGGGCTCGGTGCGTGCGCGACAGGAGCGGCGCGGCGACTTCGCCCGCAACGAAGTGTTGCCCATACTCATACATGGCGACGCGGCCTTCGCCGGCCAGGGTGTGGTCCCCGAGACCCTCAACCTCTCGGAAACCCGCGGTTACGGAACCGGCGGCACCGTGCACCTGGTGGTGAACAATCAGATCGGATTCACCACCAGCGATCCCCGCGACGCGCGCTCGACACTCTACTGCACCGATGTCGCCAAGCTTGTTCAGGCGCCGATTTTCCATGTCAACGGCAACGATGCGGAAGCCGTGATCTTCGTCTCCCAGCTCGCCCTCGACTACCGCATGGAATTCAAGAAAGACGTCGTCGTCGATCTGGTGTGCTTCCGACGATACGGCCACAACGAGGCCGACGAGCCCCTCGCCACGCAACCGATGATGTACAAGAAGATCAAAGACCAGCATGGTCCACGCCGCAACTATGCTGCGCAACTGGTGGCCGAAGGCGTAATGAAGGAAAGCGAGCCCGACGAGATGGCCGAGGCCTACCTCAGGGCGCTGGAAGGCGATGACACGATGTCACGACCGTTGCTCGAAGAGTCCGGCATCGACTACCTGGCCGACTGGAGCCCCTACCTCGGCACCTCCTGGCAGGACCCCGCCGACACCTCGCTCTCCTTCGAGCTCATCGAAAAACTGGGTAACAAGATGGCCGAGGTTCCGCCCGAGTACGAAGTGCACCGCAGCGTCCAGCGCATCATCGACGCGCGCCACGAGATGGCCAGGGGCGAGCGGGCCATGGATTGGGGATTCGCGGAAAATCTCGCTTACGCGGCGCTGCTCGGGGACGGATTCTCGATTCGCCTGTCGGGCCAGGACAGTCAACGCGGCACCTTCTTCCATCGTCACGCGGTGATCCACAACCAGAAACAGGAAGGCACCCATACGCCCCTGCAGCACATGTTCGACGGCCAGCCGAGATTTACCGTCATCAATTCCTTGCTGTCCGAGGAAGCAGTGCTCGCTTTCGAATTCGGATACAGCACGGCGGAACCGGAATGTCTGGTGATCTGGGAGGCGCAGTTCGGCGATTTCGTCAACGGCGCTCAGGTGGTGATCGATCAGTTCCTGAGCTCCTCGGAAGCCAAGTGGGGAAGATTCTGCGGACTCGTCATGATGCTGCCCCACGGTTACGACGGCCAGGGTCCGGAGCACTCGTCGGCGAGACTCGAGCGCTACCTGCAACTGTGCGCGGAAGAGAACATGCAAGTGTGCATGCCGAGCACGCCGGCGCAGATGTTTCATCTATTGAGGCGGCAGATGGTGCGCCCCTACCGCAAGCCGCTCATTATCATGAGTCCGAAGAGCCTGTTGCGAAACCGCCAGTCGACTTCATCGCGGGAGGATATCGCCGATGGCGGATTCCAGCTCACTATCGACGAAGTGGATCCCATCGATCCGAAGGAAGTCACACGGCTGGTGCTTTGCAGCGGTAAGGTCTTCTACGACATTCTGGAGAAGCGCCGCGAGCAGGAGCTCCGGCATGTGGCTATCGCGCGGGTCGAGCAACTGTACCCGTTTCCCGAGGAAGAAATTGTCGCCCTCCTGAAGCGTTATCCCAACGCGAACGATATCTGCTGGACCCAGGAAGAGCCGCGTAACCAGGGATCCTGGTTTCACATGCTGTCAAGACGCCATTTGGCGGGTTGCGTGCAGAAGCGCCACAAGCTCGTGTACGCCGGCCGAAACTATTCCGCGTCGCCCGCAGCCGGTTATTTGAACGTGCACCTGGCAGAGCAGCGTGCACTGGTGGAAACCGCCTTGGGGCTGAATATTGTAGAGGCTGCGCGCAAGAAGAGCGCTTGAGATAAGGAGACGAAGAAGTGCTCGTAGACGTCAAGGTGCCCGTGCTGGCCGAATCGATACCCGACGCGACGCTGCTGGACTGGAAGAAGGGTCCCGGCGAGGCTGTCGCCAGGGACGAGATCATTCTCGAGCTCGAGACCGATAAGGTGGTGCTCGAGGTGCCCGCGCCCCAGGCCGGCGTGCTCAGCGAGGTGCTGAAAAATACCGGCGACATCGCGCTCAGCGAAGAAGTGCTGGCGCGCATCGACACCGAAGCAGCGGCCAGCGCCGCTGCCAAAGGCGCCGACGGTGCCGCCCAAGCCGTGCCTGCGGGCCAGGCTGCTGACGAACCTGCCGGCAGCAGCGCTTTGAGCCCCGCCGTGCAACGCCTGGTCGCCGAGCACAATCTCGACGCCTCGGCCATCACCGGCACAGGCAAGGACGGGCGCCTCATCAAGGGTGACGTGCTCGCGTACCTGGGTGCCAGCAAGCCGGCCCCGTCGCCTGCTGCTCCGGCGGCCACGAAACCGGCGACGACGACGCCGGTCAGGGGTGAGCGCGGTGAGCGCCGGGAATCCATGTCGCGGCTGCGCATGCGCATCGCCGAGCGCCTGGTCGAGGCCCAGCACACGGCCGCGATACTGACCACCTTCAACGAGGTGGACATGCAGCCGGTGATGACGCTGCGCAAACGCTACAAAGAGCAATTCGAGAAGACCCACGGCGTGCGCCTGGGCTTCATGTCCTTTTTCGCCAAAGCGGCGGTGCAGGCCCTGGAGCGTTTTCCCGCGGTCAACGCCTACATCGAGGGCAACGAAACCGTCTACCACGACTACCAGGACATCGGCGTGGCAGTGGGTTCGCCCCGGGGCCTGGTGGTTCCCGTTCTGCGTGACGTAGCGCAGATGACCTTTGCCGACATCGAAACCGCCATCGCCGAGTACGGTGCCAAGGCGGGAGACGGGACGCTCACCGTAGAAGAAATGAGTGGCGGCACCTTCACCATCTCCAACGGCGGCGTATTCGGATCAATGCTCTCCACACCGATTCTGAATCCGCCGCAAAGCGCTATCCTCGGCATGCACAAGACGCAAGCGCGACCAGTCGTCGTCGACGGCGAGATCGTCGTCCGCCCGATGATGTATCTCGCGCTGTCCTACGATCACCGCATCGTCGACGGCCGCGAAGCCGTGCTGTTCCTTGTGACTATCAAGGAAGCCATCGAGGATCCGGCGCGGCTGCTGCTGGGTGTTTGAGCGGGCGCCTACGGAGAACGAGCCAACATGAAAGATTACGACGTCATCGTCATCGGTGGCGGCCCGGGGGGTTATGTGGCCGCCATTCGCTGCGGCCAGCTGGGACTCGCGACCGCTCTGGTGGATGAGTGGCTTGGCGCCGACGGCAAACCAGCGCTGGGCGGCACCTGTCTCAACGTTGGCTGCATACCTTCCAAGGCGTTGCTGGATTCCTCTCATCACTATCACAACCTCGAGCATCTGTTGCCCGCCCACGGCATCAGCGTCAAGGGCGCGAGCATGGATGTCGCCACCATGCAGTCGCGCAAGAACAAGGTGGTGCACACCATGAACCGCGGCGTGGCGGCGCTGTTGAAGAAGAACAAGGTCGAAGCCTACACGGGCCACGGGCGATTACAGGCCGGCAACCGGGTAGCCATCGCGATCCAAGGCGGCGAAGAAGAAGTGGTGACGGCGAAAAGTGTCATCATCGCCAGCGGCTCGGTACCCATCGACATCCCGGTAGCAACCGTGGACGGGCATGGCATCGTCGACAACGCGGGCGCGCTGGCCTTCGACGAGGTGCCCAAACGTCTCGGCGTCATCGGTGCCGGGGTTATCGGCCTCGAGCTCGGTAGCGTATGGAACCGGCTCGGGTCCGAAGTGGTAATACTGGAGGCACTCGAGGATTTTCTCGCCGTTGCCGATAAGCAAATCGCCCGGGAAGCGCTCAAAATCTTCGCCAGGCAGGGTCTGGATATCCAACTGGGGGCCCGCGTCACGGGCGCCAAGGCCACCAAGAAAGGAGTCAACGTCAAGTACGAGAGCAAGGAAGGCACCAAGGCACTGGAAGTGGATCGGCTGGTGGTCGCCGTCGGGCGGCGCGCTAACACTTCTGACCTGGCGGATGCGGGCCTGGACCTCGCCATGGACGACGCCGGCCGCATCCAAGTGGACGAACTTTGCCGCACATCCATCGACGGCGTCTATGCTATCGGCGATGTGGTGAAAGGCCCGATGCTCGCCCACAAGGCATCGGAGGAAGGCATCGCGGTGGCCGAGCTGATCGCGGGGCATGCGGCCCACATCGACCACCGGACCGTGCCCTGGGTGATCTATACCCACCCCGAGATTGCCTGGGTGGGGGATACCGAGCAGCAGCTGAAAGACAGGGGCGTCGACTACCGCGGCGGAACCTTTCCCTATCGCGCCCTGGGACGTGCCCACGGCGCCGGGGAAACCGACGGATTCATCAAGATCCTGGCCGACGCCAAGACCGATGAAATTCTCGGTGTGCACATTTTCGGCGCTCAGGCCTCGGAACTCATCGCCGAAGCCGTCACGGCAATGGTCTTTCGCGCCAGCAGCGAAGACCTTGCCCGCACCATCCACGCCCACCCGACGCTATCGGAAGCGATGCACGAGGCGGCGCTGGCGGTGGACGGGCGGGCGATCCATATGTAGAGCTAAATGGGGGATAATCTCTTCCTTGACCCGTCAATCCACACAGGTAGCACCTTCATGGCCGACACCTTCAATGCCCGCTCGACGCTTACAGTAGGTGGCAACGAGTATGAAATTTTCCGGCTCTCCGCCTTGAGTCCGACATTCGACCTGACCCACCTGCCCTACTCGCTCAAGATTCTCCTCGAGAACCTGCTTCGCCATGAGGACGGCGTCGACATCACCCGGGGAGACATCGAGGCCCTGGCCGGGTGGGACGCGAAAGCCGAGCCGGCCACGGAGATCGCCTTTACGCCTGCAAGGGTGCTGCTGCAGGACTTCACCGGCGTGCCGGCGGTGGTGGATCTCGCCGCCATGCGCGATGCCATGCGCACCCTCGGCGACGATCCCGAGAAGATCAGCCCCATGTCGCCGGTGGAGCTGGTCATCGACCACTCGCTGCAGGTGGACGCTTTCGCCAAGCCGGACGCCATGGATCTGAACGCGCAGCTGGAGTTCTCCCGTAACAAGGAGCGCTATGCGTTCCTGCGTTGGGGCCAGAACGCATTCTCCGACTTCAAAGTCGTACCGCCGGATACCGGCATCGTGCATCAGATCAACCTGGAATACCTGGCCCGCGTGATATTCGCCAAAGAGCACGACGGCGCGACCCGCGCCTTCCCCGACACCGTCGTCGGCACCGACTCCCACACCACGATGATCAACGGCCTCGGCGTTCTTGGCTGGGGTGTGGGCGGCATCGAGGCGGAAGCGGCCATGCTCGGCCAACCCATCACCATGCTGATTCCCCACGTCGTCGGCTTCGAGCTTACGAGCAAGCTGTCGGAAGGGGCGACGGCGACGGATCTGGTCTTGACCGTCGTCGAACGGTTGCGCGAGCACGGCGTGGTAGGAAAATTCGTCGAGTTCTACGGTGACGGCCTGGAGCACCTGCCGCTGGCGGACCGCGCCACCATCGCCAACATGGCGCCGGAGTACGGGGCGACGTGCGGCATCTTCCCCGTCGACGGCGAGACGCTCCGCTACCTCGACTTGAGCGGGCGCGATCCCGAGCACATCGCGCTGGTGGAAGCTTATGCCCGCGAACAGGGCATGTTCCGCGACCACGATACTGAACCCGCCCACTACAGCGACACCCTGCACCTGGATCTGGGCGACGTCGTGCCCAGCATCGCCGGCCCGAAGCGTCCCCAGGATCGAATCCCGCTGGATGCCGTCAAAACCACCATCGGTGGCGCGTTGCAGAAGATGCGCCAGGCGAGCGCCAGCGATGCCACCGGCCGCGCCACCGTCACCCGGGACGGCGAGCAATTCGAGATCGAGGACGGCGCGGTGGTGATCGCCGCCATCACGTCCTGCACCAATACTTCCAATCCGGCGGTCATGGTGGGCGCGGCGCTGCTCGCGCGCAACGCGCACGCCAGGGGCCTGCAGGTGAAGCCGTGGGTGAAGACCAGTCTCGCACCAGGATCGCTGGTGGTAACGAAGTATCTCGAGAAAGCCGACCTCATGGGTGCCATGGAGGCCCTCGGCTTTTACCTGGTGGGCTACGGCTGCACCACCTGCATCGGAAACTCCGGACCCCTGCCGGAAGCGGTGGGTCAGGCCGTGCGCGAATCGGACATCATCGCCTGTGCCGTTCTCTCGGGTAACCGCAACTTCGAGGGCCGCATCCATGCGGACGTGCGCATGAACTTCCTCGCTTCCCCGCCGCTGGTGGTGGCCTACGCGCTGGCCGGGAATATGAAGTTGGATCTGGTCGCCGACCCGCTGGGCGAAGACAGCGACGGCGAGCCGGTGTATCTGCGCGATATCTGGCCGAGCCAGAAGGAGATCCACGACACCATCGCCGGCGCCATCGACTCCGACATGTTCCGTTCCAGCTATGAGAACGTGTTTGCCGGCGACCAACGCTGGCAAAACTTGGCGGTGCCGGACGCGGGCCAGTTCGAATGGCAGGCGGATTCCACCTACGTGCGCCACCCGCCCTACTTCGAGGGCATGACCCACGAGACGCCGGGCTTCGCCGATGTCCACGGCGCGCGGGTGCTGGCGCTGCTCGGCGACAGCATTACCACGGACCACATCTCCCCGGCGGGCGCCATTCAGCCGGACAGCCCCGCCGGTCGCTATCTCATCGAGCACGGCGTCCAGCCCGGCGACTTCAACTCCTATGGCGCCCGGCGCGGCAACCACGAGGTGATGATGCGCGGCACTTTCGCTAACGTGCGTTTGCGCAACCTGCTCGCGCCGGGCACCGAAGGCGGATGGACCCTGCATCAGCCCTCCCAGGAACAGATGTCCATCTACGACGCCGCCACGCGCTACCAGGCCGATGGTGTGCCCACGCTGGTCATCGGCGGCGCCGCCTACGGCGGCGGGTCGTCCCGCGACTGGGCCGCCAAAGGCCCGTTGCTGCTCGGTGTAAAAGCGGTTCTGGTGCAGAACTTCGAGCGCATTCACCGCTCGAACCTGATCGGCATGGGCGTATTGCCGCTGCAGTTCACTGGCGGCGACAGCGCCGAGAGTCTCGGCCTCACCGGCCACGAAGTCTACGATATCGAAGGGGTAGCGATGGGCGTGGACAAGGTCAAGATCACGGCCACCGGCGATGACGGTAAACGGATAGGCTTCGATGCCGGCGTGTGTATCGATACCCCTAAAGAATGGGAGTACTACAAGCACGGCGGCATTCTGCAGTACGTCATCCGCCAGCTGGCAGCCTGAGCTGAGCACCCGTCCATGGTAAATTAACGTTGTTGGTCGGTCATTTCCGGAGAAAATTGAATGGATGATCAAACTCGTACCGAGCTCGAGGCGGCCGCATTCCGGCGCCTCGTAGAGCACCTGCGCGCGCGCACCGACGTGCAGAACATCGATCTGATGAATCTGTCCGGCTTCTGCCGCAACTGCCTGTCCAAGTGGTACCGTGCGGCAGCCGAGGAACAGGGACTCGAAATGTCCTATGACGAGGCGCGCGAAACCGTCTACGGCATGCCCTACGACGAGTGGAAGGGCAAGTACCAAACGGAAGCGACGCCTGAGCAGCGCGCCGCCTACGATGTCACCCACGGTAAATCGGCCTGATGCACCTCGAATCTTGAACATGGATCTGGAACCGCTTACAGCCATTTCTCCCATCGACGGCCGCTATGCCGACAAGACCAGCGATCTACGCGCCGTTTTCAGCGAATACGGTTTGATCCGACACCGTGTGCTGGTGGAAGTGCGCTGGCTTCAGGCGCTGGCAGCGCATCCCGGGATCCCCGAGGTTCCTGCCTTCAGTCAGGAAGCGAATCACCGAATCAACGACGTCGTCGACAACTTCGACCTCGAAAGTGCCGCGCGCGTCAAGGAGATCGAACGCACGACCAATCACGACGTCAAAGCGGTGGAGTACTTTCTCAAAGAGCAGATGGCGGAAACGCCGGAACTGATCGCGGTACAGGAGTTTGTTCACTTCGCCTGTACCTCCGAGGATATCAACAACCTCGCTTATGGATTGATGCTCCTCGATGCGCGCACGCGCTGCCTGTTGCCGATCATGGACGAGCTGATCGAATCGATTCGTGGCCTCGCACACCACCACGCCGCCCAGCCGATGATGTCCCACACCCACGGACAACCAGCGTCACCAACGACGCTGGGAAAGGAAATGGCGGTATTCGCGGCACGCTTGAAAAGACACCGCGCCTGCTTCGCCGACGTACGTTTGCGCGGCAAGATGAATGGTGCGGTTGGTAATTACAACGCGCATCTGGCGGCATACCCGACACTCGACTGGCCGGCGATGGCGAACGACTTCGTCACCGGCCTGGGACTGGAGTGGAATCCGCTCACAACGCAGATCGAATCCCACGACTACATGGCCGAGCTGTTCCATGCCCAGGCACGGTTTAATTCGGCGCTGGTGGATTTTTGCCGTGACATGTGGGCCTACTTATCTCGAGGATACTTCAAGCAGAAACCCGTGGAGAACGAGGTTGGCTCGTCGACCATGCCCAACAAGGTGAACCCCATCGACTTCGAAAATGCCGAGGGCAACCTGGGTGTCGCCAATGCGCTGCTCGAGCACATGGCGGGCAAGTTACCGATTTCGCGGCTGCAACGGGACTTGAGCGACTCCACCGTGCTACGCAATCTGGGCGTCGGGGCGGCCCACTCGCTGGTCGCCTACCACTCCTGCCTTCGGGGGATCTCGAAGCTGGAGGTCGACACACAAGCACTCGCCGGGGATCTCGACGATGCCTGGGAAGTCCTCGCCGAGCCGATTCAAACCGTCATGCGGCGCCATGGCATCGACAAACCTTACGAGCGCCTGAAGGCGCTGACCCGGGGCCGTTCCATCGACAGGAAGACGCTTCACGCATTCATCGAGTCTCTGGACGTGCCCGCCGACGAGAAGACGCGGCTTCTGGCTCTGACCCCGGCGAGCTACGTGGGAGCGGGAGAGGATCTGGCCAACGACGTGTGAGGCTGACGTGCACTACTCCCGTCCATCGGATTTCCATCGTTTCGTCCTAAAGGAAGACACGCAAACAGTCGCTATAGATACCAGCGAAGAGTGCCGGTTGGCGGCCCTGTCCATGGTGCGCCAGGCGACACGTGGCATCGAAATTATCAGCCGGCAGCTGGATCCACGGATGTACGACAACCGCGAATTCTCCGAGGCCGTGAACCAGTTGGTCGTGGGATCGCGCCGGGCGCGAGTCCGGGTGCTGCTTCGCGACACCGACGCGGTAGTCAAACGCGGTCACCGATTGGTGACGCTGTTCCAACGCCTGAGCAGCTTCATCGAACTGCGCGTGCCGGCAAGAGATTTCGATGAGTACAACGCTGCGTTTCTAATCGTCGACGGAGTCGGCGTTATCCACCGCACGCTTTCGGATCGCTTCGAAGGCACCGTCAACTTCAACGACCCGCGTACGGTCCGGGAACTCACCCGGCAGTTCGAAGAGATGTGGCAAACGGCACGACCAGACCCCGGCCTGCGCCGCAGCCACCTGTGAGAACCATGGTCATGTCGCGCTTCCGATTCCTGGCCCTGATGCTGCTCGCGGGCGGGCTACCCCTCGCAGGCGCCTTTGCCGCAAGCGGCATGATCACGGAAGTGTTCACCATCGGCTATCGTCCGGTGGACGAGATGATCCAGATTCTGAGACCCATGGTTCCGCGACCCGGCAGTGTTTCCGGCGCCTACGGCAAGATCGTCGTTCGCACGACGCCGGCGAATATGCGCGACATCAAGGAAATTCTCGCCACGCTGAACCGCGCGCCGTCAAATCTCCTGATCAGCGTGCGCCATTCCATCAACGAGGAAGTGCGGCGGGATCTCTTTGAGGCCTTCGGCGAAGTCAGCGGCAGCAACGTCGGGCTCTCCACCGGACGTGGGTCCGGGAGTGGGCGCGGGCTCGTCATCAGCCATCAGGACGGCGACCAGGAAGCGGGTGTTCGCGTGGACAAGACGCAGACGGTGGCCAGCGACAGTGGCACCCAGCGCGTGCGCGTCCTGGAAGGCAGGGAAGCGTTCATACAATCCGGGCGATCGGTGCCGGTGACCGACCAGCGCGTCGTCGTTTCCAGCACCGGTGTCACCACCGTGCAGACGAGCACGGGATTCAGGAACGTCGGCAGCGGTTTCACCGTACGCGCGCGATTGAACGACGACGACCGCGTGACCGTCGAGATCTTTCCCCGCCACAACCGCCTGGACAGCGGCTCGGGCGCCATCGACGTGCGCGAAGCGAGTACCGTGGTCACCAGCCCACTGGGCCGTTGGATGGAAATCGGCCGGATCGGCGCTGCTTCCAGTGAGAATACCCGCGGCATCGGCGCCTCCTCGAGCACCACCACCAGCAGCGACACCGTCACCTATCTCAAAGTGGAACGGCTGGATCGCTGAGCGGTGCCCGCTACCGGGTCGGGCCTATTGGCTTGGAGGATAGTAGCCGGGTGGATATGGCGCCGGCGCCCCGTAAGGTTGCGGGGGGTAGGCGTAGGCGGGGGGCATACCGTAAGCGGGTGGCGCCCCATAGGCCGGCGGTGCCGTGCCGTAGACCTGTTGCTGGGAGTACCCCGGTGGTCTTCCTCCGTAAGCAGACGGCGGCGCAGATCCATAGTCCGGCGGCAGTGGCGGGTAAGCCGGTGGCTGGGGCGGGGCGCCGTAGCCATAAGGGGCCACCGGCGGGGGAATGGCGCCTCCCTGGCCTCCCTGGGGATAGGCCGGGGAATAGGCCGGCGGATAAGCCTGGGAGTAAGGATCAGCGGACATGGCCGTCGCCGAGCGCGGATCCATCGGCGCCCACGGATTCTCCGGATGCGGGGGTAACGCGCCGGGGATCCCTGACAGCGACGCCGGTGTCGTCGTCTGATCCGATGGGCCCCAAACATCCGCCGCGGTTGCCGCCTGCTTGGACGACGATGGCGGTGGCGCAGAAGCCGCGCCGGCATCGTAAAAGGCCGCCGCCAGATCGCCGCTGGTGCTTCCGGCGCTGCTGCGGCCGCTGGCGCGTGTGTCCAGCACCGCGGCTGCCTGAGGATCGCCTCCGGTGAGCGCATCCTGGACGTCTTCCACCACGTCCCTGGCGATACTTTCCGCAGTTTCCAGCGACGCCGACAATCCGGCCGCGGCCCGATCGCCAAACGCTCCGGGCTCTTCATCACCGAGTCGCGAAACGACGATGAGCAGCACGATGATCGCCAGCGGGCCCCACAGTGCGATGATGCCACGCATGGCGCCGCCGGAGCGCGCCTCGTCGGAAGGCGGCGTGAACGCCGGTTCCGGTTTAGGCGCCGACGCCGACGACGCGGCAACCGGCGCCGGCTCGGCGGCTGCCTTGGCTGCCTTGCCCTTCTTTTTGGCGCTGGCGGCCTTCTTGGCAGCCGTCTTCTTCCCGGCCTTTTTCTTGACGACCTTCTTTTCCGCAGCCATTACGCGATAGCCGCGACCATCTTCGCCCACCTGCTCACGGTCGGTCGTGGTGTCTTTGCCCATCTCCGCCCTCTCCAGCATCCAGTTGGCGCCGAAACGCGCACTTCGATGCGGGAATGGTAGCACGATCCCCGCGCGCTACAGTATCATCCGGTGCCCTACCATGGGCGTACGCGAATCAGGTTTTGCATCCCTATCGCACCTGCGTGGACGCTCGGCGCTGACAGCATTTCGTGGGCAGCGGCTGCGCGACAGCCTGAGCCGGGAGCTACCCGGCTTCACTTCCGTTTGCGCCGATTACCTTTACTTCGTCGAGCATCGCGACGAACCGTTAAGCACCGACGAAGATACCCTGCTGGAACGGCTCCTGGCCGCGGAGCCAGCTTCCGCCGAGGCGTCTGAAGGTCACGGATTCCTGGTCGTACCCCGGCCCGGCACGATTTCCCCCTGGTCCACCAAAGCCACGGACATCCTGCACAACTGCGGGCTGCACAAGGTCGGCCGCGTCGAGCGCGGCGTCCAATGGAAGGTGGGGATGAAATCCGGCGCCGACGCGAACGCGCTCGTCGAAGCGGTGCTCGGCCCATGGGTCCACGATCGCATGACTCAGGTGCTGCTCCCGGGTATCGAGCGGGCCCATGTGTTGTTCGATCACGCGGCGGCGCGCCCGCTGCAATCCGTCGACGTGCTCGGGAAGGGCCGCGCAGCTCTCGACCAGGCCAACCGGGACATGGGCCTGGTACTCAGCGACGAGGAGATCGACTATCTGCTGGAGCAATTTCTCGCCTGCGGACGAAATCCCAACGACATCGAGCTGATGATGTTTGCCCAGGCGAACTCCGAGCATTGCCGGCACAAAATATTCAACAGCGCGTGGACCATCGACGGCGAGGACGCGAATCGCACGCTTTTCGAGATGATCCGGCACACCCACGCGAGTCACCCGGGCCGCGTCTTGTCCGCCTACCGGGACAACGCAGCGGTGATGTCCGGGAGCGCCGCCACCTGGTTCTTTCCCGATGCCGAAAACCACTGCTACCGGGCCGTGGAAGAAAGCGTGGACATCCTGATGAAGGTGGAAACCCACAACCATCCCACCGCCATCTCCCCTTACCCCGGCGCCGCCACCGGCTCCGGCGGCGAGATCCGCGACGAGGCGGCGACCGGCAGAGGTGCGCGCTTCAAAGCGGGCCTCACCGGCTTCTCGGTGTCCAACCTGAATATCCCGGGCTTCGGGCAACCCTGGGAGCGGGAGCACGGCCGCCCCGGGCGCATCGCCTCGGCGCTGGACATCATGCTGGAAGGACCCGTCGGCGCGGCGTCATTCAACAACGAATTCGGCCGTCCTGCCCTGAATGGCTACTTTCGCACCCTGGAGCTCGAGGTGAACGGCGATGGTGCCGAGCCCGAGGTGCGCGGCTACCACAAGCCCATCATGGTGGCCGGCGGGGTGGGCGCCATCCGTCGCAGCCAGATCGCGAAAAACGGCTTTCCGGAAGGCACGCGTATCGTCGTCCTCGGCGGTCCCGCCATGCTCATCGGGCTGGGCGGCGGCGCGGCCTCGTCCATGGCATCCGGAGAAGGCGAAGAGACCCTGGACTTCGCCTCGGTGCAGCGCGACAACCCGGAGATGCAACGCCGTTGCCAGGAGGTCATCGACCGCTGCTGGCAACTGGGCGACGACAACCCCGTCCGGTCACTGCACGACGTGGGCGCGGGCGGCCTTTCCAACGCCGTACCGGCGCTCCTCGACGGCGCGCAACGCGGCGGCGATTTCGATCTGCGCGCCATACCCTGCGACGATCCGGGCATGTCGCCCATGGAGATCTGGTGTAACGAGGCCCAGGAACGTTATGTCCTCGCCATCGACGCGGCGGACGTGGAACGCTTCGCGGCCATCTGCTCGCGGGAACGATGCCCGTGGGCGATTCTCGGCAACGCCAGCGACGCGCGGCGCCTGCTGGTCACCGACACCATGGACGGCAGCCGCCCCATCGATCTGCCCATGTCCCTGCTGTTCGGCGATGCGCCGCCCATGCACCGCACCGTCACCCGCCGGCCGGCGCCGGCGACTCGCCTGAATCTCGAAGGCCTGGACCTGGACGATGCAGCGCGGCGTGTGCTGCGCCTGCCCGGTGTCGCCGACAAGACCTTTCTCATCACCATTGGCGATCGCACCGTGGGGGGGCTCTCGGTGCGGGATCAAATGGTCGGGCCGTGGCAGGTGCCGGTAGCCGATTGCGCCGTTACCGCCAGCGGCTTTCAAGGCTACACCGGTGAAGCCATGGCCATGGGAGAACGCGCGCCGCTCGCGTTGATCCATGCGCCTGCGTCCGGGCGCATGGCGGTGGCGGAGGCGATCATGAACATCGCCGCGGCACCCATCGAAAGCTTGGGCGATATCGTGCTGTCCGCCAACTGGATGGCCGCCTGCGGCCATCCCGGGGAGGATGCGAAACTCTTCGACACGGTGCGCGCCGTGGGCATGGAGCTCTGCCCGGCGCTGGGCATCGCCATTCCCGTGGGCAAGGATTCCTTGTCCATGAAAACCGTGTGGCAGCAAGAGGGCCGCGAGCATGCGGTCACCGCGCCGCTGTCTCTGGTGGTGAGCGCCTTCGCGGCGGTCAGCGACGTTCGCCGCGCGTTGACGCCGGCGCTGCGTGACGACGCCGGCGAAAGCGAGTTGTGGTTGGTGGATCTCGCCGCGGGGCGTCTGCGCCTGGGAGGCTCCGCCCTGGCGCAAGTCCACGCGCAGCTGGGAACCGAATGCCCCGACGTGAAAGACGCCGCCGCGATTCGCGATTTCTTCGCGAGCCTGCAATGGCTCAACGCGCAAGGATTGGTGCTCGCCTACCACGATCGTTCCGACGGCGGACTGTTCGTCACTCTGTGTGAGATGGCCTTCGCGGGACACACGGGACTGCAGGTGAACCTGGACACCGTGGGCAGGGACCCGACAGCCGTGCTGTTCGCCGAGGAGCTCGGTGCCGTGCTGCAGATCCGAAAAGTCGACAGGGATCGCGTGCTGGAACGCTTCACGGCATCGCCGGCGCTCGACGGTCACGTGCATTTTCTGGGTACGCCCTGCGACGACGACCGGCTGCGCTTCGAGCACAGCGGCGAAAGGCTCTTGGACACACCCCGAAGCGCCCTGCATCGCGTGTGGCGCGAGACCAGCTACCACATGCAGGCGCTTCGAGACGATCCCGATTGTGCCCGGGAAGAGCTGGAGCGGGTGGACGACACCCAGGCGCGGCCTCTGCATGCGTCGCTGAATTTCGATCCCGGGGAAGACGTCTCCGCGCCTTTCGTGGTTGGCCGGCGGCCCGCCGTCGCCATCTTGCGCGAGCAGGGCGTGAACGGGCAGGTGGAGATGGCGGCGGCCTTCGACCGCGCCGGATTCGACACGATCGACGTGCACATGACCGACATTCTGGAGGAACGGGTGTCGCTCGAGGATTTCCAGGGCATCGCCGCCTGCGGCGGCTTCTCCTACGGCGACGTGCTCGGCGCCGGCGGCGGCTGGGCCGGCACGATCATGTACAACGAGCGCGGCCGCGTCGCGTTCCGCGAGTTTTTCGCCCGCAGCGACACCTTTGCCCTGGGCGTGTGCAATGGCTGTCAGATGTTTGCCCATCTGGGCGGCCTGGTGAGCGGCGCCGAGCACTGGCCGCGCTTCCTGCGTAACCGATCCCAGCAGTTCGAAGCGCGCCTGGTGATGGTGGAGGTCTGCGACTCGCCATCGATATTCTTCACCGGCATGCAGGGCTCGGTGCTGCCGGTGCCGGTGGCCCACGGTGAGGGGCGCGCCGAATTCCGCAACCACGACGATCTGGAGGCCGTCCGGGAACAGCGGCTCACCTGCCTGCGCTACGTGGAAAGCGCCGGTCGGCCGGCCCTCGCTTATCCCGCCAACCCCAACGGCTCCACCGACGCCATCACCGGACTGACCACACCCGATGGCCGAATCACCGTTCTCATGCCCCACCCCGAGCGGGTGTTTCGCAGCCTGCAGCACTCCTGGCACCCGGTGGGCTGGGGCGAAGACGGCCCGTGGCTGCGCATGTTCCGCAACGCACGCGCCTGGCTGGCATAATCCGGATTGGCCCCGGCGAGACGCCTGGATCGTGAGATTTGTGTGAGAATTCTGCCCTAGACTTGGTCTATACAGTGAACGACTCGCCAGGACCAAGGGGTGACGAAATGCTGATCAGACGACCCGACGACATCAAGAGCTCCGAAATCACCGACGAGGCCGTGTTCCTCGACCGGCGCCGCTTCATGGGCAATGCTACAGGCCTCGCCGCGGCATCGGCACTGGCGGCGGCGGCACCGGGACTGCTCCTGCCCCGCGGCGCGTCGGCGCTGGTCACGGATTCAGCGGCCGAGGGCGCGGTCCTGCCGGGCGTGACCGACGGTCCCTTCTCCACCGACGAGGATCCGACCCCCTACAAAGACATTACCCGTTACAACAACTTCTATGAGTTCGGCACCGGCAAGCGGGATCCGGCCGCCAATTCCGGGCGTTTCAAGCCGCGGCCGTGGAAAGTGAAGATCCTCGGTGAGTGCGAAAAGCCCGGTGAGTATGATCTCGACGACATCATCAAGCAGCACACCCTGGAGGAACGCATATACCGGCTGCGCTGTGTCGAGGCCTGGTCGATGGTGATCCCCTGGGTCGGTGTGCCCCTGGGGCCGGTGCTCGCGCGCTTCAAACCCACCTCCAAAGCCAACTACGTGGCCTTCCGTACCGTCTTCCGGCCCGCCGAGATGCCGGGACAGCAGCGCGGCTTCCTGGACTGGCCTTACGTGGAGGGGCTGCGCATGGACGAGGCCATGCATCCACTGACGCTCCTGTCGGTGGGCATCTACGGCCGGGTCCTGCCGAACCAGAACGGCGCACCGATCCGCCTGGTGGTGCCGTGGAAGTACGGGTTCAAGAGCATCAAATCCATCGTCACCATTCGCTTTACCGAAGAGCAGCCACCGGCCACGTGGAATCTGCAGGCGCCCCGTGAGTACGGTTTCTATTCCAACGTCAATCCGGAAATCAGCCATCCGCGCTGGAGTCAACGCCGGGAACGGCGCATCGGCGACATCCTCAAACGCGATACCCTCCC
>CAXMNG010000048.1:0-8102 GCA_964194585.1 Salibacteraceae bacterium | reverse complement strand
CAGCCGTTGCATTCGATGCACCGCTCGGCATCACAGAGAAACTTCATTCGTGCCATGGTGTATCTCCTCTCAGACTGCGCTGACCTGACACAGGGTGACCTTGGTCTCCTGCATCTGAGTCACAGAGTCATAGCCATAAGTGAACGCCGTGTTGCAGGCATCGCCGCGCACGTAAGGCGCAGCTCCCGCCGGGTACTTGTCCAGCAGGTCCTCACCCCGGAAGTAACCACCGAAGTGGAAGGGTGTCCAGACAACACCTGGCGCCACCCGCCGGGTAAGCATGACTTTCGCCTTGATCTTGTTACCCTCGGGTGTATCCATCCAGACCATCTGGCCATTTTTCACGCCCCGGTCGTTGGCGTCCGCCGGATTGATTTCCACGAACATGTCCTGCTGCAGCTCGGCAAGCCAGGAGTTGGAACGCTCCGCCTCGCCGCCGCCTTGGAACTCCACCAGGCGTCCGCTCGTGAAGATGAGCGGATACTCCTTGGAGTGATCCGTGGCCTGAATCGACCCGTAGCGAGTGGGCAGGCGGTAGAAGCGCTTGCGGTCCTCGTAGGTCGCGTAATCGGGCAGCAGATCCCGCCGCGGCGTGTACAGCGGCTCGCGATGCACCGGTATCGGATCCGGGAAGGTCCAGACGTTCACCCGGGCCTTGGCGTTGCCGAAGGGTGCGCAGCCATGCTTGATGGCAACCCGCTGGATACCGCCGGAAAGATCGGTTTTCCAGTTCCTGCCCGCGGCGGCCTTCTTCTCGTCGTCGGTGAGGTCATCCCACCAGCCGAGCTGCTTCAGCACCTTGTGATCGAACTGCGGATAGCCGTCCTTGATCTCCGAGCCGACGCTGTAGGAGCCCTCGGCGAGCAGATTCACGCCGTTGCGCTCCACACCGAAGCGGGCACGGAAATTGAGCCCGCCGTCGGCCACGTGCTTGCTGGTGTCGTAGAGCACCGGCGTACCGGGGTGCCCCATCTCTGGCGTTCCCCAGCAAGGCCACGGCAGACCGTAGTAGTCGCCGTCCACCGGCCCGCCTTCGGCCTTCAACGTGGTGGTATTGAAGGTGTGGCGATTGGCGGCGTGGGCCTTCAAGCGCTCCGGGCTCTGACCGGTGTAGCCGATGGTCCACATGCCGCGGTTCCATTCGCGCGTGATGTCCTCGATGAGCGGCTCGCCGTTGATGACCTTGATGTTCTTGAAGAGCTGCTGGTCGAAGCCCAGCTTCTTCGCGAACTTGGCCAGAATCACGTGATCCGGGAGCGACTCCCACACCGGCTCGATGACCTTGTCACGCCACTGCAGCGAGCGGTTCGTCGCCGTTACCGAGCCGTAGGTCTCGAACTGAGTCGCGGCCGGCAGCAGGTAAATGCCGTCGGTGCGATCGCTCATGACCGAGGCGTGGGTCGGGTGCGGATCGATGATGACCATGAGATCCAGCTTCTCCATGGCCTTCTTCATATCCAGGCCACGGGTCTGACTGTTGACCGCGTGACCCATATAGATCATGGCGCGGATGTTGTCCCTCTGACCGATGTTGGCCTTGTCCTCGATGACACCATCCACCCAGCGCGATACCGGGATGCCCTTGTAGTTCATGGGCAGGATTTCCTTGCCCTTATCGCCGATGACCTTTGCCGGGTCGAAGCGACTCTTCACCCAGTCCAGGTCGACGTCCCAGACCCGCGCCCAGTGCGCCCAGGCACCGGCGCTCAGCCCGTAGTAGCCGGGCAGCGAGTGGGACAGCACGCAGAAGTCCGTAGCGCCCTGCACGTTGTCGTGGCCGCGGAAGATGTTAGCGCCACCGCCGCTCGTGCCGATGTTGCCCAGCGCCAGCTGGAACGCGCAGTAGGCGCGCGTGTTGTTGTTGCCGATGGTGTGCTGGGTGCCGCCCATGGCCCAGACGATGGTGCCGGGACGGTTCTCGGCCATGATCTGCGCGGCCTTTTTAAGGGTGGCCTCGTCGACGCCGGTGACCCGCTCGGTCTCTGCCGGGTTCCACTTGGCGACCTCCTTGCGCACATCGTCCATGCCGTAGACACGCTGGCGGATGTACTCGTCGTCCTGCCAGTTGTTCTCGAAGATGTGCCACAGCATGCCCCACACGAGCGCCACATCGGTGCCCGGGCGGAGACGTACGTAGTGGTCCGAGTGCGCCGCCGTGCGCGTGTAGCGCGGGTCGCAGACGATCATCGTGGCACCGTTCTCCTTGGCACGCAGGATGTGCTGCATGGCGATGGGATGCGCTTCGGCGGCATTACTGCCGATGAACAGCATCGCCTTGCAGTTGTGCATGTCGTTCAGAGAGTTGGTCATGGCGCCGTAGCCCCAGGTGTTCGCGACACCCGCCACCGTGGTGGAGTGGCAGATACGCGCCTGGTGATCGGTGTTGTTGGTGCCCCAGAAGGCCGCGAACTTGCGAAACAGATAGGCCCCCTCGTTACTGTGCTTCGCCGAGCCCAGCCAGTACACGGAATCGGGGCCCGACTGCTCGCGGATTGCGAGCAGCTGGTCGCCGATCTCGTCGATGGCGTCGTCCCAGGACATTCGCTTCCACTTGCCGGCAGTGAGTTTCATGGGATACTTCGAGCGTCGCGAGCCCATGCCGACCTCGCGTACCGAAGCGCCCTTGGCGCAGTGGGAGCCGAGGTTGAAGGGTGAGTCGAAGTCCGGCTCCTGGCCGGTCCAGACCCCGTTCTGCACCTCGGCGATCACGCCGCAGCCTACCGCGCAATGGGTGCAGATGCTGTGCCGCAACTCGGTCGTAATCCCCGCTTTCGGCGCGAATGCGTCAGCACGCGCTTTACGCATCATGGTCGCCGGCAACATGCCGGCCACCGCCGCGCCACCCATGGTGAGACCCGATCGGCGCAGGAAGGTACGTCGCGCGATGGCCTCGCCGGGCATGCCTACGGACACGCTGGCGCCACTCGCAGCGTTAGCGTGACCATTCTTTCTAATCAACTTCATCGCTTTTCTCCTTCGAGTTGAGCGAATACTCGTGTCACGAAGCCGAGGGAAAACCTCAGCCGCGCGCCGACCGGTAATATGCCTCGATGTGCGGCGTCATCCGATAACCCTTTGAACTCTGCTCCGGGGCCGCCTTGTCCGGAGACTCCGGCGCGATATCGGCGACCGCGGCACCGCCTGCCACCGCCACCGTGGCGGCGCCGCCTGCGACGGCCGCGCGTTTGAGAAAGGTGCGCCGCCCGGTTGCTACCTTCGGTGTCTTGTTCATGCTCTACTCCTCACGCGTGAATGTCTTACCAATGGCGTCCCACCGGTAATCTCGGTTCAAACCAGCATCGTCAGATACTTGTGTTCGAAATCAATGAATTGCTCCCCGAACTGCCCGACGGCGCGGTAGAAGCGCGCCGCCGACGCCTTCTGGAGATCCAGGAAAAAAGTCTTCATCCACGGGCCCATGTGGCTCTGGAAAAAGCGTCGCTGGGTATCCACCGAGGTGTCGCCATCGCCGATCATCAGACCCATGGTCTCCAGCAATGCCGCCACGTGATCCTCGGGCTCTTTGATCTCTTCCTGGCGCTCGAAGCCGAGCTCGGCCAGATCCCGGCGCAGCATCGCCAGGGGCTGGTCCATGAGAAACCCCGTCATGTACCAGGAACCGTAGGGCACCAGCTCGCCACGCCCGATTCCGACGAACAGCTCGTGGTATTCGTCGTCCAGGGACTCGACGGTGACGCGCTCGCCGGCCAGGCGCAGCACCTCCCAGGCAGTCGTCAAGTCGCTGTCACCGCCCAATTCAACGGGGGTGATCTGTGTCAACAGGTGGATGAGAGATTCCGCCGGCGGCGCCGCCAACAGAGCGCCCAGCAAGCTGTAGGTATTGGCGCGCAAGCGCTCGTCCTGGGGCGCACTGCGTACCCCCTCACCCATGCCCGTCGTCACTGACGTTGCGACCGCCCCTGCATTCATTTTTTATGTTGTGCCAGGTAATGGTTCGATCCTCTGAATAGTAAGCAAATCCCATGCCCGGGCCGTCGAGGGTATAACGCCAAATAGGATGGAATCCGACTAGATCGCCACCACCCGCACCCCCGGCGGTTGGCCCCCGTGCGACAATTTAACCCACCCTGGGACCCGCTGGCCCAGTGGCCCCGAAACGTCCCCAATATTGACAAGACATTGACAATTACGCGTCGTCGTGGGCATCCAGGAGACCACCGCCGTCCTTGAACATGTCCTTGACCCGGCAGTCCTCACACATCTCCAGGCGCTTCACCGCCTCCGGCTTCTGGAACATCCAGTGCCCGGCGAGCTTCTCGCGCATCCTCTCGATGACCCGGGTGGTGGCGAAGGGCTTGCCGCAGCCCACGCAATGAAAGGGTTTATCCTCGTTGAGCAGACGGGTGTCCCGGCGGCGCCGAGGGTCGTAGACGAAGCGCGTGCGCCGCTCGATGGCATCCTCCGGACAGGCGGTCTCGCACAGGCCGCATTGCACGCAGTTCCACTCGATGAAGTTCAGCTTCGGCTCGTTGCCGCCGTCGCTCAAAGCCGACGCCGGACACACCGATACGCAAGCCATGCACAGGGTGCAGGTCTTGACATTGACCAGCAGCTCGCCGAAGGGCGCCCCGGCGGGCAACGGCGCCGTCTCCGGCGGCGCCGTTGCCTGCTCGTAGAGATGCTCCGCCGCCAGGCGAATATTGGTGCGCTTCTCGTTCTGGGGCTGAAAGGTCGCGGCCTCCAGGGGCTGCCGCTCCACCGGCGTCTGCAGGGCTGTGATCAATGCCGCCTCGTCGGACGCTTCCTGGAGACGAATCAGATGCGGGTCGTACCCCATGCCCTCGAGGATCGCGGCGGTGAAACCCCGCTGCTCCTCGAGCTCGCGCCGCACCGACGGCGTCGTGCCGGGAACGCACAGCATGGTGACACCGGCGGCGCCGTAGGCCAGGACGCACAGCCACGTGTCCATGCCGACCGCGCCGATCTCCTCGACCTCGCAGGGGATGACGTTCTCGGGCAACGCCTCGGCATGCTGCTGCAGCCACTCGCGCCCCGCCTCGCCGTCGTAGAAGAGCACCCTTGCATTCGTGCCACCGGATTCGCGGTAGTCGGCCAGCACCGTGCGCAGGCTGGCGAGCAGATCCCCGACTAAGGGAAATGCATAGGTGATGGCCCCGGTCGGACAGGCCGTCGCGCAGCTGCCGCCCCCCTGACAGAGGTAGGGATTCACCTCGACGCGCTCCCCCACGCTGGTGATGGCGAGGGTCGGGCAGGCGTCGATACAGCGGGTGCAGCCGGTGATGCCGCTGGCGCCGTGGGCGCAGATGTCCGGGTTGTAGTCGAAGTAACGGGGCTTCTCGAACTCACCGACGAGCTCCGGGATCTCCTCGAGGGCGCGCTCGAGCGCTTGCGTATCGCTTCCCGGTGCGAAGTAGCCCGGCGGCAGTGTCTCGCGTTCGAGCTGCGCCGGTTCACCGAGATCCAGAACGATGTCGAAGGGCTTGTGGGCC
Source organism: Salibacteraceae bacterium (assembly GCA_964194585.1). Taxonomy (GTDB): domain Bacteria; phylum Pseudomonadota; class Gammaproteobacteria; order HK1; family HK1; genus JAABYT01. Next base: position 2,631 of record CAXMNG010000048.1, on the reverse strand, counting down.
GTCAGCAGCGACGGCGCGATGTCCACTTCCTCGCCCGCCACCCAACCCTTGACGCTGAACTGGCCGAGATAGCCCGAAACACCGGCCAAGGCGGCGCGGATATGGCGCGTCGGCTCGGGCGTCCTGCTTCGCTCTACCTCGTCCATCCCTGGACTCGTCGGCCCGGTTTTTTTCGAGCCGGCAGTGGCCTCGTCCTCGGCCCCGTCGTCGGACTGGGGGATCAACAACGTGCAGTTGACCTTCCCGGCGAGGCGCGTGGCAAGCGCTTCACCGTCCTCGCGCCTTGCGATGATGGCCACACTGCCTGCGGAGTTATATGCCACCAGGGAAGTCGGGGTGCGGTCGCCCCAGGTATCGGCCATGAGGGCCGCGTTGCGGGCCTTGCCATCGGCGGATTGCTCCGGCAGACGGCAACCGAGGCGCTCTTCCAGCTCCGCCGCCGACAGGCTTGCCGACTTCAGCGCACTCATGCGTCGCTATCGGCAGCGCCTTTGGGACGCAGCTTTCCGGGACCGGCCTTGGCGTGCCTGCCGGGATCGCGGGTCACACCGGGCTCATCCGACTCGCCAGCTGCCGACTGCCGGGGGTTCGCCCTACCTCGTCGATCCCTGGACTCGTCGACCATCTCCAACGGCTCGTCCGTCTCGTCGGCGTGTGCCGCCGGTGGCTCCTGTGACGGAGGCGTCTCGGCTCTGGCGTCCTGCTTCGCCCTCGGCTCGGGCATCCTGCTTCGCTCTACCTCGTCCATCCCTGGACTCGTACCTCGTCCATCCCTGGACTCGTCGGCAGCCTGGCCGTCCTTCGCCAGGCTTTCCTTGGCGCGCTCGGCCTCGCGTTCCATCTGGCTGCGCATATCGGCTGTGATGATATCTCCCAGGGCCGCGAAATTTCTGAAGTCGTCATCGTAATCGTCGAGGCCGTCGACGATATTGAAGGCGGGGCTATGAAAGAATTTCCTGAGCGCCGCTTTCTTTATCGCTTCAGTCACTTTGGGAGAAAAGAAACCGCTCATGTCGGTGTTCTCGTCGATAGCGTCCACCGCCGGCATGTCTTCATCGGTGAGCTCCACCGGCTGACGGTCGTCGCCTTCCAGCGGCGCTTCGCCGACGGTCGGCGCAGCCTTCGCGAGCATTTCACCATCGAGAGACCGTTCGGGTTCCTGCGCATCCGGGTCCCCTCCGGCCCTGGCGACGCGCTTACGCTGTGCCCAGCGGCTCAGGAACGCGTCGCCGTCCCCGGACTCAGTGACGGACGGGTGGCGATCCGTTTTGCTCGGCCGCTTCGACATACTCGGATTCCTTCGCCCACTCCTGGCGTTTACGCTTCTTCTTCTGCGCCGGAACATAGTTCTCGACCACGTACCGCTCCAACCACTGGTGCACCTGCTCCGGCATCGGCACCGAGTAGACCTGATCGTCGGTCTCCATATGGCCCGTGGCCTCCTGCTGATCGGCGCTGACCAGCGCGGGAATGAGGCTCGTTTCACCGTCCTCGTCTTCGTCCACATGACAGATCACGAACAGGTAGGGCTTACCGCTCATCAGGTTGTACCAGTAGCTTTCGCAGGCGTCCTTGTAGAGCGCCAGCCTGAATCCCGTCCACAGATAGCGCCGGCATTCGGCATCCTCGTGTATTAGCGTCGTCGTCGACTCGGTGGTCACGACCTCCTCGCCGGCGATCACCGCGATCGCCTCCCACTGATCCTCCACCCATTGGCCGACGCGCGCCTGCCGGCACTCGACCAGCACCGTCACCGTAATCTCAGAAGGGTTGGCGTGGCGTTGCGGCGTCTCGGACATGAACTGGCTCCACTACCGGGTACTGATACCCTGTCGGGCACATGTACCCTATCGTGCATGTACGTGAAGCAAGTACCATACCATGCGGGCGCGGGAATGCGTGCTCCCTCCACCCTGGGGCCTTCCCCCGGCGGGTGTGAGGGGGCCGGATGAAGGTGGCGCAAATTGGACCAGGGGGAGCTGCAATGCGACAATTTGTCTCAGAACGCCGGTGCGCCACGCCGTGGTTTCCCCACGGTGGGCCCCGACGCACGGCCATGGGGTCGTGGGCCCGCATCTTGCTATACACTAGCCGCCATCTCCGCCCGGCGGGCCACCTAAAGATGGCAGGATGCACAACGACGCGACGGGAGACAATAACAAGGTGACGACGACGGATAACAACACCACGAGACTCATCGATCGATTCGGGCGCCACGTCACGTACGCGCGCCTGTCCGTGACCGACCGCTGCGATTTCCGCTGCGTCTACTGCATGAGCGAGGACATGACCTTCCTGCCCCGCGCCCAGGTGCTGACCCTGGAAGAGATCCACACCGTGGCACGTGCCTTCACCGAGCTGGGTGTGACCAAGCTGCGGCTCACCGGAGGCGAGCCCCTGGTGCGGCGGAACATCCTCTGGCTGGTGCGCGAAATCGGCAAGCTACCGGGGCTCGCGGAGCTGGTCCTTACCACCAATGGCTCGCAGCTGGATCGCCTCGCCGGCCCCCTGAGTGACGCCGGCGTCAAACGCATCAACGTGAGCCTCGACAGCCTCGACGAGGCGCGTTTTCGCAACATCACCCGCATCGGTGATTTGAACAAGGTGCTGCGCGGCATCGAAGCGGCCCGG
>CAXMNG010000047.1:0-3357 GCA_964194585.1 Salibacteraceae bacterium | reverse complement strand
GCCGAGCGCCGGGTGAACCGGTAGAGCTCGGCGGGTCGATGCCCGACCGCCGACTCGTACTTGCCGGTGGCTTTCAGCTGACCCGCGGCGAGCATTCTTCGCCGGAACGAATCTTTGTTGATGTCAGTGCCGAGAATCGCTTCGTGAACGTTTTGAAGCGCGCGCAGGGTAAAGGTAGCCGGCAACAGCTGAAAGCCGATGGGGGCATAGTCGAGCTTGCCACGGATACGCTTGACCGACATCGCGATGATATCGGCGTGATCGAACGCCGTGGGGAGCTTTCGACCCGAATCGTCGAGCACGTCCACTCGGCCACCCGACTCACCCTTCCATGACACCCGCAGGCGTCCCAACAGCACACCGCGCTCGTCGAGCCCCTCGAGCCTGGCGGCATTCACCAGGGCGTAGTAGGAAACGCTCACCACGCGGGTGCGCGGGTCGCGCCCGGGCTCACCGAAGGTGTACAGCTGTTCCAGGAAAACCCCACGCTGGCCTGCCTTGGTCTCGAGCACCCTCGCAGCCGCGGCATCCAGGCCCTCGTGCACGGCAACGAAGCCTCCCGGAAGCGCCCATGTTCCCTTGTCCGGATGCTCATCCCGGCGGACCAGGGCCACCAGCAGCTCGCCATCGCGAACCGTCAGGATGACCAGGTCCACCGCCAGGGAGGGGTGCTCGAACTGGGTCGGATCGTAGCTCTCCAGGAAGGCCTGCTCGGCGCGATCGCGGCTACGCTGCTTCTCGTCACTCATGCTGCTCACTTAAATGCATGTTGCATATATGTTGTTACGATATATGCACTGTACATATAAGTCAAGCCGAGATCCGTCGGCGCTCTCGGAAACGTGACCAAGCTCACGTGGAGGCGCATTCGGCCGGGGAATCTGGACCAGGTGTGCCCGATCCCGGGTACTGGAAGGACAGGGGTGTAATCCCCTCATCGTTTGCACAACGCGCAGCTTGATACATACCCATTGTGGGTACTAACATACCCAATATGGGGATGAGTAAGTCCACCAGGAGGGCGCATTCGGTGCAACAGCATAAACCAGAGGGTCCTGCTCAATCCCTCCGTGGCTCGGCCCTTGCCGATGCTCTGTTTACATCGACGCAGCAGCGAGTGCTCGCCCTCTTGTTCGGGCAACCCAACAGAAGCTTTTTCGTCACCGAGCTGATGTCCCTGGCGGACTCGGGCCGTGGCGCCGTTCAACGCGAACTGGGACGACTCGCGCAGAGCGGTCTGGTTACCGTTACCAAGCTGGGCAATCAGAAGCACTATCAGGCCAACCGCGACTCACCCCTTTTTCAAGAGCTCTGCAGCATCATCAAGAAGACAGTCGGCCTTCAGGAGCCCGTTCGGGCTGCACTCGAGCCGCTGGCGAACAAGATCAGCCTTGCACTGATCTACGGCTCGACCGCGAAGCGCTCGGACACAGCAACCAGTGACATCGATCTCCTGCTCGTCTCTGATGAGCTGACGTTAGAAGACATTTACGCTGCCTTGGCGCCCGTCGAGAAACTACTCGATCGAAGCGTGAATCCGACACTCTATACGTCAAAGGAATTCGAGCACCGCCGGAAGACCAGGAATTCGTTCGTGACTCGGGTACTCGAGAGCCCATACATCGTTCTAGAGGGGTCCGTCGATGGCACATGAGAAGCTCGACAACCTCGTGAAGATAGGACAACTCAAAGTAGAGGACGCAACGCCTGAGGAAATTGCAGGACTCGTTCGATCAGGTGCCGCTAGATTGAAGGATTCGAAGAACGATTCGTTGAGCATCGAATCACGCTTCGACCTGGCATACAACGCAGCTCATGCGTTGTCGCTTGCAGCGCTACGCTATCACGGATACCGGTCCCAGAGCAGATACTTAGTATTCCAGTGCCTCCAGCACACGCTGAATCTACCCAATGAACAGTGGCGTGTTCTGGATAGCGCACATAGAAAACGGAACATGGCCGAATATGAAGGCGATATAGACGTCGACGAGCAGCTGATTGAGGCGCTCATTCGCGTCACCGATGAAATCGCCCATCGAGTATCGGAGTTCCAATGATAAGTCTGTTCGCGTAAACCCAGATAAAAAAAAGGAACCGCCATCATGCCCAAAGCTGCTGTCATCCATGAGAAAGGCGGGCCAGACGTGTTCCGCTACGAGGACGTCGAGGTCGGCGATCCGGGGCCTGGCGAGGTGCGCCTCAAACACACCGCCATAGGAGTCAACTACGCCGATACCTACCATCGGGGCGGCGTGTCGCACCCCTGGCCCGTCGGCGATCCGCCGGTGATCGTCGGCTTCGAGGCGACCGGTGAAGTAATGGAACTCGGCGCCGGCGTCGACGGCTTCGCCGTCGGCGACCAGGTGGTCTATGGGCTGCCGCCGCTCGGCGCCTACAGCCAAGAGCGCATTTATCCCGTTTCGACGTTACTCGCGATCCCGCAGGGCATCGACGCGTTCGCCCTCGCCGGCGTCTTCATGAAGGGGCTCACTGCCTACTATCTGCTGCACAAGACTTACGTGGTGAAGCCCGGCGACTGGGTGCTGGTGCACGCCGCCGCGGGGGGCATGGGCAACGTGCTGGTGCCCTGGGCCAAGCATCTGGGCGCCAACGTCGTCGGCACCGTCGGCTCCGAGGCGAAGGCAGAGATCGCCAAGCGGTTGGGATGCGATCACGTCATTGACTATTCCACCGAGGACTTCGCCGCCCGCTGCCGCGCGCTGACCGATGGCGCGGGCGTGCACGTAGTCTACGAGTCCATCGGCAAGGCGACGCTCACCAAGTCACTGGACAGCCTGCGCCCCCTCGGCATGTGCGCCGCCTACGGGCACGCTTCCGGCCCGCCGGACCCGGTGGACATCATCCAGGACCTGGGGGCGCGCGGCTCGCTGTTCGTCACGCGCCCCGCCGTCATGCATTATCTCGCGACACGTGCGGCGCTGGAGGAAGCGGCGGCGGCGCTGTTCCATGCGCTGGAGGCCGGCATCATCCAAAGCACCGTCAACCACACCTATCCGCTCAGCAAAGCCGCGCAAGCCCACCGTGCCATCCACGAACGCCGCACCACCGGCTCGAGCGTGCTGCTGCCCTTCGCTTAAGGCGTCAGATCGAGATTTCCGAAGCACGCCTTGTCCGCGCACGCCCTCAAGAAGTCGGCGCCGCGAGCTGGGCGCGCAGGTAGGCGACATTAGTGACCAGGCCCGGGAGCAGCCACTGGAACAACCGGCACATGTCGCGGATCTCCTCCAAGGGCGCGTCCTTTTCGGCCGCCCGACGGAGCGCCTCGGCCGTAATGCCGCCGGCGTTGGGCAGAGTTTTCCCGGCCTGCTCGACGCAGCGATCGTGCAGCGCCCGACA
>CAXMNG010000046.1:0-3592 GCA_964194585.1 Salibacteraceae bacterium | reverse complement strand
GTGCCGACGGCGATCTTGCCGAGATCCACGTAGTCGCCGGACATCTCCAGAATGTCCTCCAGCTGCCGCAAACCCAGGCCCCAGTCGATCATCATGGTGAGACCGTTGGCACGGGGCTTGGACGTACTGCGATCGGCTGGTAGCTCGATGAAGCCGAACGGATGCTTGGACATGTTCTTCCCCTTCCCTCGAGGCATGGACGGTCAAAGCTAGCCGCTCGTCCGCCCTTGGTCAATTGGACGGGTTGGATCCACGTTTCCTCGATCGCGGGCCGACCCTGGGATATGGTTCTGGCTCATCATCCTCGAATTCCACGATACCGGAGACTCCAGGTGAACAATCCGCTATTCAGCTTTGCCGTCATCGCCGACACCCACACGCGTCCCGAGGAAGGCGATCTGTCTTCTCCGTGGCTGGTGAACGAGCTCGCCAACGATCGCTGCCGGTACGTGACGGCGCTGCTGAACCACTTGCGCCCCGCCTTCGTCATCCATCTGGGCGACGTCGTGCATCCGGTGCCGGCGCTGCCTACCTATGGCGCGGCGGCGGAAGCCGCCCTCGCGATGTTCGCCCATCTGGATGCCGAGATCCGATACATCCCCGGCAACCACGACGTCGGCGACAAGCCTTTCAAGGCGATGCCGGCGGCAAAGGTTACGGATGATGGCGTGGCGCTCTACGAACGCTATTTCGGCGCACCATTCAGTGCATTCGACTTTTGCGATTGCCGATTCGTGTTGATCAACTCACCTGTGTTGAACTCCGGGCTTGCCAGCGAGGAGGATCAGCGTACCTGGCTCGAAGCCGAGCTCGCCGACAGCGGTGGCAAGCGTGTGTTTCTGTTCACCCACTATCCGCCATACATACTCGAGCCGACCGAGCCGCCCAACTACGACAACATCGACGAGCCGCAACGCGGCTGGCTGCTGTCAATGATAGAGCGGTGTGGCGTAGAGGCGTTGTTCGCCGGGCATGTGCACAGCTTCTTCTATCACCGTCACGACAATACCGACTGCTATCTGCTGCCGGCGACCTCCTTTTTTCGCCAGGACTACGCGGAGCTGTTTCGCATCGAAGCGGCGCCGGAATATGGCCGCAACGACGCCGAGAAGCTGGGCTTCTTCATGGTCGACGTGCACGCAGACGGTCATATTGCCCGCTGCCTGCGTACCAACGGCGAGATACTGAAAGCGAACGCGAACTTGGCACCACCGCCCCAACGGATAGCAACACTGCATCCGCGGGAGCGGCGCCCGGCGCCGGTGGGTGTGCACCTGCGCCATCCCTGGGCCGAAGTCGTAACCTTTCCCTACAACGGCCCCATGGACGAATTCCTGCGCAAACGGGCCCGCAACGACTATACGTTGATGACGCTGTGGGAGCTGGGCGTGCGCAAGCTGCGCGTGCCCATCAGCGACTTGCTCGAAGACGACACCCGTGAGCGCATGCGGGCGTTACGCGGTATGGGCCACGAATTCACGATCTTCTGTTTCGAAGCACCGTCCAGGGAGATGGTCGAGATGATCGCCCGGCACCGGGACTTGGTCGATGTCCTGGAGATCATTGTCCCATGGCAGGAAGCCACAAGCACCGTTGCCCGAATGGCGGCTTCCGAGACTTCGATGCCGGTGCCGGTGACCCTGGCCAAGATGGAAACGTCCGCGGAGAAGAAGACCGAGGGCTCACGTTTCAGTCACTTCGTGAGCTACGGGTTCCGCGCCTCGGAGCTGGCGCTCATCGAGGAATTTCTGGCGTCACGGGGCGCCATCGATGGCTTCGTTTTCCGGCTGGGTTTCGACGAGTCGCCCTGGGAAGTCGTCCCCCGCATCGCGGACTTCGCCCGCGAGCACGGTGTGCGCGCAGCCATCAACGTGCGTCTGGCATCGGAGAATCCCGCCGAGTACAACCAGGACGATGGGCGCATTGCCCATCAGGTGGCCGAGGCGATGCTGGCGGCTTTCGCGACCGGCGACTGCGAGCTGTTCATCGACACCTACGTGGACGTGGATCGTGGTTACTTTCCCCGTCACGGGCTGTTCGACCGCCGCTACAATCCGCGGCCCGCGAGCTTCGTATACCGCTACCTGCAGGGCTGGCTGGGCGTTCTCGCCTCGGCGCCGGAGCTGGGTGTGCTGCACGCCGTCGAGAACGGCCGCGTGGGTGGCTTCACAGTCGGTGACACCAGGGCCTGTCTGCTGTTGCCCGACGGCGAGGCCGCGGCACCGCTGGCATTGCCCGTCGGGGTGTTCTCCAAAGGAACCACCGGCGCAAGCCTCATCGATCTGTCCAGGGGCAGCATCGTCGACGCGGGTGTCACGGTTGCCAGCGATGGTAGCCTGCGACTCGACCCGCCGCCGGCGCTGCGATCGCCGTCCCTGGTCATCGCGCGCCGGGGCGCGCATTGAGCACTTCTGAAAAGTCCTATATAAATGGGACCCGCATCATCGTCCGCTGGAGAATGTCGCGCTGATGGAAATCGATGGCACGGATCTCTCCATTTCGCCCGTGCGGGGTAGGTTCGGCGCGCGGGTTGCCGGTGTCGATTTATCGCAACCGCTGGAAGACGACTGCTTCGCGCGCATCCACGACGCCTTTCTCGAGCACTCGGTCCTGGTATTCAGCGAGCAGCAGCTCAACAACGAGCAGCATATCGCCATCAGTCGCCGCTTCGGCGAGCTCGAGATTCATACCGCCAGGCACTGGCTGCTTGCCGATTTCCCGGAAATTCTCGTGCTGTCGAACCGCGGAGAGGAGGGTACCAGGCCCGTCGTCAACGGTGGCGCTTACTGGCACAGCGATATGACCTACAAGGCGAAACCGCCGCTGGGCTCGTTGCTCTATGCCCTCCAGGTGCCGCCGGAAGGCGGCGACACGCTGTTCGCCGACATGTATGCCGCCTACGAGTCACTGGACGACGGGATGAAGGCCAGCATCGAGGGACTCGGCGCCATTCATCGCTACGGCGATCGCTATTCCATGATGGCGAGCGAGGATACCGACCGGCCACCGTTGACGCCTGAGCAGCTGACCGCGGTGCCCGACGTCGTGCATCCGGTGGTGCGTACCCATCCGCAGACCGGGCGTAAGGTGCTGTTCGTGAGCGAAGGCTTTACCGTCGGCATCGCCGGAATGCCGGAGCCAGAGGGTAAAGCGCTTCTCCAGAAGCTTTTCCAGCACTCGGTGCAATCGTCGGGCATCTATGCTCACCGATGGCGGGCCGGGGATCTCGTGATGTGGGACAACCGCTGCACCATGCACCGTGCCACCGAGTACGATCTCCGTTACGCGCGCGCCATGCATCGCACCACCGTTGCGGGCGACCAGCCCGTTTAGAAAACTCATTGGAACAAAGCCGAGCGTGTCGCATTCCTTATACAAGCCGGAGCTGATGGGGCATGCCACCGTCGAGCCCGCCGGCGCCTTTCCCGCCGGAAGCTTCCAGTCCTTTGTTCTGACCTACACGGCCGGCTATTTCGGCATCGACGATACCGGGACCATCAAGGTGGTGCATCGTTTTGCCAGCGACATGGGTCGCCCACAATTCGATAATCCATCCGCGCCGAACTTCATCAGCGTGGAAGCCAGCAACGGC
>CAXMNG010000045.1:0-3774 GCA_964194585.1 Salibacteraceae bacterium | reverse complement strand
GTCGGGCCTATTCATTGGCCGCTTGACGCTTACCCTCCTCCTCGGCGCGAATGCGGTCGTAAATCTCTTCGCGATGAACCTTCAGATCCTTGGGCGCCTCGATACCGATCTTAACCTGGCCGGCCCGCAATCCCAGAATCTTCACCTCTACCGAATCGCCAATCATGATGGATTCACCGACTTTCCTGGTCAGAATCAACACTATCCGTTTACCTCATCGATCTGGGTCTCACGCAGTTGGCGGGCTTCCTTGGTTGTCCTTTCGCCCTGGGGGTCCTTTATCAATCCGCGACGCCGGCAGCACTTCGCACCTCAGCGGTTAACTCTAGTCCGGCCAGGGCGCACTGGTTATCGGGATTCTCCTGAATTTTGCCTTCGAAAACCCTGACGCTCGGTTGTGTGTGAGCCTGGTCAGGGCACGAGGCTGACCCGGAGAGTTTCAGCCGTCGACGGTAGTGATGCCCTCGCGGATGGCGTATTTGGTGAGCTCCGCGATACTGCGCAAATCGAGCTTGTCCATGATGCGCTTGCGATGGGTCTCGATGGTCTTGACACTCAAGTGAAGCCCGGCGGCGATGTTGGCGGTGCTGCCACCCTCGGCAAGCAGTTGCAGCACTTCCCGTTCGCGGCGGGTGAGAGTGGCCGGCTCGTCAGCCGCCGTCAGCTGTCGAACGTAATCATTTACGATGGTGCCCGTTACCCCGGGGCTCACGTAAATCTGACCGGCCATGACGGTGCGAATGGCATGGGTAAGCTCCTCCGCCGCGCAGTCCTTCAATATATAACCGCGAGCGCCGGCCTGCAGCATTCCTTTTACGTAGCGCCCGTCGCTGTGCATCGAGAGCGCCAGCACTCGGGTCCGCGGCTCAGCCTCGGTGATGCGGCGCGTAGCGTCGATTCCGTTCAAATCCGGCATTGCCACATCCATGATTACCACGTCGGGTGCGAGCTCGCCGGTAAGCTTGACAGATGACCGGCCGTTATCGGCCTCGCCGACGATCTGAATGTCCTTTTCCTGTTCGAGCAGTGTGCGCAGACCCTGGCGAAGGATCTTATGGTCGTCGGCGAGGAGCACCCTGGTCATGGCCGCTGCTGCGCCGGTTCGGCGGCCAACGGCGCAGTCACCGTTACACTGGTCCCCGTCCCGGATTCGATTTCGAAAGTGGCACCCAGCAGCTGCAACCGCTCACGAATATTGAAAAGGCCGAAGCCACCGCTACCGGAGCCCGTCAGCACGGCGGCGGCGTCGAAGCCATCACCGTCGTCATGCACCTGAAGGGATAGTCGATCATCCAGACGGCGAAGCTCGACACGTACTCTGGATGCATTTGCATGCTTTACCACATTGACGAGCAGCTCACGTAACGCCTGAAACAGAACGATCTCGATCTCGATATTCACAGGCGCTTCGCCCTGATCCGCCACGACCCGGCAGGAAATTCCGTAGCGAGCCTGGAACTGCTCGCCCAGCCATTCTATGGCGGCTCCGAGGCCGAGCTCGTAGAGTACTGGGGGGCTGAGTTCGAAGATCAGGCTGCGGGCGTCGTGAATGGAAAGATCCAATAGCTCGCGGATCTCGTCCAGGGTGTTTCCGCGGTGCTTCGGTGGGAGACTCTTCTCGAACTCACCCAGCTTGATTTTTGCAAGGGCCAGATTCTGAATGGCGCCATCGTGCAGCTCCGATGCGATGCGCCGGCGTTCCTTTTCTTCGGCCAACGATATCTCCGATGCGAGCCGTCGGAGTTGCTGTTGATAATCGTGCAGGCGGGCCTCAGTGCGCTTACGTTCGGTCATATCGGTCACCGTAATTTGAAACGCCGGACATCCTTTCCATGCAATCAGCCGCATCGTGATTACCATATGCACGACACTGCCGTCCGCTCGGACGCCGTCGACCTCGTGAATTGCAGGGACCGAATCTCCACGCAGACGTGCTTCGCCGTAGGCCCGTACTCGGTCACGGTCATTCGGGGCGATCAGGTCCAGATGGGAATCGAGCAGTTGCATGTCCGTGATACTGCTGTATCCGAACATGGTCGCGTAAGCATTATTGACGAAGAGCGGGGCGTAGTTCGTGTCTATGATGCCGATACCCTGGAGGGAGCCCTCGACCAGATTTCGAAAGCGCTCCTCGCTCTCGCGCAGGGCGCCAGCGGCATTTTTTTCGTCGGTAACGTCGAGCGCAAGTCCATCCCACACGATCGTGCCGTCGCCCAGCTTTTGCGGGCGCGCAAGGGACCGCATCCAGCGCGTGCCACCTCGTGGGTCGTTGACCCGAACATCCACACTAACCGGCTCCAGGGTGTCGACCGAATTATTCAGTGCTTCCATCCAGCGTTCACGGTCTTCGGGGTGAAATGCTTCGAACAGCGCCTGCGCATCGTTCACGACATCTTCTCGATCTATTCCCAGCACACGGTGCAGAGAGTCGCTTACGAAGGGAAATTCCAGGCGTCCATCCGCGCGCAGCACACGACGAAACAGTGCCCCCGGCAGGTTCGCGGAGATCGCGTTGATGAGTGACTCGCGTTCCTGCAGTGTTTCCTCAGCCTTCTTCCATGCCGAGGTGTCGACGGCGTACGAGCCGATACCGATGAGCTTCTCGTCAGCGTCGTAGACTGGAAATTTCGTCACTCGGCGGCAATAGCGTGTGCCGTCGAGACCGATGAGGTCTCTGTCAACCGTTACCGCGCGGTTTTCCTCCAACACCATCTGATCGTGTTCGGCGATAGCGTTCGCGTGATCCGCTGTCATCAGCTGTGAAGGTGTCGACCCGACTGCTGTATCCCCGGACTTCTGCACAAAATCCTGAAAAGCCCGGTTGGCCATAAGATAACGATTGTCGAGAGACTTCAGGGTCATCAGCGCGGGGGTGTTATCCATGAAAGTTCGAAGCCGCTCCTCACTCTCATGCAGCATTTGTTGCGTGCGTACGCTGTCGGAGATGTCCACGAAGGTGGACTGGATGGCCCGTTCGCCCTGCCAGTTGAGGATACTCGGCAGGATATCCACCCAAATGGTGGCGCCGTCCTTGTGCAGAAGGCGCCCTTGATAGCGTTCCGGAGCCGGCTCGCCTCTTAGGCGGGCGTCGCGATAGGTCTCGAAGCGTGACCGTTCATCTTCAGGTAACAGCTGCAGAAAGCTCTCGACGGAAACGAGATCCTCCACCGTGGAATAGCCGAGAGTCTGTGCTGCGGCGCGATTGGCGAACAGAATCCGCCAATCACGATGCACGATGATGCCCTGGAGAGAAGTCTCGGCCAGGCTGCGAAAGCTGGAGTCCTCCGGCGCCGGCGGAGGACCGACTTTCTGTCCGGGTACTGTGCTTTCGTCGTTCCGGGCGCGGGCGGCAAATTCGTTCATTGGGTCGGCAACATCCCATACCCCATCGTGGATGGCCTGCAGGGGATTGCACGGTGGGGACCTGAGACTGAAAGATAGCACCAATCCACCCCGGCCGTCCCACCGGCAAGGAGGGACTGGACCACCGTTACCCCCGGGTATTCGCCATGCTTCTGGATCTACAATAGGGAGGTGAAATCCAAACCCATCGAATCCTTCGAGCTCAAACCCGGACGGATACTGGCCCGGAAGTACGAGGTCGTGTCTCGCCTTGGCGGTGGCTGGGAGGGCGAGGTATACAAGATCCGGGAAAAGAACACGCAAATCGAGCGTGCGGCAAAGCTGTTCTTCCCCCACCGCAATCCGCGCAACAAGACCGCAAAAGCCTATGCCAGGAAACTCCACAAACTCAGAGGGTGTCCAATTGTTATC
>CAXMNG010000044.1:0-1824 GCA_964194585.1 Salibacteraceae bacterium | reverse complement strand
AAACTTTCTCAACGGCTGGGCGGGATTCATCGGCTCCGTGATCGGCGCGTTCTACGCATTCCTCCGCTACGCGAAGCTCTACGAACACTACCGCTTCGAAGAACCCTGGACGACCCGACTACCGGCTGGAGCGCCCATCGTGCGCGACGCGAGAGACGAAGCAGGCCGAATCATCAAGGAAGCGTAACGACAACCTTTCCGGTGGCACGCCGCTCCATGAGGCTGGTGAGCGCTGCGGGCGCATCCGCAAGCCTGTAGGTCGCTGAAACGTGGGGTGAGAGGGCGCCTTCTGCGAGCCACTCGAGAAGCTGTCGCCAGGATTGCTGCAGCACTTCCGGGTCGCGTTTTCGGTAGGCGCCCCAGTAGACCCCCACCACGCTCATGTTCTTGATCAGGGTGAGATTCACGGGAAGCTCAGGGATCGTTCCGCTTGCAAAGCCGATGACCAGAATGCGCCCTTCCCAATTGATGCAACGAATGGACTGATCGAAAACCTCGCCGCCCACCGGGTCGAAGATCACATCCGCACCACGACCGTCGGTCAGTGCTTTTACGCGGTCACGAAAGCGCTCCTCATGATAGTTGATAACGTGATGAGCACCGTGCTCTTTCGCGAGCGCCAGCTTTTCCTCGCTGCTGCCGGTTGCGATCACCGTGGCTCCCATGCGCCTGCCGATCTCCACCGCGGCGAGCCCTACGCCACCGGCGGCCCCGTGGACCAGCAGTACCTCACCCGGCTCGAGCCGCGCCCGGCGTTCCAGTCCCACGTGAGCGGTGCCGTAGACGACCGCGAATCCAGCAGCGGTAACGAAGTCCATTCCCTCCGGTAACCGGATTGCATTACCGGCCGGCACGACGACGCGCTCCGCGAGTCCACCATGGCCGCACAGCGCGATGACGGGATCGCCACTCGCGAAGTCATCGACCCCCGGGCCCGTTTCCAGCACTTCGCCAGAGACCTCGAGTCCGGGGCTGAATGGAAAGTCGGGCCGCTCCTGGTACTTTCCTTGAATCATCAGGGTATCGGCGAAATTGAGTCCGCAGGCGCGTACGCCGACGAGAATCTCCCCGGGACCCGGCGACGGGGACGGCAGCTCGCCGATGGCGAGGGCATCGGGGCCACCCCATGCATTGCATAGCAGAGCTTTCATCGAACTGCCGGCTTCACCAATAACGCATCGCGTTTTTGAAAATCTCCGCTGCGGCGTCGCGGTTTGTTTCCCGGGGCGCATTGGCAATGGCCCGGTGCTGACGGATCGCGGAGCCGGCAAGTGCATCCGCATCGTCGGCGGTAAATCCGATCCCCTGCAGTCCGTTCGGCAGCCGTGTCGCCCGCATCATATCGACGATGCGGCTGGCCACCACCTCACCGGCGTCGTCGGGTGTCGCGTCGCCCGTATCTGCGCCGAGACAAGCCGCCGCTTCCAAGTGCCGTTCCGGCGCACCTTGGGCGGTGAAGCGGAACACCGAAGGTGAAGTGAGAATCACACTGATGCCATGGGGAACGAAGGGCGATGGAACGGGATAGTCATCCGTAACGACATCGTGCAACAGATTCGTCACACTGTAGGAAAACGCGTGGGGCAGATGGGTGCCGGAGTTTCCGAATGCCATGCCCGCGAGCGTCGCCGCCCACATGAGGTTGTCCCGGGCCTCCTGGTCGCCGGAATCGGTGACCCCGCGGACGAGAAACTCGCCCGCGATACGCAGTGCTTCCCGTGCGTGCAGATCACTCCAGGGATTGGCGCCCTGAATCTGCGGTCTCGCATTGGGCGATGAAATCTTGTCCCAGTGGGTGTAGGCCCGAGCCGTGTAACACTCGAT
>CAXMNG010000043.1:0-11429 GCA_964194585.1 Salibacteraceae bacterium | reverse complement strand
TTGAGAACCACGAAGTGCATGGCTGCACGTGTCCGCGCCGGACCACCTCCGTGCGCGATCAGGCAATAGGATGCGATGAGCAGAATCTCGAAGAACACGAACAGATTGAACAAGTCACCCGTAAGGAATGCACCGTTGATGCCGAGGAGTTGAAACTGGAACAGAGCGTGAAAATCCGCCCCCTTCGTGTCGTCTCCGCCCAGCGCGTAGAGCAGGCTTGCCGAGGCCAAGACACTGCAAAGCGCCAGCATGAGCGCGCTCAACCGATCGAGAACCAGCACGATGCCGAATGGCGCCGGCCAGTCCCCCAGGTAGTAGATCTGCTGCTCCCCGGTGGCCGCGACGGCCATCAGCCCCATGGCAACCGGAATCAGCGCCGTCGTCGCGGCGACGCTGACAGCTCTCTTAGCAGCGTGACCGGACGCCTCCAGGACGAGAAGCAGCGCGCCAGTGACGAGGGGCAGCAGCACCGGCACGATAATCCAGTGATTCATCCTTGTGCCTCCCCGTCCACATGATCGGACTGGAACTCGCCGTTGGCCTTCAAGGCCAACACGATCGTGTAGGCGGTCATACCGAAGCCGATGACGATGGCGGTCAGAACCAGCGCCTGGGGCAGTGGGTCCGGATGGACCAGTACCTCGGGCAATGCCAGCGGCGCGCTGCCGGCGATCAGGCCGCCCGAGGCGAACAGAAACACGTTCACGCCGTAGCTCATGAGCGTCAGCCCGAGAACCACGGGAAATGTGCGCGCGCGCAGAACCAGATAAACCCCGCTGGCAACCAGGATGCCGATGACGATAGAGAACAAGGCTTCCACTATTGCTCCCTGTCTCTACGCCAGCGGATGGTTGGCACACTGTCCAGTGGTGCGTTCAGCCGGCCGAGGCAAGCGAGGATAAAAATTACGGTGGCGACGACGGCGACAAAAACCCCCAGATCGAACAGCATGGCGGTGGCCAGCTCGAACGTGCCGACTATGGGCAGGCTGACATAGGTGAAGGAGGTCGTGAGGAAAGGGTATCCGAAAAACAGGCTGCCAATTCCCGTCACGGCGGCGATCAGAATGCCGACACCCAACAGCATCCGATACCGCCAGCCGATACGCGTACGCGCCATCGCCGACCCATCGGAGAGATACTGCAGAATCAGCGCGGTAGCGGCGACCAATGCAGCGATAAACCCGCCGCCGGGCAGATTATGACCGCGTAGAAACAGGTAAACTGCCACCAGCAGGGCCAGGGGCAACATCGTCCGCGCGATCACCGCGAGCACCACGGGATGCCGGTCCCACGCCCAGGCCCGGCCGTCCATGTCGACACCCGGGATACGCAGGTTGGCGTTCGAAAGCATGGCGTAGATCCCCACCGCCGCGATGCCGAGCACCGTAATCTCACCGAGGGTGTCGAAGCCGCGAAAGTCGACCAGAATCACGTTGACGATATTGGTGCCCCCACCACCCGGTTTCGCTTCCGCGATAAAGAACTCTGAAATGCTCCGCAGAGGACGAGTGAGCAAAGCGTAGCTCAACGCACCAACCCCGGTGCCCGCCAACACCGCTACCGATGCATCACGAATTCGCCTGGCGACACTGGATTCCACCGGCGATGTCCACGGAAGAAAAAACAGCGCCAGCAGAAACAATATGACCGTCGCAAACTCCACCAGTAGTTGAGTCATGGCGATGTCCGGTCCGGAGAAACGCACGAACAGCAACGACACCATCAGGCCGACGACGCCGACGACCACCACCGCCACGAATCGCGATCGGTGAAAGAGCACCGTTCCGACGGCGCCGGCTATGAGGAAAACGCCATAGGCAAGCGTCTGGACGTCCAGCGGCTGAGTAGGCACCGACCCGAATAGCGGCTCACCGCGAAAGGCCGCCACGCCGACGACCAGAGTGCTCGTTATCAAAATAAAGAGATAACGCTGAAGCGACCCGTTCTCGATGAGCGCATTCCAGTATCCTGCCCAGCGAAAGATCCGGTGGAGCAGACCTTCGGTCGCGTTGCGACCGCTGACCGCCGGAAATATGCGATCGTGCAACGCAAATATCCGGTGACGAAGCGCATACACGACGACACCGCCGACGAGGGCCACCACGCTCATCATGAATGCAATGTTGAATCCGTGCCAAGGGCTCAAATTAAACTCTGGAAGACCGCGTTGCAGAACGCTCCCGGCCACCACGTCCAGGATCGGCCCCACCGTGTAGGCCGGTGCGACACCTACCGCAACCATCAGGACAACCAGAAACTCGATGGGAAACTTCATCCAGCGTGGCGGTTCGTGGGGAGTTCTCGTGAGTCCAACGGGCTCACCGTTGAAAAACACGTCGTGGATGAATCGTGAGGAGTAAGCTACCGAGCCGATGCCTGCGAGCACCGCCGCCGCCGGCAACCCGTAACCAACAAACCCAAGAGTGGCCAGATCCACCGTTTCTTGAAAGAACATCTCCTTGCTGATAAATCCGTTGAGCAGGGGCACCCCCGCCATGGCGGCGGCCGCGACGATGGCGAGCACCGCCGTATAGGGCATGTACTTGAACAATCCGTTGATCTTGCGCATGTCGCGGGTGCCGGTTTCGTGATCGATGATGCCAGCGGCCATGAACAGCGAAGCCTTGAATACAGCATGATTCATGATGTGGAAGACACCCGCGATGGCGCCGAGTGACGTCCCCAGACCAAACAACAAGGTGATGAGTCCCAAGTGGCTGATAGTCGAGTAAGCGAGCAGTCCTTTGAGATCGTGTTGCCAGAGCGCGTGATAGGCGCCCATCACCAGCGTGATGACGCCGGCGCCGCCGACCAGCGTGAACCACATATCAGTGCCCGAAAGCACAGGGAACAGGCGGGCCAGCAGGAAAATGCCTGCTTTCACCATGGTGGCTGAATGCAGGTAGGCGCTGATCGGGGTCGGCGCCGCCATGGCGTGAGGCAGCCAGAAGTGAAACGGAAATTGCGCCGACTTGGTAAACGCGCCGAGCAGGATCAGAACCAGTGTCAGATCATAGAGCGGATGGCTTTTTACCACCGACCCCGCCTGCAGAACGTCGCTGAGCGAGAAGCTGCCGGCAATGTGCCCGAGGAGCAGAATCCCCGCAAACAATGCAAGACCGCCGCCGCCGGTCACCAATAGCGCGAGGCGCGCACCCTGGCGCGCTTCCGAGTCGTGCTTCCAGTACCCGATGAGCAGAAAGGAGAAGAGGCTCGTGAGTTCCCAGAAGATCAGCAGAAGCAGCAGATTCTCGGAAAGCACGACGCCGAGCATCGCGCCCATGAACAACAGCAGGAACGCATAAAAGCGGCCGGTGGCATCCTCCGCCTTCAGGTAGTAGCGCGCATACAGAATGACCAGGAGCCCGATGCCGACTATCAGGTACGCAAACAGCAGCCCGAGCCCGTCGAAGCGAAATGCGAGCTCCAGGCCGATGCTTGGAAGCCACGGCCAGCTCAGAATCAACGTCTCGCCCTGAAAAGGCGCCGGCGTGAGGTAGACGAGACAAGCGAAAGCGAGGCCGGCGACAACAGCCGCCGCCAGTGCCGGGTCGAGTCGCAGGCGTGACTTGAACAGAGGGGGAAGAGTCGCGCCGAGAAACGGTATGGCGACCAGGATCGCTAGCAAGTTTCGATTCCCCCGAGTTTCAACAGCCGCGGCCGCCAGACCCGGATTCCGGGCAGCCAATCATCAACAATTGTCATCCGATCGACTGAACTTCCACCGACGATGGGACCACAGCCACGCCGGAGGGTCCGCCCGGATCATGGTTTCCAGCTCACGAGCGTAGCACTCGACGACGGTGTGGGCATTCTTTTCATACGGCGGCTCCGCGATGACTTTGAGTGATACGTCATAGTGACCGCGCTTGCGACGCTTCGTGCTCACGAAAATCACGGGCATCTTGGTCAGCCATACGAGGCTGTCGATACCATCGACGAAAGCGGTGTCTTGATTCAGAAACGTCGTCCAGTACTTTCGCTCATCTCTCGACGGACTTTGGTCGCCCAATATTGTCAGCGTTTTCAAGGTCTTTCGGTGCGTGATAATTTGCCTGATCAAATCCGTAGCAGGGACGAGCTCGCCCCCGAACCGAGTGCGCGCCTCGAGCATGAATTCGTCGAAACGCTGATTGTGAAACGGTTGGTACGCGGCCATCAGAGGATGAGGCAAGTGCATGCAGGAATACAGCAGAAGCCATTCCCAATTGCAGTAGTGTGCCGTGAGAAACAACAGCGGTTTTCCCTGGTCGACCAGCTCGTGTACACGGCTCGAGGCTGTAATTTCCATTCGCCGTTCCAGCTCATCGCGGGTGATACCGATACCCTTGATGGTTTCCACGAGAAGATCGGCAAGACTTCGAAAGGTTTCTTCCGTGAGAGCGTCAATTTCACGTTTCCATCGCTCGGGAAACGCATTGCGCAAATTGCTCCTGACGACATCATAGCGATATCGGATCACGTATCTGTTCAGCAGGTAGAAGGCATCCGACACCAGGTAAAGCGCGGCGAAGGGAACTTTCGAAATCAAGGTCAGCAGGAGTCTCATGATTGTCTTTCCGAGTCCAAGCGTCCGGCTGAATCGAGATCTCCCTCGAACGGGTGGACAGCCCCCAGCTCATTCGGGCGCCCTGCGCGAAGCGCAATCAGACCGAGTCGTTGGAAGGTCGCCGTCCGGGTATGCACGGCATCGACCACCTTCCGGTACAGGCGTTTCGCCGTGGACCAATCCTCGCGCGGCTCTGCAGCCATCGCATGCTCCCAGAGCTTCGCGATTCGGTTTTGAATCATGCTCAGGCCGGGAGGATGGTGGATAATGCCTGAGCGAGCAATAAATGGTAGCAGTCCTCCCCTGGCGACGCGAGACGTAGGGATTACCCGGCTGACCTTTTAGACACCTTGGACAACTTCAACCACCCTCTGGCCATTACCACTCTGGCACACGTGTTGATCGTGTTCGCGATCGGCATTCGCGTCGTCATGAAGCGGTCGGCGCCGGGCGTGGCCTTCGCGTGGTTGCTCCTGATCGCCATGCTGCCCTTCGCCGGCGCGCTTCTCTACCTCCTCATCGGAGAACGCCGCGTCGGTCCGGAACGCAGACACAGGATCGATGCGCTCGCAGGCATTCTCGGCCAACCCGGCGGCGACGTGCAATGGGCCAATCTCACCGACGTAGACTGGTCGTGCCATCCCCGGGCCGCCGCCGGTCTGAATCAGCTTGGTTGCAATGTCGCCGGCTCCCCGACGGTTCGCGGCAACGATATCGAGTTGTATTCCGACCCGGAGAAGGTGCTGCAGGCCATCGCCCGTGACATCGACAAGGCCAGGACGGGCGTCTCCATGTCGTTCTATATCTGGAACGAAGGCGGAGGCGCGGACGATGTGCTCGAAGCCGCGATTCGGGCGGCGGAACGAGGTGTCGCTTGCCGCATACTCGTGGACGCCCTGGGCGCGCGGCCATGGCTGAAGGGCAGGCAGCCGCAGCAGCTTCGAGCAGCCGGCGTTCAGGTGCGGCCGGCGTTGCCAGTGGGCCTCTTCCGGAGCTTCATCGGTCGTACCGACCTGCGCCTGCACCGCAAGCTTGTCGTTATCGACGAGGCGGTGGCGTGGACCGGCAGCATGAATCTCGTCGACCCGAGGATGTTCAAGCAGGGCGCCGGCGTCGGCGAATGGGTCGATGCCATGGTGCGCCTGCGGGGGGTCGGTGGTGGCGCCGCTGGGCGTCACCGTGCTCGGCGACTGGATGCTGGAGACCGGAACCCCCATCAAGGAGCTGGCAGAGAGTGCCGGTCTTCACCATGTAGAACCCCATGGCAGGGCCGACATCCAGGTCGTCCCATCAGGGCCCGGGGAGACGGGGGACGGTTTGCTGCAGATGCTGCTGGCGCTAATCAACGCCGCCCACGAGGAGCTGGTGCTTACGACGCCGTATCTGGTTCCCGACGACTCCATGCTGCGGGCGCTTCGCGGCGCCGCCGGCCGCGGCGTAAATGTGAAGGTGATCGTACCGGAGCGGGTGGACTCGCTTCTCACCCGCCACGCGAGCCGCTCCTATTTCGACGACCTCCTGAGTGCTGGCGTCGGGATTTTTCTCTATCGAGAAGGACTACTACACACCAAATCGATAGTCGCGGATGGTTCGATGTCGATGTTCGGAACCGTGAATCTCGACATGCGAAGCCTGTGGCTCAACTACGAAGTCGCGTTGTTTGTCTACGATCCCGAGTTCGCAAAGAAGCTGCGAGCGTTACAACAATCCTACGTGGCCGACTCCCGCCGTCTCGACCCTGCCGAGTGGGCCGCCCGTTCCTCCGCCCACCGATTCCTCGAAGATGCGTTCCGACTGGTGAGCCCGATTCTCTAGGAGCGTGTACGGCATTGGACGACCTCACCGCGCTTCACCGCAAGCGCGCCGGACGAACGCGCGCATGCCTTCTTGGTCGGCATCGGCGGGAACTGACTCGTAGAACAGCACGCGCTGCACGAGATCTCCGGCGTAACGTTGCCGAATCTGATCGGCGAGATCTCCGTCGGCCTCCGAAATTGCCACTGCCCCCAGCAGCTCGTCGCTGATGAGTGCGGGCATTTCCTTCAACCGCCCTTCGCGCATCATCGCACTCAATTGCTTTCCGATGTGGGCGTACCCGTGAAACTCGAGGAAACCTCGGTAGCTTGGCGTCGAGGCATAAAGCGCGATCTGACGGCGCAACCCCTCTTCCGCGCGGCTACGCTCGTTTTCGGTATCCCCCCGCACGATGAAGCAGTCGGTCACCAGCACGATGTCCTGCACTGATTTACCCCGTGTTCGCGCCCCTTCATCGATGGCCGGGCGCACGACCTCACGCAGATAGTCCGGCGAGTGCATAGGATGCACGCTGAACCCGTCGGCCGCCTCTCCGGCCGCCCGCGCCATGCGTGGATTCACCCCGGCGAGAAAAATTGGAACGTGCGGGTGGTCGATGGGACCGCCGGTGAACATCTCGTTCATCAGCTTGAAGCGGTAAAAGGATCCCTCGTAGTTCGGTTTTTCTCCGGTTTGAAAAGTCTCCCAGATGGCGCGCAGGCAACGGATGTAGTCCGTGACCCGCGCCGCCGGATGCTCGAACTCCGCCGAGAACCGGCGCTCCACATGGGCCCGGACCTGGGTCCCGAGGCCGAGAAGCAGCCGGCCACGGCTCGCCCGTTGCAAATCCCACGCGGTCATGGCCATCGAGAAGGGCGTGCGTGCGAAGGCAACAGCGATGTTCGTGCCCATTTGAATGCGCTCGGTTGCCAGCGCCACCTGCAGTAGCGGCAGGAAAGGATCGCGGCTGGTCTCGAAACTCCACAATGCGCCGAAGCCCATACTTTCCAGACGTCGCGCCTCTACGGCTACGTCGGCGAGGGGCGAGTTACGTAGAGGTGCGTCAAGATACATCGGTTATCCGCGTGCTTTCAGGATCGGTCGGGTCAACTCCGCCAAACGCAATCGTTGTCTGCCTTCGGCGTCAAAGTTGGAAACGTCGAGCCAGCGCGTGAAGGCGCTTTCCAGTTCGGGCCAGTCTTTGTCTATGGCTGCATACCATGCCGTATCCCGATTGCGTCCCTTGTAAACTGTCGCCTGGCGGAATACGCCTTCATATGAAAAGCCGAGTCGCTGTGCCGCCGCCCGTGATCTGGCATTGAGCGCATCGCACTTCCATTCGTAACGCCTGAAGCCGGCCTCGAAGACGCGTTTCATCATCAGATACATGGCTTCGGTGGCGGCGGGGGTACGCTGCAGCAGGGGCGAGTAATTGATGTGCCCGACCTCGATGGATCCGTTGGCCGGGCTGATTCGCAGATAGCTGGCAACACCTACCGCTTTGCCGGTTGCGGCGTCGACGATGGCGTGAAACAGTGGGTCAATGCTCCTGCTTACCTCGTCCGCCCACTCCCGGTACTCGACCAGGCTCTCGAAAGGCCCGTAGCCGAGGTAAGTCCAGATCCTGTTCTCTCGGTCCTGCACGTTCGCTTCGTGCAAATCGCTGGCGTGACGCTCCGGGTCCAGCACCTCGAGACGACAGGTGCGACCGACCATTGGCTGCCTCGACGGCGGGTCCGGGGCACGCCAGTTGCGGACCGCAAATCCGATCGCTTCGCCCAGCTCATTCACCTCCCGGGGCATCCGCATTTCCTTTGTTCCGGCCTCACGTTACGTCGACGACGATGAACAAGCGAGACATTCCAATAGTTAGAGAGAATGATGCTATCGATCCCGGCAAGAAGATCAATGAGCTCGAACGCGACGGAGCCGACGTAGAGGCGTTATAGCTTCACGTCGTGCAACGGCCGGCCCCAATCCGCAGCGCCGGCAACGCAGCGCTGCACGTCTTCCTCGAGCATTAAACCTTCTTCCACCAAACCCCGCGCAGCCTTTTCGATGGCGCGGGCGTATTGGCCGGCATCAGCGTAGCGTTCCATGACGGACGGGCGGGGATCGCCGGTCATCGCCCCTTCTTCCGCCGTGTCGGCAAGAGGAAGGTAGCTGCCGTCGAACAAGTACATGGCACCGTGACCGTGGCCGCGGGAACGCAGATTCCAGCCCGTGTAAGTTCCCAGCGGTGCCTGCACCATGGGCGCGCGAACGCCGGCTATATCGTTACCGTCCGCATCCACGGCCGGCACCAGGATCGCATATCCCTCCGCATCGATGATGTCGGGTGGTTCCTTGCTCGTGATGCCTCCCTCGAACTCCGGTCCGAAGTCCATCAACGGCAGGGCGTTTGCACCGCAGGGGATTGCCACCCCGGAAATCGCCGGAAACATCTCGCGCCATTGCGCGTAGGACACCAGCGTGCCGTCGGCGCGAAGCGGTATGCGGCTGACGGGAGGTGGCGTGCCGCGGCTCGCCCAGGCATCCAGCGAGTCCAGCATGGCGCGAAACAGCATCGAGGTCTGCACCACGTTCGTATAGTGCTGACAACCACCGGTAGCGGGGGCTTTCCTGTTTGGATCGGCGAAGTGCTGCGAGCTCGCCCATAGATAGACGCGCACGGTATCCGGCTGCGCGAGGTCGTTGCCCTGTGAATCGGTGTGAACCAGCGAACCGCGGCGTTGCCAGTACTCGGTGGCAGTCTGCGTGTGCAGCACCAATGGGTCCGTGTCCGGCCGCTTGAGAATCGCATCCGTCCTTCCGGTCAGATGATCGGTGGACTCGGCATAAGAGAAAGGAAATCGGTCCGCGCAGTTCCAATGATCTTCGTACTGCTGTCCCGCGGGGCTGACGACGCTGGCAAAGCGATGGTTCATCCACATGAGCCCGCCACCGGACACGTGGGCTAACACACCATCGAACACCTTTCTACCGGTGGCATCGGCGTTGTATCCGCGATGAAGAAAGTCCCGGATACAGCGACCGGTTTGTGATCGCCCCCAGCAATATGCCTTGTCCACGTTGTCGCCAAGGGGGTTTGCGTTGCCGGCCGAGTCCCGTGTCTCGTGCTTGAGAAAGGTGACCAGGTCGCGAACTACCACGTGCCCCAGACCGTGCACGCGCGGCGCACTTGCCGTATACACGAGCTCGTATATCCATCCGGGCTCGAAGCCGTGCGGCAAATGAATATTGATGTCCGAAGGCACTACGGCAGTTTCGGACCCTTGAGCGTCCAGGCCCTGACCGCCTTCCATCCGCGCAAAGCTCCAGTCATCCGGAGCGACCGGAATACGCTCGGAATCGGCGTAACGGCGGCGGGTGAGGGAGTGGCTCCGCGGATCCATGGAATGCGTGGGGTAGCTGAGGGTGGAGGCTTTGCCGCTCAACGGAAAAGTGGTGCTTCCGGTAGCGGCGGCGATGTACTCGCTGCGTACCAGGCCGGTGATGGGCCGATCGCCGTCGCTGGCCACGGGGACGTCGAGAACCAAGCGTCCGTCGCCGGGCAGTAAATCACCTTCCCAGGCGGCCCACATCACGGCGTAACCCCGGCGCAGGAGAAAACCGTTGCCCGCGTCGGCCAGCGTCCTCGGATCGTTCGATGCCGGCGCGTCGTTGAAGAACTGCAACTCGCGCTTGTTGCCGCGATTCCCATAGCCGAAGAACAGCCGCTGATTGCCCCTGGCCATGTCCCGGGGTTTCAGAATGCACAGATCGGCGGTGAACTCCACCAGGCCATCGGCGTTCAGCGGCGCCTTGTCGATATCGACGATGCCGGCCTGGGCCGGGGCCCGAGGGTCCACGGCAAAGTGAGCGCGCCCAATCAGCCGCTCGTAGGCGCCGGATTCGCCGAATTCATGGCTGTCGGCAAATGGACCGTGTTGTGCAAATCGAACCTCAACCGAGTTCGTCATTCTGTACACCCCTGCGTAGTCAGGGCATTGTACCCGTAGGACATCGGTTTTCTTTAAGGAGGGGGCCAGGAAGTGAGCGACCTCGACGTCATCGTCGTGGGTGCCGGCAATGCGGCGTTGGCGGCGAGTGTTTCTGCCGTCGAGCACGGTGCGCGACGTGTTCTGGTGCTGGAGAAAGCGCCCCGCGAGATGCGCGGCGGCAACACCCATTGGAGCGGCGGACTGCTGCGTATCGCCTACGACGAGGCCGCCGACTTGCAGCCCCTGGTACCCGACGCGGAGGAGACACTGCCCGGTTTCACCGCCGGCGTGGAGCCCTACACCCGCAGTGACTTCCGCGAGGATCTCATGCGTGTCACCGGTGGGCGCAGCGACCCGATGCTGGCGTCGATTGTCATCGACAATTCCTACGACACCGTGCGCTGGATGCACGATCATGCGGGCATCCCCATGGAGCCCGCGTTCTCGCTCGGCGGCATTCGCGTGGGCAATGTCGTGAAATGGCCCAGGGGTGCCGTCATCCGCGCACAGCACGAGGGTGTGGGTCTGTCCCGTGCGTGGTTTCAGTGTGCGGAAGACATGGGTGTTGAAATTCGCTACGCCGCCGCCGCCACTGCCCTGATGACCGACGCACGGGGACGCGTATCCGGTGTCCGCATAAGAACCGACGACGGCATCGAGGAACATGCGGCGAGAGCCGTGATTCTCGCCTGCGGTGGATTCGAGGCGAATGCCCAATGGCGGGCGCAGTACCTGGGCCACCCCTGGGATCACGCCAAGGTACGCGGCACCGCGCACAATCAGGGGGACGGATTACGCATGGCACTGGAGCTCGGGGCAATGCCCTGGGGCCAGTGGAGCGGTTGTCATTCCACGCCCATCAGCAACGAATGGGGCGCCTTCGCGGATCGCGCACTCACCGACAAGAGCAACCGTCTCTCCTATCCATTCAGCGTGATGATCAACCGACGCGGATTGCGCTTCGTGGACGAGGGCGAAGATCTGCAATTCTTCACCTATGCAAAATATGGCGGCATCATCCTCAAGCAACCTGGAAGCCTGGCGTACCAGATTTTCGATCAGAAGACGGTACACCTGCTGGAAGGCCGTTATCAGACCAGC
>CAXMNG010000042.1:0-4107 GCA_964194585.1 Salibacteraceae bacterium | reverse complement strand
ACCCAGACCTGGCTGTGGATGCAGGCCGCGCCGGAACGTTTCTCGTCCAGGGCGCGGGACATGGTGGACAACCAGGACATCGTGCTGCTGCTCTCGCCGGTGAGCGCCTGGGAAATCGCCACCAAGTACGCTCTGGGACGCCTGACCCTCCCCATACCTCCGGCGGAGTACGTGCCGAGCCGCATGAAAAGCAGCGGCGTCGACGCCCTGCCACTCCAGCACAGCCACGCCCTGCAGGTCGCAACACTCCCTTGGCACCACCACGATCCCTTCGACCGACTGCTGATCGCCCAGGCCCAGGTAGAACGCCTCCCCATCCTGAGCGCCAACCATCAACTGGCCGCCTACGACGTACAAATCCAGCAGGCCACCTGAATATTTTCCTGAAGTTCCTGACGGGATCGGTGACAGATGAGAATCATTCCGATTTGTCACCGACCCCATTTCAGCTTTCTTATTGTCCCTTCCGCCTCGGTGTAAGATGCTGCTGCGGTATCCGCCGCGTCAATCGGAGTCTCGCGCTAACCCATGGAATTCACTCTCTCCTCCGATATCGACGAGTTCCGGTTGCGGGTCAGGGAATTCGTCGCCGAGCAGGTTCTGCCGCTGGAGTCCGACGCGGATACCTGGGGCGAAGGCGAAAATATTCGTGACGAGGTGCTGAAACCGCTGCGCGCCAAAGCGCGGGAAGCAGGACTGTGGTGCCCGCAGATGCCCCGCGAGCGGGGTGGACAGGGATTCGGCGCCGTTGGCATGGCGGCCTGTTACGAGGAAATGAGTCGATCCCTGTTCGGGCCGGCGGTGTTCAATTGCGCGCCGCCCGACGACGGCAACATGTTGGTTCTGGAGAAGGTTGCCAGCGACGATCAGAAAACGCGTTGGCTGCAGCCTATCGTCGAAGGCGAAGTGCGTTCCGCCCTGGCCATGACGGAGCCGCACCCGGGCGCCGGATCCGACCCTGCCGGTATGATGCAGACCACCGCCACCCGCAAGGGCGACAACTGGGTCATCGAGGGCCACAAGTGGTTCGCCACCGGCGCGGGCGTCGCCCAGACGTTCATCGTCATCGCCCGCACGTCCGACGATCCACGCCGCGGCCTGACCGCTTTTCTATTCGATCGCGACGATCCCGGCTGGGAGCTGGTGCGTCGCATCGGCATCATGGGTCCCGAGGAGCACGGCGGGCACTGTGAGCTACGCTTCGACGGCCTCGAGATCCCCGATGAGAACCGGGTCATGGAGGTCGGCGAAGGCCTCAAGTTCACGCAGATCCGACTCGGCATCGCACGACTTACCCACTGCATGCGCTGGCTGGGCCTCGCCAAGCGCGCACTGGAAGTCGCCACCGACTACGTGCGCGAGCGAGAAGCCTTCGGCAACACACTCGCCGAGCGCGAAAGCGTCCAATGGTTGTTGGGCGAAGCGGCCATGGACATTCAAGTCGGCCGCCTCCTCACCATGCACGCTGCCTGGAAGCTGGAGCAGGGTGACTTCGCGCGCAAGGAAGTATCCATGGCAAAGGTCGCGGTCGCGGACACTCTGCATAAAGCCGCCGACACCGCTATCCAGCTCTGCGGCGCCAAGGGTTACTCGAAGGACACGCCGCTGGAGTGGATTTATCGCTACGCACGTCAGGCACGTCTCGTCGACGGTGCATCGGAAGTGCATAAGATGGTGCTGTCGAAAAATCTGATGGAGCTGGGACCGGAGTTCTGGTCATGGGGATGAACGGCGGTAATGGCGCGGTTCCTCTCGGTGAGGAGCTGAGCCACGGTCTCGGTGAGTTCTTGTCCGATGTAAGCGACTGCGAGTCATTGGAAATCATCGCAATTGAAAGACTGAGCGGTGGTTCCGTGCAGGAAAATTACGCCGTCGACGTGCACTTCGGCAGCGGCGCCATGGCCGGCCGCCACGAGCTCGTGCTGCGCACCGATGCGCCATCCGTTGTCGCCGCCAGCCGTTCCCGCGCCGACGAATTCGCGGTGCTCAAAGTCGCCTGGGAAGCGGGCCTCAAGGTGCCCGAGCCCTTGTGGGTCTGTGCCGACGACTCGCGTATCGGGCGTGCGTTCTATGTCATGCGCCGGCTACCCGGGGATGCGAGAGGCCACCGGCTGGTGCGGGACCCGGCACTGGATGCCGTTCGCGAGTCGCTGGTGGAACGGCTCGGCGAAGAGCTCGCGCGGCTGCACACCATCGAGCCGCCCCATCCCGAGCTCGAGGGATTGCCGCAGCCGCCGCTGTCGCCCGCACACGCTCGCATCCATGAGTACCGCGGCTATCTGGACAAGCTACCGGAGCCGCAGCCAGCGCTCGAATGGGGATTGCGCTGGCTGGAGCGAAAGGCACCCGTGAGTGATGAAGTGGTGCTTTGTCACTGTGACTACCGCACCGGCAACTACCTCGTCGAACAAGGTGAGCTCAGTGGCATTCTGGATTGGGAGTTCGCCTCATGGAGCGATCCGCTGGAGGACATCGCCTGGTTCTGTGCCCGTTGCTGGCGCTTCGGGCAGTGGCACCAGGAAGCCGGCGGCATGGGTAGCCGCGAGGCCTTTTATAGAGGGTATGAACGGATTTCCGGAAAAAGCATCACTAAGAAGTTCATCTCTTACTGGGAAGTCATGGCCACGGTGCGCTGGGCGATCATCGCGCTTCAGCAAGGCCACCGGCACACATCCGGTGAAGAGACCTCTCTCGAACTCGCACTTACAGGCCGTATGGTCCCGGAGATGGAACTCGACATACTGATGCAGATCGAGGCCCTCAAAGGAGAGATATTCGCGCATGCGCAATAATCCTGACGCCGCCGGTCTGCTGCACGTGGCGCGCGAGATGCTTCTGAACGACTTGCTGGAACTGCTGCCCGAAGAACGTCGCTACGCCATGCGCATGGCCGCCAAAGCACTCGCCATCGCCGCCAGGGAAACGGAAACCGGAGAGGCCGATCTCGTCAAGGAGCTGCGTCTCCTGAGCGAGCTCTATGGTGAGGACGTGGTACAAGCTGCCGGCGCTAATCTGCACGAACGCATCGCGATGATGAACAAGCGTTTCGCAAGGGATATCCGCGATGGAATATTCGATGGCGCCTGCGCTCAGGGCGTGCAGGCTTTACTCGTGGATCAAGTGTGCGCGCGCTTGCGAATCAGCAACCCGAGCTATCTCCAGGCCGCGGGACTTGACTGAGCGCGGATTCTGTCCGTGTGGGGCAAGGAGTCAAGTTTTGCCATCGAAGATGCGTAAGCTGCGCCATGGCTACGTGGGAAATATCAGCCCGGCGCGGTATGAGGACCGGACATCAGGAACTTAATGAAACCGTCCACGATACCGAGGCAAAACCAGTCGGCCACTTCCGGACATTGGCAATTCTACGTTCAGGTCTCGCCCGGCACCTCAAGCCGATGCTTCGCACACGGGCAGCTTGGATGCGCAGAATTACAGGTTCTCTGGATTCCCTTTTCGGATAGAGAACTGGATAATTCACAGCGGAATGTCCTGGTATGATGCGCGGCTTTTCGATAAACGAGGTGGGCCATGATTATTGGTAGTTGTTTGTGTGGATCGGTGAGTTGGCAGGTCGATGGGGCGTTGGACAATATGACCCACTGTCACTGCTCGATGTGCCGCAAAGCACATGCCGCGCCGTTTGCGACCTATGTGAATACGACGCGAGACAGTTTTCGCTGGTTGTCGGATGAGGATGCTGTAGCCCACTACGAATCCTCTCCAGGCTCCATACGGGCATTTTGCAGTAACTGCGGTTCCGTGGTGCCGGAGTCAAGTGGCCAAAAGCGGATAGCTATGCCTGCCGGCTGTCTGGACGAAGATCCTGGGGTTCGTCCAACTGCGCACATCTTCGCCCCGTCGAAGGCGCCATGGCATACCATCGGAGACAATCTGCAGCAATTCGAGGCCTATCCGGAGCCGGATGGTGGTCCGATTGTAGAACACCCCGGGCACGGAAAGGGCGAAGTCGGCGTACTGCGGGGCAGTTGTCTTTGTGGTGATGTCGCCTATGAGGTAAGGACACCAATAAAGTCTGTACACAACTGCCATTGCTCACGCTGTCGCAAAGCACGCGCAGCCGCACATGCGACCAACGGTTTTACTGCA
>CAXMNG010000041.1:0-3431 GCA_964194585.1 Salibacteraceae bacterium | reverse complement strand
TCTTCCGCCGGCACCATCGATGTCCGAGCTTGGCCTCGAAACCGAGCCGCTATCGCAATCGGAAGTCGACTATCCGCTTATACGAGAGATGCACGCGGCTTCCTCGCTCGCGAGCGGTGCGGCCGCTTCTGCCTGGCGGGTTGGCATGCCGGAACCGAGTTCTGAAGTCGCGGGCAACACCGTGCACGCGCTGAAGCTTGCGGCAGCGACCGAGCTTCCCCGCATTTCGCTCGCCGATGTCATTCGAAAGCGCGGCTCGACGCGGGCCTTCGACCGTACCCGCGCCATTTCCATTGAAGCACTATCCGCCGTGCTCGACCGCGCCACACGCGGCATTGCGGCGGACGTGCTGATCCCTCCCGGGGCGACGCTGCTCGATTTCTACCTCATCGTGCACGCAGTGGAGGGACTACCGTCCGGAACCTACTACTACCGGCGCGATGAGCGCTCCCTCGAGCTGCTTCGCAAAGGAAATTTCCGCGAGCCGGCCGGGCGACTGGGGCTTGGCCAGCAGCTTCCGGCCGACGCGGCCGTGAACATCTATTCCCTCTGCTCGCTGCCCACCGTGCTTGGACGCTTCGGCAACCGCGGTTATCGCGTGGCACAGCTCGAGGGGGGCATCACTGCGGGGCGCATGTATCTCGGCGCGTACGCCCATGGCTTTGGTGCCACGGGGCTGACGTTCTTCGACGACGACGTTACAGACTTCTTCTCACCCCACGCGGCGGGCAAGAGCGTCATGTTTCTGGTCGCGCTCGGCTATCCGGACCGTGCAGCACTTGGTCTCGAACGTTGACACCTCCCGGTCGCCGACGCGTGTCCAGTCAATGCCCGCGCAGTGGCGTGCCTAATCTTCTCCCTGGTCCGACAGCCGATGCACCTCCGTATGGTAGCCGTCGCCAAGTCGGAAGGTCCGATAGCCGGCTGCCCTGGCGTCGAACGACTTCTCGGTGCGGGCACCGAACTGTACGCTGGTGGATGGCGTCGTATAGATGGCCGCCGCACCGATCCGGCCAGCAAACTCCTGGTGCACGTGGCCCGCACAGATTACCTTTATCTGCGGCGAGGTCTTGATCAGATCGACGAGATCGGCGGCTCCGTCGAGTCCGATCTTGTCGAGCCAATCGACGTTGATGGCAATGGGAGGATGATGAACGAAGAGCAGGATTCGGGTGCTCGGATCCATCCTCAGCTGATCTTTCAGCCACTGGAGCTGGTTGGCGCCGACGCGGCCCTTGATCTCACCCGGGAGATGCGAATCAAGGCCGATGATTTTCCAGTCACCGGCCGGTAATGCGAAGGTGAGTGGCCCCGCGTCCTGGGAGAACAGCTCGGGAAATGCCTTTCGCAGGTTAGCGGGATTATCATGGTTACCGGGGATGATTCGGCAACGCTCGAGCCAATCACCCAACGCCTCGCGCAGCATCAGATAAGTCTCGAGCTCCTCGTCCTGGGCCAGGTCGCCGGTGAGTATCAGGTAGTCGAAATCGCCATGCTGGCGCTCGATTTGCGCCAACACGGCGCGAAACGTTTTCCATGTCGATATGCCGGCGAGAACACCGTCCGTGTCTCGGTAAAGATGGGCGTCCGTAACCTGTACAATGCGAACGCTCATGGACCGAGCGCCTTCGCGCTGCGCAACGTCCGCCCGGGCAATCGACGGCTACTTCGACTTCTCATAGCTTCCCAAACGTTGACATCTCCAGGCCGCCCGGATCCAGCGATCGGTTACCGATCCCGCTTCAGGAGCTCCAGTAGATCGAGGAGGCGCGCGTCGCGTTCCTCGGCGAGCATCTCCACACTGCGGCCCGCGGCTTCGGCCTCGATGCCGTCGATTAGCGTTGCTTTGACGTCCTGGGTCAAGCTGACGTCGCGCATGTCCCGCCACCAATCCTCGATATTGGGTCCGAAATGCTCGAGGAAGTTGCGCATGCCGCCGGGGCCCCCCGCCAGGTGAAAAATCTGGTGGGGACCCATCAACGCCCAGCGCAGACCCGGGCCGTAAGCGATGGCCTTGTCGACGTCCTCGACGCTGGCGACGCCGCTCACCACGGCGTCGATGGCCTCGCGCCAGATGGCGGCCTGCAAGCGGTTGACCAGGTGACCGGGCACCTCCTTGTTGAGGCGAATGGCGGTTTTGCCGTGGGCGTCATAGAAAGCGAGGGTCCAGTCGACGACCTCCGGGGCCGTTTCTGCGCCGCCCAGCACCTCCACCAGGGGAATGAGATGCGGCGGATTGAAGGGGTGGCCGAGCACATAGCGCTCCCGGCCCGTGCGCCCCGCCTGCAACTCACTCAACAGGAGACCGGAGGTGGAGCTCGCGAGGACAGCATCCTCGGGCAGCACCGCATCGAAGCTCTCATAGAGCGTGCGCTTCAACGCCTTGTCCTCCGGCGCACTTTCCTGCACGAACTGCGCCTTCGAGAACGCGCTTTCGACATCCTCACACCATCGAAGGCGCGCCGGATCGGCCCCCACCGCGAGTCCCAGCCTGTCGAGAGCCGGCCAGGCATCGGCCACGAACCGGCGCACCCGGCCCTCGCTCCCCGGGCCCGGATCCCAGACCTGAACGTCCATGCCCCGGGCCAGAAAGTGCGCCGCCCAGGAAGCGCCGATGGTGCCCGCGCCGATGATGGCGACGCGTTCCACGTTTTCGGGATTGGGGAGGTTCATAGGGTGCGGATACCTGAACGGCCATTCCAGATGACGTTCTTTTGTATCATGGCGCCTGGAGTTATGACACCCGGTGGAGCGTGAGCGATGGTGGACAGCGACAAGACCGTGGTTCTCGTCAGCGGCGCCACCGGTGTCATCGGTCATGCCATCGCGCGCGAGCTGGCGGCTACACCGAGCTACGAGATCGTGCTGCTGGCCCGCGACGCGGGCCGGGCGAAGAAGGCCGTGGACGCCATTCGCAGCGACACCGGAAACGAAAGCCTCCGCTTCGTCCTCGCCGATCTCTGCCGGCACCAGTCCATCCAGGCTCTCGCCCAAACCTGGGAGGGGCCGCTGCATGTGCTCGTGAACGACGCCGGCGTCGCACCGTGCGAGCGCGAAGTGACGCCGGAGAATATCGAGCTCACATTCGCAACCAACGTGCTCGGTTACTATTGGATGACCGAGGCCTTTCGCCCACACCTGGAACGCTCCGCCCCCGCCAGGGTGGTAAACGTAGCCAGCTACTGGGCCGGTGATCTGGATCTCGACGATCTCGAGTTTCGCCGCCGCCGATACGACAACCACAGCGCCTATCGACAGTCGAAACAAGCCAACCGCATGCTCACGGTGGCCTTGGCCGAGCGCCTGGAGAATACCGGCGTCACGGTAAACGCCTGCCATCCCGGCGATCCGTCATCGGTGCTGAGCCGCAACCTCGGATTCGGCGGATCACAAGCTCCCCAGGACGCGGCGCACACACCGGTGATGCTTGC
>CAXMNG010000040.1:0-12660 GCA_964194585.1 Salibacteraceae bacterium | reverse complement strand
CGGCCTACGACGACCGCCTCTGCACCGACCGGGAGCTAGGGCGCCTGCGCGACAGCATCCGGGTCGTCGGAGACGATGAGCTCGCGCGCGGCACCAGCGAGGTGATCGTCTCCATGGACGACGGCGTAGTCTACCGCGAGTTCGACAACGTCAGCGTGCCCAGCCGGGATCTGGACGAACAGGGTCGCCGGCTGGAGGACAAATTCGTCACCCTGGCGAGCCCCGTGATCGGTGAGGGCAAGTCGCGCGAGCTCGTGGAGCTGGTGGGCAAGCTCGAACAGCTCGAGAGCATGGACCCGGTGCTACAGCGTTGTCAGTGATGACCGTTTCATTTCTCATCCCTGGTTCGAAGAGAATGGCCGCTACCCTGCAAGGTGATCAAGCCAGCCAGGGCGATCGCCGTTATACCCGCACCTGCAAAGAATGTACTGGACGGTCCGTAGTGATCCCAGAGTAACCCGGCGACCAGATTGCCTCCCAGTAACGCCACCCCGGTCACGAGGTTGAAGATACCGAAGGCGGTGCCGCGGATTCTCGGTGGCGTCGTATCCGCCACCATGGCGGCCAGCAGACCCTGGGTCAGTCCCATGTGCAGGCCCCACAAGACAGTGCCCGCCATGACCAGCCATATGCCTGTCGCCAATGCAAGAATGGCATCCGCCGCAATAAGAACGGCAAACCCGACCGCCAGAATGATACGCCGATCCATCCGATCCGAAAGGGTGCCGGCTGGGTAAGCCGAGGCCGCATAAACGACGTTCATCACCACGAAAACTATCGGTACGAGGGCGATCGCGAGACCGACGTTTTCGGCGCGAAGCACCAAAAACGCTTCGCTGAAACGAGCTACCGCCAACACCGCACCGATGAGCACCAGCCACCAGTAGGCCGCTCCGATATGGCGTAGATCCTGGAACCGGATTGGCGAATGCGCTTCGTCGGGGGACCGGGCCGTTGCCGGTTCTTTGACGGCGAATATCAGAATGGCAACGCTGATGAACGCGGGGATCACGGCGATCCAGAAAACCGCCTGGATATCGTTCGCCAGTAGAACCATGAACGCCACCGCAAGCAGAGGGCCCGCGAATGCCCCAACCGTGTCGAGGGATTGCCTCAGGCCAAAACAGGCGCCGCGCAGATGTGATGGTGCAAGTTCGCCTATCAGGGCATCACGGGGAGCGCCGCGTATACCTTTGCCAATTCGGTCGATAAAGCGCGCAGTGAATATCCACGCCACCGACCCGGCGAGTGGGAACAACGGTTTGGAGACGGCCGCCAATCCATAGCCAATCACGGCCAGCAGCTTGCGCTTTCCCAGGTAGTCGCTGAGCGTTCCAGAGAACACTTTCGTGATCGCAGCGGTCGCCTCGGCCACCCCCTCGATGAAACCTACAGAAAGGGCGCTGGCCCCGAGCACCGAGACCAGAAATACCGGTAGCAGACTATGAACCAACTCCGAAGAGGTATCCATGAACAGGCTGACGAAGCCCAATGCCCAAATGCTCTTGGGGATAGCGCGCAAGCCGGTCGGGGCGGACCGCCCGTCAGCGGATCGGGCATTCTTCATCGGCGTTGCCCTTGCCGCCAGATACACCTCCACCACTATGGCAGATAAAGCACGAGTTCCTCTTCGACCCCGGCACCTCTTGGTTGCGAGCATCGTAACGTCCGGGCTTCAATAGGCGACGCTCGAATTCGAACACTCGAACGCCGCCTTCCCGGGTGGTTATCAAAGTACTGTCTCCGTACGCTCGCTTGTGTGACTACGCGCTGGGACTGGAACCCTCGTGGCGTGGCAGCTGATCGGCGACGTCAAACCAGCTGATGCGATGGCGCACGAATGCGTGTCGATCCGGCGCATACTCGTCAGGCCTGTCCAGGGTGCTGATATGAAATTCGAATATCGGTCCACCATCCCATTCGCCCTCCCAGGTAAGCGGAGTGCCGCAAGTTGGGCAGAAACCACGGCGGACCCCCGGTGATGAATCGTATCGCTGTGGCTCCTGGCCGGAATAGCTGATCTCACAGTCGCGAAACATGACCATCGCCACTATGGGCGCGCCCGTGGCCTTTCGGCAACTGAGACAGTGACAGTACGTAATCTTATAAGGCTTTCCGCGGACTTCGTAGCGAACCGCTCCGCACAAACATCCACCCGTTACTTTTTCATGGTGATCTTCCATTTCAATATCTCCCGTATTCGCTGATACTCCTCGGCCGTTTTGGTGCGGCTCGATCAATTTTCCACACCCGCCTTTCGCAGCCCTTCGACGATGTGCTCGAAATCTTTCGGGTTTTTGTACGGTAATACGCGCCTGCGGTGTTCCAGCGAATATTCGGGGTTGACCTCGATGGCATGTGCCCACTCCATCCGACCCTTTTCCGCTTCGCCCAACTGGCCGTAAGAAGCTGCCAGCAGAACGCGGCTGATGTCGGATTCGGGTTTGCGAATCAGGCGCCGCTTGAGGGCCGCGACCGCCTGCTCATACTCACCCAATTGATAGTAGGCCTGGGCGAGAATGTGCAAAATCACGTCGCGGAACAGGGGATCCAAACGCATAGCCAACTGGATTGCAGCGATGGCTTCACGCGGTTGACCGATGTATAGCAGCGTGAACCCGAGAATCTCGTGGCCCAACGAAAAATTCGGATCGATGGCGATGGCCTCTCGCGCTTCGACGAGCGCCTGGTCGTGTTGTTTCGACCATGTAGCTGCCGCAGCGTACGCATAATGCGCATGGGCATTGTATTTATCCAGCGCGATAGCTCGCTGAGCCAGCTCCATCCCGATTTTCAGAGACTGCTCCGGGTCGTCACCCCAACGATTGTTGTAAGAAATGAGGTAATTGCGTGCGAGGTATGAGTGCGCCAGGGAGAATTCCGGGTCAAGTTCTATGGCCTTGCCAAGCATGGAACGGGCCGACGCATTGGCGTCGCGTGTATCCAGGACATCCTGAGCACGCCCCCGCAGGAAGTAGTCGTACGCCTCCATATTGCCCGTAACTCTGGAAACGGTTCGCTGCTTGTCTTCGGGGGACAGCCGGGGTAGCAGGGCCGTAACGATTTTCCTGGTGACCTCGTCCTGCACCTCGAATATGTCCGTCAGGTCGCGATCGTAGCGTTCGGCCCAGAGATGGCCGCCGGTGGCGGTATCGATCAACTGCGCGGTGATCCGCAGCCGGTTACCGGCCTTGCGCACGCTGCCTTCGAGCACGTAACGCACTCCCAGCTGGCGCCCCACCTCTTGCACATTAACGTGCTGATCCTTGTACGCGAATGTAGAGTTGCGCGCCACGACAAACAGACTCGATATCTTCGACAGATCAGTAATGATGTCCTCGGCGACCCCGTCGCTGAAATACGATTGCTCAGGGTCGTTGCTCATATTGTCAAAAGCCAGCACCGCGATTGACGGCTTTTCTGGCAACTCGAGGGGTTCGGTGGAGGAGAAACTCTCCGCAGCAACATCGTCCATCCGCACTCGATAAGTGCGGACTGGCTCGGCGATGTTCTTGACTCTCTGCTCGCCCATGAACTCGTACTCGAACGCCAGCTTGTTCCCGATAGCACTGCGCACCGCGTCAGAGATGCAAATACCGCCGGGCCGAGCGAGACTTTCCAATCGTGCGGCGACGTTCACACCATCCCCATAGATGTCGTTCCGATCGACGATCACCTCACCGAGATTGACTCCGACACGGAAATGGAGCTTGCGGTCATCGGGCAATGTCTCATTGCGTGACGCGAGATGGCGCTGGATCGCGACGGCACAGGTCAGTGAATCCGATGCGGTGCCGAAATCTGCCAACACCGCATCCCCTGCGTAGTGGACGACCCCGCCATTGTGTTGTTCGATGAAAGCGGAAATCAGGTCAAGGTACTCGCTGAGCCGACGATGGGTCCCTTCCTCATCCTCGCCGGTGAGCCGGCTGTATCCAACTACGTCGGCGTACAGGATAGCGGCGAGCTTGCGCGGCATGCGCTCTTCCACTGAGATGTCCCCCTCGGGGATGGCTGAGCAATCTTGGAGGATATTAGCGCCAGATCGGGCAGGCTGCGAGCGAGAGGCGTGAGAACGATCTCAATCCCGCACTCGACCTGACGAGGTTGAGCGAATACCGGCGGGGAGCGCGGCCCCACAATATGCGACAATCTCAGTCACTTGGATCGCCGTTGAGCCGCATCTTCCCGTCTCACAGCAAGAA
Organism: Salibacteraceae bacterium; assembly: GCA_964194585.1. Taxonomy (GTDB): domain Bacteria; phylum Pseudomonadota; class Gammaproteobacteria; order HK1; family HK1; genus JAABYT01. Next base: position 8,455 of record CAXMNG010000040.1, on the reverse strand, counting down.
CTCCGGAGAGTACGACGTGATCGATCGCATCGCCTCCCTGGCCACGAGCACCCTGGCCAACGCTCTCGACGATATCGGTTACCACGACAAGGTAATGTCGGGAATCAGGACAGTGGCGGCCGGCTTCCGGCTCCCCGGGCCGGCTGTGACTGTCAAGGAAGTGAGTGGTGAGTTCGGCAGCTTCAGCTCCGATGATTTCAGGGTCGGCGCGATGATCGACGCCGCCGCGACTGGCGACGTAATCGTCGTCGACGCCGGCGGGGCGCCCTGCTCCACTTGGGGCGGCATGGCGTCTTACGCTGCCAAGTTGAAGGGGGTCGCGGGGCTGGTGGTCGACGGGGGAGTCCGGGATCTGGAAGAGATCATGGAGTTCGACTTTCCGGTATTCGCCCGGCACATGGTGCCGACCACGGGCCGCACGCGGCTCAAGGTCGAAGCCATCAATGAGCCCATCGTCGTCGACGGGGTCCGCGTGGAGCCTGGAGATATCATCGTCGGCGACGGAACCGGAGTCGTCTGCCTACCGCGCCGGGATGCGGAGAAGATTGTTGGCCTTGCCGAAGAGTTCGCCCGGGATGACGCCTCGGCCATGGAGGATCTCGAGGCAGGCCTGACGTTTTCCGCAGCGATGGCGAAGTACAAGAAGATCTGACCGGAAGCAGACGTGTCTGCCCCCGCCACTTTCGCTGAATCCGTCGTTGTAGATTTTCTTGGCTTTCACTCGCCCATCGCTGACCGATAGCCCTATTTCGTGATCCGGAACCGATGCTGGGGATAGGTGCCGAGGATCTTCAGCTTGGTACAGAAGAACTGCAGCTCTTCGAAGGCCTGGGCCACGTGGGTGTCGGACGGGTGGCCCTCGATCTCGGCGTAGAACTGCGCCACGGTGAAGCTCGCGTCGACGATATAGCTCTCGAGCTTGGTGATGTTGATACCGTTGGTGGCGAATCCGCCGAGCGCCTTGTACAGAGATGCCGGGATGCTGCGGACCTGAAAAACGAAGCTGGTCATGCAGGGACCGTCCCGGGAATCCGGCTCCACCCGGGACCGTGACATGACCACGAATCGCGTGGTGTTTCCAAGGCGATCTTCTATCCGCGTGCGCAGGGTTTCGAGGGAGTAGATCTCGCCCGCGAGTTTGGAGGCGATGGCGCCGATGGTTGGGTCGCCGCGCTCGGCGACGTCTCTGGCGGCGCCGGCAGTATCCGCAGCGTGCACGGCTTCCACGCCCAGTTCCCGAATCAGTCCGCGGCACTGGGCCAGCGCCTGGGTATGGCTCTCGATTTTCTCGAGCCCTTCCAGGGTGGCGCCGGGCGGCGCCAGCAAGCAATGCTGCACCGCCTGAAAGTGCTCGTTGATTATGTACAGGCTCGATTCCGGAAGCAGATGGTGCATGTCGGCGACGCGCCCGCCGAGCGTGTTCTCGATGGGTATCATGGCGAGCGCCGCCGAGCCATCCGAGACGGCGGCGAAAGCATCCTCGAAGCTTTCGCAAGCCATGGGCTCGAGGTCTGGACAGGCCTCGTTGCAGGCGAGATTCGAATAGGCGCCTGGCTCGCCCTGGAATGCTATTTTGTTTCTGCTCGTCATGGCCGCCCTCGAGACACGCGGGAGCGGACAATTGTAAACCAGCCCAGGGGCGCTTCGCGAAATTCTCTTGCCGCGGTCGGCGGACGGTTCCCCACGGTCAGGTCGAGGCGGCGATGTACTCGCCGATGACGATTGCCGAGGTGAGCCCGGGTGACTCGATGCCGTAGAGGTTGACGAGTCCCGGCACACCGTGCTCGTCCGGGCCCTGGATATAGAAATCTCGCGCTGCCTCCCCTTTCGCGTAGATCTTCGGTCTAATTCCCGTGTAGTCCGGCTGCAAGGCGCCGTCCGGGAGGTCCGGCCAGTAACGGCGAATGGATGCGTAGAATGCCTGTGCCTGCGATTCGTCCACGTCGTAGTCCAAGTCCTCCAGCCAATGCATGTCGGGACCGAACTTGCAGCGTCCCGCCAAGTCCAGGCCCACGTGCACGCCGAGCCAGGCAGCGTCGGGCATTGGATAGATGAGCCGCCGGAAGGGGCTGGGCCGGTTGAGCTGAAAGTAGTTTCCCTTGGCCGGATACAGTGGTGGGATGGTTTCAGCAGCGAGCCCGTCGATGTTCCCAGCCACCGCCTGGGCTCCGAGACCCGCGCAATTCACTACCGAATCGCAATCCAGGGTCATTGCGTCGACGCCGCCCGTCTCGACGCGCAACCCGTCACCACGGACCGACACGTGAACACAGGGCGTGCCGAGAGCAACCACCGCGCCGCCCTTCTCCGCCTCGCTTTGCAGTGCGAGCATGTACTCGTGGGCATCGACAATTCCCGTCGACGGCGACAAGAGCGCGCCTGCGCATCGCACCACCGGCTCCAACTCCCTTGTCTGATCGGGTGTCAGGTACTCGAGATCATCCACGCCGTTGCTCCGTGCACGTTCCCGAAGTTTCTCCAGCGCTGGGAGCTGCGTAACGTCGGTGGCGACGATCAATTTGCCGGTGCGCGCATGGGAAACGCCGTGCTCCTCACAGAAGCGGTACAGCGCGTGCTTTCCCTGCACGCAGAAACGCGCCTTGAGACTCTCTTTCTCGTAGTAGATCCCGGCATGGATGACGCCGGAGTTGCGCGAGCTCACGCCGGTGCCGATGTGGGTCTCGGATTCGAGCACCACGACCTCGCGACCCCGGCCGGCAAGCGCCCTCGCTACCGACAACCCCACGACGCCGGCGCCCACGACGATGCATTGAACGCGTTCCACTCGCTGGCCCGAATTTCCGTGCTGCGCCTTCAGCCGCGCCCGATAAAGGGCATCTCGGTCGCCATAATGGTCATGAACTGCACATTGGCATCCAGGGAAAGGCCTGCCATGTACACCACCGCGCTGGCGACATTCCTGACATCCATGGTCGGCTCGATTTCCACCGATCCGTTTGCCTGAGGAAGACCCTCGGTCATCCTCTGCGTCATCTCCGTCAAGGCGTTGCCGATGTCGATTTGACCGCAGGCGATGTCGTGCTTGCGCCCATCCAGTGAAATGCAGCGCGTGAGCCCGGTGATGGCGTGCTTGGTCGATGTGTAGGGAGCGGAATTGGGCCGCGGCACGTGGGCCGAGATGGAGCCGTTGTTGATGATCCGCCCGCCCTTCGGCTTCTGGCTTTTCATCAGCTTGATGGCCTGCTGGGAGCAGAGGAAAACGCCGGTCAAGTTGATGTCAACCACGGTCTTCCACTGCTCGATGCTGAGATCCTCCATGGGGATCCCCGGGACGTTGACGCCGGCGTTGTTGAACAACACATCCAGGCGGCCGAATTCCTCTCTCGTCTTGTCGAATAGTGCGATAACCGAGGACGGATCGCTGACATCGGTGGGAACCACCAGGGTCCGGGAACCAGACTCGCCTGCCAACGCCACCGTCTCCTTCAGCGGGTCCTCGCGGCGCCCTGCCAGCGCGACCGCGTATCCTGCTTCGCAAAGGGCTATTGCCACTTGTCTGCCGATGCCGGACCCGGCCCCGGAAACTAGGGCGATTTTCTCGAGCGAGCTCATTGTTTGTCTCCCGTTGTGAATATCAGGCGCGCTTTACACGTACCAGCAGCAAAAGAGGCAGAGATGCGAAACATACTATCGCGTACATGATGAAGGCATTGTCGTAGCCGATCATCGCGGCCTGGCGGTCCACCTCGCCGCCAATCCTGGCGAGCCCCTCGACGGTACTCGGATCCCAGCCTCCGGTAACCCCCGGAAAGCGCAGCGCCTCCTTGTACGGGCTGATATTTTCCGCGAGCTCGGCGTAGTTGATTCTGGACGTACGCACCACCACCATGAAACTCAATGATATGAAGATGCTGGTTCCAAAGTTTCGCAGGAGATGGAATATTGCCGACCCTTCGGGCATGAACTTTTCCTTCAGTGTGGCGAAGGTCATGACTACCAGCGGAACCCACATGAGCCCGCTGCCGATCCCCTGGATAACGGCTGCCCATGCGATGGCTTCCGGGGGAGTATTGACATTGAAGCTCGCCATGAGCAGGCCGCTGAATCCGTTCAGCACCATTCCAGTGAAGAACGTCACTCTCGGATCCAGCCACCCCAACCGTCCGGCCGTGAAAAACCCGACGACCATCCCCAGGCCGCGCATCGCCAGCAGCAGACCGATGAGGGAGTCGGGATAGCCCTTCAAGTTGTGCAGCATGGGAGGCAACAAGGTAATGGGCGTAAAGTTGAGCATGCCGTAAACGAAGACCAGTATGAGGCCCAATGAGAAATTACGGTCCTTGAGCAACTCCGGGTTCAGAAACGGCGCGTCACTGGTGACGGTATGCACGATGAAGAGATAGAGCCCCAGTCCCGCTCCGCAGGCGTACAGAATAATTTCCCGCGACGCGAACCAGTCGAAGCGCTCGCCGCGATCGACGAGAAGCTGCAAACAGATGATGGCGAACGACAGCGCGAGAAAGCCTGTCCAGTCGAGCTTCGCCGACTGTTCCTTTGTGGTCGGCCGGATGAAAGCCATTACCAGCAAAAACGCGACGACGCACATCGGCACGATTAAATAGAACACCCAGCGCCAGTCATGAGCCTCGGCTAAATATCCCCCCAGCGCCGGACCCACGGCGGGCCCGATTACCACTGTCATGCCGAAGAAGCCCTGGGCCATGGGCCGGTCCTTGCCGGTGAAGTTCACCAACAGAATCGATTGCGACAACGGTACGATGGGCGCGCCGAATGCCCCCTGGGCAATCCGGAAGAGAAGCAGCGTCTCCAACGATGTGGCGGTGGCGCACAGCAAGGTGCTCGCGGCGAATCCGGCGATAGCCCAGAGCAGCAACGGACGCTCACCGAGGCGACCCACCAACCAACCGGTCATCGGCGTAACTACTGCCGTGGCAACGACGTTCAGCGTAACGACCCAGGCAATCTGGTCCGGCGTGGCGGAAAGTGCGCCCTGGAGCTGGGGCAGGGCGACATTGACGATCGTGACGGTGAGCGCGTACAGCATCGTGGATACGGACACCGTCACCAGGATCATGGCGCGGGTGAAAGACGACGGTGCTGGAACGGGCTCGGTGGGCGGCGCCTCGGCCTGTGTTACGCCATCGGGGGCAGAAGACGAATTCATAGTAGTCGTAGTGTGGCGATTGTCAGGACCCCCTGGGCGACGGCCGGGCATTGCGCGCGGCATTTCGCGACTGGGTATGATAGTTCAATGCTCGGCCTGCAGGCCATCGACCACCGGATGGCCGCTTACCCGCTGGACGGACGGCCGGACCAGGCCCACCACGGGTGGACGCGGAACCAGGACTGGGAGGAATTCGGTGAGTCGCCGCCCGTCGTCAGGGCGAGGTGTCACGTCCGGCGAAGGGACCCGAGATCGGCGAAGCAGGGCAGTTTTCCGACCGACATGGCGGCTCCAGGTCCGACGGCATCGAGAAGTGAATCGGATCGAGGTTGATGGGCGACGCACTCACCACTTCGCCCGCGAAAAAGTCGCTTACGCGTGCGCGCACCTCCTCAACCATTTCCAGGAGATCGTCGTGCCCGGCATTGGTAAGCACGATGTGGCGCGCATTGCTCAAGGAAGGCAAAAGGCGTTGCGCCTGTGCCATGGGAGTCTTGGTATCGAGATCGGCGCTGAACATCAGCACCGGCACATCGGATCGTGGCGGCTCGCGGAATCCGTCACCGAGGTTCGGCACCTGCCACGCGTCGCAGGCTTCCGGCAGCGCCGGATGGAAAGTATGACCGAGCACGCAGTCCGGCGGCACGTAGGCGCGCGGCGTGGGGTCGGCGGCCGCACATACGGTGGCGTAATGCTGGGCGGCGCTGCGCATGGTCAACGGGCCCTTGCGCATCCAAAGAAGCCCTCGAAACCGGTTGAGCAGTTCCGACTGCATCCATTCCCTGTCTTCGCCGCTCAGCAGAGCGTGATTGAAGCGCGGCAGCATCGCCAGCTCACGGCGAATTCCCAGCCGCGTCACCATCTGGCGACGATAGGCAAGCTCATCGAGGACGAACTCGATGGGTTCCCCGCCTTCCCGCTCGGCGATGGACACCTCGACGGGGCGGCGGCGGAGCATGGCGATGACGTCGGCGGTAGACGCCACCAGATCGGGGTATAGGTTGGCTGCGGCATCTTCGCTCAGCAACGCTGCCGCTCTACCGAGCACCGCATCGTGATCGAGCGGATTTCGCAGCGAATCCGATGGTCCCATGACGCCCAGCAGCACTGCTCGCGAGAGTCGCTCCGAGTGCGAGCGCAAGAGTTCCAGTGCAATCTGGCTGCCGTAGCTGAATGCGATGACGGCGAAACGCCGGTACGCAAGGGCATCCGCTACGGCGACGATGTCCCGCGCGTAGGCGACCGTGTTGTAACCTGCAAGATCGACGCCTTCGGCCTGCCAGGCGCGGCGGCAGGCGGCAAAACGCTGGCGTGCCGCCTCAATGAGTTGGGCGCGCTTCAGAGGCGCCGATATCGGGAAATCCCAGCGTTCCGCGCAATCCAACCGCGGCCGGCTGAACCCGGTGCCACGTTGTTCCACCAGGACCACATCTCCGAACTGCCTGAGGGGCAGCAACCACTCGGCATTGCCGGCGAAGGATCCGATGCCGGAGGCGCCGGGACCGCCGGCGATGAAGAATATCGGTTCGCCCGCGGTGCTGCCGGTACCCGGCAACCGGCCGAAGGTCACATTGATCTGCCTGCTGCGCGGGTCATTACGGTTCTCCGGAACAGACAGCTCGCCCCACTGTCCCGCCACCCGGCGAAGACCGTTCAGGACGAAAAAGTGTCTCTTGATGGAAAGCCCATCGGCATCGTGCGAAACGGGCCCCGGCGTACCATATGCGTGCACCGGAACGACGGCGAGCAGCGTGCACAGGGCGAAAGCGCTCAGAATATGGGTAATGCTGGCAGTCAGTTGGGCCGGCCGGAATCTCACGACAGCTCCCGATGAGGATGAAGTGCTCTAGTTCTCTCTCGGTCGCTGCGAGTGTTTACTTTAGTGTGAAGACCACAGATGCGTGGGACCGAAGTCACAACTTGTGGACGCGCAGCCATTCGACAGCGTCGGCCAATGCTTCCCGCCCCGGGCGCGGCGAGTAGCCGATGTCCTGCCTGGCTTTCTCGGAAGAGAAGAACATGAATGTCTTCGACATCTTTATTCCATCGACGGTAATGAGGGGCTCGACAGCTCAACCGCGGATGCGCGCGGCAAACTCCGCGACATAAGCCACAGGTAGAACCGCGGCACGGGGTAGACGAATGCGCGGCGGCCGGCGGCCCACCAGGGAAGCGATCTCCGCGAGAATTTCACGAAACATCATGTCATCGCCGCCGAGAACGTAGCGCTCCCCGACTTTCCCGTGCTCGTAGGCCTGCACATGGCCGATGGCCATGTCGTCCACGTGCACGACGTTGAGGCCGGTATCGACGAAGGCCGGTATTTTTCCCCGCGCCGCCTCCTCGACCATGCGCCCGGTGGGCGTAGGGCGAATGTCCCTGGGTCCGATGATGGTGGATGGATTGACGATGACAACGGGGATCTCTTCATCGCGCACCAGCCGATTGACGTCCTCCTCGGCCAGAAACTTGGAACGCTTGTAGTGACCCGTCATGTCGTCGATGGTCACCGGGGTCTGCTCGTCGGCGGGACGGCCGGAGGGTTCGCGGCCGAGGGTGGCGACGCTGCTGGTGTAAACGATGCGCTCGACTCCGGCCTCAGACGCCGAGCGCAGCAGCGCCCTGGTGCCGGCGACGTTCGTATCGTAGAGTTCCTTGGGGTCTTTTACCCAAAGACGGTAGTCGGCAGCTGCATGATAGAGGGTCCGACAGCCCTTCACCGCATTTCGCAGGGATTGCGGATCGTTGAGGTTACCCTCCGCCAGCTCCACATCCAGGCTGTCGATATTGCGCCGGTCGCTTTCGCGCCGCACCAGCACGCGGACCGCCTCGCCTCGGTCCAACAGGGCCCGGGCGACAGCGGATCCAAGAAAGCCGGTGGCGCCTGTAACAAGCGTAGTCATCGATTCTCGTGCTTATGCTTCTTCCAGGTCCCCTGACGACGGACGCATCGTGGCCGTCGGTGACGCGCGGCTATCGTGCCAGCTCGGGCGGCCAATTGAAACAAGCCACGCGTCACGGACCACATCATCCAATTGGCTTTTCCTGGAGCATCGATTTCTATATTCTGCACCGCGCGCGGCGGTTTGCTTCCCGGCCGACCGCGCTGTGAGGACCTGCCGAGCCTTGAGCAACATGACACCTACGCCGTCCGAGCCCGGTTTTCGACCGCTGATAGGCTCCATCGACGAGTATCTCGGCCGCCATGCCGCGGCATTGGTGGCTCGCGTCCAACGCCGCGCCGGCACCGTGATCGTGCTGTTTCTGATCGCCACGGCAGGACTCGGTGCCTACGCGGCCGCGACCCTC
>CAXMNG010000039.1:0-14167 GCA_964194585.1 Salibacteraceae bacterium | reverse complement strand
CGCGGTAAATCCGCCGGAATCTTGCTCGTCGATATCAGCGCCATCGGCGACAAAGCGCTGTACTTCCTCGAGTGAACCTTTCTGCGCCGCCAGATACAGGGAACCGGGATCGTCGGCACAGGATGCGATGAGAATCGCCAGTAATAACAGCAAAGGGGACAGATTTGAAATCTGTCCCCTCCCCCTCCACCTAGTTTTCGCTGATAGCCTTCATGCTCAGTCGAATGCGCCCCTGGCGGTCGACTTCCAGAACCTTGACTCGGACGCGATCGCCTTCACTCAGCTTGTCGCTGACCTTCTCGACACGCTCTTCGCAAATCTGGGAGATATGCACCAGACCATCCTTGCCTGGCAGTATGTTGACGAAGGCACCGAAGTCCATGAGCTTGGCAACGCGGCCTTCGTAGATCATTCCCACCTCCACATCGGCAGTGATCTGCTCGATGCGGCGCTTCGCTTCCTGTCCGGCCGCGTTGTCCACCGACGCGATCTTGACCATGCCATCGTCCGTAATATCGATGGTGGTACCGGTTTCCTCCGTGATCGAGCGTATGGTGGAGCCGCCCTTGCCGATGACGTCACGGATCTTGTCGGGGTGAATTTTGATGCTGATGATGCGAGGCGCGTATTCCGACATCTCGGAACGGGGCTCGCTGATGGATTTTGCCATCTCATCGAGTATGTGCAGCCTGCCCTCGTGGGCCTGGTCGAGCGCCTCCTGCATGATCTCCCGGGTGATCCCGTCGATCTTGATGTCCATCTGCAGCGCCGTGACGCCTTCGCTGGTGCCCGCAACCTTGAAGTCCATGTCGCCGAGATGATCCTCGTCGCCCATGATGTCGGAGAGCACGACGTACTTCTCCCCTTCCTTGATGAGGCCCATCGCAATACCGGCCACTGGCGCCTTGATGGGTACACCGGCATCCATCAACGCCATGCTCGTGCCGCATACACTCGCCATGGAACTCGAGCCGTTCGACTCGGTGACTTCCGATACCACGCGCACGACGTAGGGAAACTCTTCGGTGAGATCCGGCATCACCGCGACGATGCCGCGCTTGGCAAGCCGGCCGTGACCGATCTCCCGCCGCTTGGGCGATCCAACCCGTCCGGTCTCCCCGACGCAGAAGGGCGGAAAATTGTAGTGCATCATGAACGGCTCACGCCGCTCGCCCTCGATGGCATCGATGATCTGCGCGTCACGTCCGGTGCCGAGGGTGGTGACCACGATGGCCTGTGTCTCCCCGCGTGTAAACAGGGCCGAACCGTGGGTACGAGGCAGCACACCGACCCGGGTCGTGATAGGGCGCACCGTATTGGTATGGCGACCGTCGATGCGCTCTTCGCCGGCGAGAATCCAACCGCGCACGATGCTCTTCTCGAGCTGCGAGAATGCTCCGACGACCTCGCTCGCTTCCCATTGACTGTCGTCGCCGCCTGACAACTCCTCGATGGTCTGGTTTCTAACGTCGAACACGCGCCCCTGCCGCTCGAGCTTGTCGGCAATACGATAAGCTTCGCTGAGCGCGTGCGTCGCGCTGGCGGCAACGCGCTCGGCGAGTGCCTCGTCGTCCGGTTCCGCCTTCCAATCCCATGCGGGCTTGCCCGCTTCTTCCTTGAGCTCACGAATGAGACCGATTACCGCCTGCATCTGTTCGTGACCATGGAGCACGGCGTCCAACATGACGCTTTCGGGTAGACCCTTGGCCTCGGATTCCACCATCAGCACGGCGTTCTCGGTTCCGGCAACGACCAGATTGAGGCCCGACTCGCCGAGCTGAGTCAAAGTGGGATTCAGTACGTACTTGCCGTCGATATAACCGACCCGCGCCGCGCCGATGGGGCCGCTGAAGGGCATGCCGGAAATCGACACCGCCGCCGACGCGCCGATGAGCGCGGGAATGTCCGGATCGATTTCCGGATCCAGCGACATCACGGTTGCGATGACCTGCACCTCCTGCTTGAAACCCTTCGGGAAAGAGGGTCGCAGGGGTCGGTCGATCAAGCGACACGTGAGGGTTTCCTTTTCGGCAGGACGTCCTTCGCGCTTGAAAAAACCGCCGGGGATTTTGCCGGCGGCGTAGGTTTTTTCTTGATAATCGACGGTTAAAGGGAAGAAACCGCGATTGGAATCGGAGTTGGGGTTGCCTACCACGGTTACCAGTACGATTGTGTCACCGAGGCTGGCGAGAACCGCGCCGGATGCCTGACGGGCGATTTCCCCCGTTTCGAGGACCAGATCGTGGGCGCCGTAGCGGACGGACTTTTTGATGGCTGTCATGGATTACCTTTGGAATGTACGCTGGGAACGTTCAGCGGCGTCGCGAGCCCGGGCCGGCGACGGATTCATTGATGAAGTTGTGGGTTGCCGAATGCCACCATCGGCGATGGCATCACCGGCGAAGGCCCAAGCGGGTGATCAGATCTCGGTAGCGATCAACGTCCTTGTCCTTCAAATAGTCGAGCAACTTGCGGCGTTGGCTGACCATCTTCAGCAAGCCACGACGCGAGTGGTGATCGTGAATGTGAGCCTTGAAATGATCGGTCAGATTCTGAATGCGCGTCGATAGCAGCGCCACCTGAACTTCCGGCGATCCAGTATCGCCATTGCCGCGCTGGTACTCCGTAACAACTTCTTGCTTCTGCATGACGCTTATCGACATCGCTCAATCGTTCCCGTGCTCAAATTTTAGGCCGCGAATTCTACTCTCACGCGGTTGCCCTAACAAGGGCGGGGAGGTATTCGTGCTTATCCATAAGCGCATGATTGCTGATGACTTTCAACTGGCATTCATGAGTCTTCTGGGGGCCACGCGGCCGTCGTCGAGAACCTCGCCGATACCCACGAAGCGATCGCCACCCGCGAAGATCCGCACCCACCCCTCTGTCGGGGCATGGGGAACGAGCACCGGCTGGCCGCGCCGCAGATAATAGGCGACCGCGTCGGGCAAGCTGACTCCCGGCCAGTGGGCCACCGCCGCCTCCATGGGCAGGAGCAGTTCATCCAAGGCGTCGAGCCCCCGTTCGGCACGTTCTTCGAGCTCACCAAGGGCTACCATGTCCTTGGCATCGAAGGGCCCGGCCCCGAAGCGATGCAGGCTCTCGACGCTGGCCCCGCACCCCAGGCGCTTGCCGATGTCCTCGGCGAGGGTACGAATATAGGTTCCCTTGGAGCAATCCACCTCCACACGCAGACGCCCGTCGCCAAACCCCAGCAGCTCGAGCCGATGGATAGTCACGCTCCGTGGTTGGCGCTCGACCGTGAGTCCCTGATGGGCGAGCTTGTACAAACGCTGCCCCTGGTGCTTGATGGCGGAATGCATGGGCGGCACCTGTTGGATCTCGCCAGTGAATTCCGCCAGTACGCGCAGGATTTTCCGTTCGTCGAGCTGCGGAGGTTCGTGGCGCTCGATCACTTCGCCTTCCGCATCACCGGTGTTGGTCACGACACCGAGCCGGAACGTCGATCGATAGCGTTTGTCGGCACCGAGAAGAAATCCCGAGATTTTCGTCGCTTCCCCGAAGCACAAGGGCAGCAGACCGCTCGCCAACCGGTCCAGACTGCCCGTATGACCGGCCTTACGCGCCTGGAACAGGTTCTTCACCCGTTGCAGCGCTTGCGTCGAACCCAGCCCAACGGGCTTGTCCAGCAAGACGATGCCGGTCAGATCACGTCCGTGTCTACGCCGCCGGCCCATGTCAACTGTCCTCCCGGGTTTCATCGGCGGAATCGCTATCGGTGCGAATCGCCGCGTCTATCAGCTCGCCCACGCGGGTTGCGCGATCGAGCGTCTCGTCGTGGGCGAAGCGCAGTCGTGGTACATAACGCATCCGCACCCGCTGACCCAGCCGTCTGCGGACGAATCCACTGGCACGATTGAGCCCCTCGAGAGCACGCTGCACGTCGCCATCCGCGGGCATCGTGATGTAGAGCGTTGCATTGGAAAGATCCTTGGAAAGCGACGATCCGGACACCGTCACCCGCCCGATGCGGGGATCCTCCAGCTCCCGGGCGATGATTTCGGCAACTTCGCGCTGAATCTGATCAGCGACCCGCTCCGAACGGCTGTAGTCCCTAATGCCCATCTCTTGGCCCATCTCTTGGCCCATGCTATGACCCACACGGGGGCCGTGTATTCTGGCTTCGACAGGACACTCAGATCGTGCGCTCGACGAGCGTTCGTTCGAATACTTCGATCTGGTCGCCGACTTTTACGTCGTCATAGTTTTTCACACCGATCCCGCACTCGGTGCCGGACTTGACCTCGCTCACGTCGTCTTTGAAGCGGCGAAGTGACTCGAGCTCGCCTTCATAGATGACGACGCTGTCTCGCAGAACGCGAATGGGACTGCTGCGGCGTACGACACCTTCGCTGACGATACAGCCGGCGATGGCACCGAGCTTTTTGGATCGAAACACGTCGCGAACTTCGGCGATGCCGATTATTTCTTCGCGCACTTCCGGCGACAGCATGCCGCTGATCGCTTGCTTTACGGTATCGATAACCTCGTAGATGACGCTGAAATAGTGAAGATCCACACCTTCGTTTTCGATAATTCTGCGTGCCGCCGCATCCGCGCGCACGTTGAAGCCGATGACGATGGCCTTGGATGCAATGGCGAGGTTCACGTCCGTTTCACTGATGCCACCAGTGGCGGCAGTCACGACGTTGACCCTTACTTCATCAATGGAAAGCTCGGTGAGGGAGTCTCGAAGCGCCTCCACCGACCCCTGCACATCTGCCTTGATGACGATATTAAGAACGTCGACCTTACCCTCGGTCATCTGATCGAAGACGTTGTCGAGCTTCGCCGCCTGCTGGCGAGCCAGGCGCAATTCGCGATCCTTGACCTGACGGAACTGAGCGATTTCCCGCGCCTTGCGGTCATCGGGAACAACCGTGGCCTCGTCGCCGGCCTTCGGCGTTCCAGAGAGCCCCAGCACCTCCACGGGAATGGACGGCCCCGCCTGTTCGGTTTCCTGGCCAGCCTGATCATACAGACCGCGCACACGTCCGAATTCCTGGCCGGTGAGAATGATATCGCCCTTTTCGAGCAAGCCGGACTGCACGAGCACGGAAGCCACGGGGCCACGGCCCCTGTCGAGCCGCGATTCAATCACGACACCGTGGGCAGGGCCGGAGTCCGGCGCCTTCAATTCCAATACTTCCGACTGAAGAACGATCGACTCGAGCAACTCCTCCACGCCTTCACCGGTCTTGGCCGAAACGTTTACGAAAATCGTGTCGCCACCCCAGGACTCCGGAATAACCTCGTGATTGGCCAGGCCTTGCCTGATGCGTTCCGGGTCGGCGTCGGGCTTGTCGATCTTGTTGACCGCGACGATGATGGGGACCTCCGCCGCGCGAGCGTGCTGGATTGCCTCGACGGTCTGGGGCATGACGCCGTCATCCGCGGCCACGACGAGCACGACGATATCCGTCACCTTGGCGCCCCGCGCGCGCATGGCAGTGAACGCGGCATGGCCCGGCGTATCCAGAAAGCTCACCGTGCCCTTGTCCGTCTCGACATGATACGCACCGATGTGCTGTGTGATGCCGCCCGCTTCTCCGTCGGCGACCTTGGTGCGGCGAATAAAATCGAGCAACGACGTCTTGCCGTGATCCACATGTCCCATGATCGTGACCACGGGAGAACGTGGTACCAACGGACGGTCGTCGGCGCCTTCCTGAACCAGATCATCCTCGACCGAGTCCTCTTTGAACATCACCGGCGTGTGGCCGAGCTCTTCGACGACGATGGCGGCGGTATCCTGGTCGATGACCTGGTTTATGGTAACCATGGTTCCGAGATTCATCATTGCCTTGATGAGCTCGGAGGATTTAATGGTCATTCTCTGCGCAAGCTCGGACACCGATATAGTTTCCGGGATGGAGACCTCACGAACGACCGGCGCCGTCGGCAGTTCGAAGCCATGGCGTGAGGGCGACGCCTTGATGACCGGACGCGCCTTGGGTTTCTTGCGACGGCGACCGCTCTTTTCGCTCGCCACGTGCAATTCGGTGCGGCCGTGCTTCGGTTTGTCACCTCTTTTGGCGCCGCGGTCGGGCTTGCGAGTATCGCCTCTCTTCGCCGATACCGCGGCCGCCTGCTCGGCAGCGAGTGTCGCTTCGGCCTTGGCGCGCGCAGCATCGGATTCTTCGCTGGCGCTGGCGCTGGCGCTGGCCTGTAGTTCCTCTTCCCTCTTCCTTTCTGTATCTTTTTCCTGCTCGCGCGCCCACTCTTCTGCCGCGACCTTGCGTTTTTCGATCTCCTCTTTCTGACGCGCCGTCTCCTCCTTCTCGCGGTTCTCTTCTTCTGCGCGCAGCCGCTCGTCGATTTCCTGGTGACGGCGCTTGGCCTCGTCGTGCAGTGCTTGCTTGGCCGCCTCCATACGCTCCGCCTCGTCACCGCTACCGGCAGGGACGGATTCGACGGCCTGTTTCTCCGGATTGCGAAGGTAGGTGCGGCGCTTGCGCACTTCCACCGTAATGGTTTTCTTGCGGCCCTGGGTAGAGACCTTCAGCTCGTTGACTGATTTTCGCTTGAGCGTGATCTTGCGCGGCGCGCTCGTGTCGCCTTCACCGCCGCCGTGCAGTTCCCGAAGATGACCGAGAAGCTGGGCTTTGTCCTGTTCGTTGAGTCTTTCATCGGCATCGGTGTGCGGCAATCCGGACTTGCCTAGCTGCACCAGCAGGCGATCCACGGGGATCCCTACGACTTCTGCCAGCTCTCGAACAGTGACTTCCGACATATGCCTGCCTCTAGCTACCCGGGCTCGTTGACGCCTCGGCGCCGGTTCCTTCGTCGCTCGAGCCTTCCGGATTCTCGTCCGCGAACCAGATCTCTCGTGCCTTCATGATGAGCACGCCGGCACGTTCCTCTCCGATGTCGGTGATGTCCAGCACGTCCCCCACCGACTGGTCGGCCAGATCCTCGCGCGTGATAACGCCACGACGAGCGAGCGTTGCCGCGAGCTCGCTGTCCATTCCCTCGAGCGCGAGAAGATCCTCGGCGGGAGGCGCATCGGTGATGCCCTCCTCACTGGCAATCTCCCGGGCGAGCAATGCATCGCGGGCCCTGGATTGCAGCTCGTTGACCATGTCCGCATCAAACTCCTCGATCCCGAGCATTTCCGCCTCCGGCACGTAGGCAACCTCATCGATCCCGGAAAACCCTTCCTGCACGAGAATCATCGCCACCTCTTCATCCACGGCGAGCTTCTCCATGAAAATCTTGAGCACGCGCTCGGTCTCTACCTCGCTCTTCTCCTGCGCCTGGAGTTCGGTCATCACGTTGAGCTCCCAACCGGTCAGCTGGCTCGCAAGGCGAACGTTCTGGCCACCCCGGCCGATGGCTTGAGAGAGCTGCTCCTCGTGCACCGCCACGTCCATGGACTGGGAGTCCTCATCAACGACGATGGATACCGCCTCGGCGGGGGACATCGCGTTGATGACGTATTTGGCCGGATCCTCATCCCATAGAATAATGTCGACGCGCTCGCCGGCCAGCTCGTTCGATACTGCCTGCACCCGCGACCCGCGCATGCCGACGCATGCTCCCACCGGATCGATGCGCGGAACCAATGAGCGCACCCCGATCTTGGCTCGAGACCCGGGATCCCGGGCACAGCCCATCACCTCGATGAGTCCCTCACCGATTTCGGGCACCTCCAGCGTGAACAGCTGAATCATCAGCTCCGGCGCCGTACGACTGACGAAGAGTTGCGGCCCGCGGATCTCCGATCGCACCTCGCGCAAATATCCCCGTAGTCGATCACCGGGCCGCACCAGCTCCCGGGGAATCAGCTCGTCACGGCTGATCATCGCCTCGGCATTGCCGCCCAGATCGATAATCACGTTACCGCGATCGACGCGCTTGACGACCCCCATCACGAGCTCGCCTACACGGTCCTGATAGGCCTCGACCACCTGGGCCCGCTCCGCCTCGCGCACTTTCTGGACGATCACCTGCTTGGCGGTCTGCGCGGCTATACGGCCGAAGTCCACCGAATCGATGGGTTCCTCGATGTAGTCACCGGAGCTGATGTCGGGCGTCAGCTTTATCGCCTCGCTCAAAAGGATTTCCGTCTTCGGCGAGAAGACCCGCGGTCCTTCGGCCTCCTCTTCTTCTCCTTCGCCGCCAGTCCCCGTGTCAGCATCGACCACCGGCTCCGGGAGCTCGTCGGCCGATAAGACGATCGCGTCGTCGTCGACGACTTCCCAACGGCGGAAAGTATCGTACTCACCGGTTTCCCGATCGATCGCCACGCGCACGTCCACCTCTTCCGGGTGACGCTTGCGGGTGGCGCTGGCGAGCGCAGCCTCGAGAGCCTCGAAGATAATCTCCTTGGCTACACCCTTCTCGTTCGAGACGACTTCTACGACCGCTAAAATCTCTTTAGTCATCGTTCACCGCAGCACATTCATGGTTCGGGAATCAGCCTGGCAGTGCCGATGTCCTCCAGGGGTAAGGCGTGCTCCTCACCATCCTGCAACAAGATGACGGCGCCATCCCGGCAGCCATCGAGTATTCCCGTGAAATTTCGCCTACCTGCCACTGGCACGTCCATCTTCACGCGAATCTTCGCACCTCGAAAACGATCGAAGTGGCGCTCGAAAAACAACGGCCGGTCGAAACCCGGTGACGACACTTCCAGGCTGTATGCTTCCTGAATGGGGTTTTCCACATCCAGCAAGCCACCCAGCTGGTCGCTGACGCGGGCACAATCGTCCACGGATATTCCCGCGTCACTATCGATGTACACCCGCAGCAGGGAATGGTCCCGGCGCCGCTTATACTCCGCGCCGACAAACTCATAGCCCATGCCCTCGACGGCGGGTCCGATGAGTGCGTTCAATCGATTGCCCGGCTCGCCCATGACCGACCCACAAAACAAAAGTGGGCGCATGGCCCACTTCGATCCTCTCTCCTTAGATAGACAACTGATAATTGTAGCGTTTTCGCGAACGCCAGCCAACATCAGAAGCAAAAAAAGCCCCGTAACCGGGGCTTCGTGACAATGGTAGCGGGGGCAGGATTTGAACCTGCGACCTTCGGGTTATGAGCCCGACGAGCTGCCAGACTGCTCCACCCCGCACCGGTTGCGGCACATACTAGCTTCGGCCCAGCGCCTTTACAAGACGACCCACGTTGCAGCCAAACAGTGCCGGGGACAGATTTCAAATCTGTCCCCATCCGCGTTCCGCCGCTAGCCCGCCAGGGACACGGGCAGGCGCCGCGCGCCCCAACTCCCCGGAGAGCCGTCGAAGATGCCTGCGCAGGGCGTGGCGCACTGCCGGCATCGGCCTTGCTCATCGAGGTTCCAGGCGTGCAGCACGTACCAGTCGCGCACGATCAAAGGCGCCTGGCAATGATGGCAATAGGTCGTCCCGCCGGCACGATCGTGGACATTGCCGGTATAAACGTAGCGCAGGCCGGCGGCGACGCCGATGGCCCGCGCACGGGTGAGGGTTCCTGGCGGTGTGTGGGCGATGTCGCGCATCTTCCAGTCCGGGTGAAAGGCCGTGAAGTGCAGCGGCACGTCGTTGCCCAGCTCCTCGGCGACCCACCGGGTGAGCTCCTCGAGCTCCGCATCGGAATCGTTCTCTCCGGGAATGAGCAGAGTCGCAATCTCCAGCCACACGTCGGTTTCGTGCTTGAGATAGCGCAATGTCTCCAACACCGGCGCCAGATGCGCGCCCGTGATCTTGTAGTAAAAGCGCTCGGTAAATGCCTTGAGATCCACGTTGGCGGCATCCATGTGCCGAAAGAGCTTCTCCCGCGGTGCATCGCAGATGTAGCCGGCGGTGACGGCCACCGAGCGGATGCCCTGCTCCTGGCAGGCCTGGGCAGCATCCACCGCGTACTCCATGAATATCACCGGGTCGTTGTAGGTGAACGCGATGCTGCGGCAGCCCAGTCGCCGCGCCGCGCGGGCGAGGGACTCGGGGCTCGCGCTGTCGGCCAGGGTATCCATTTCCCGTGACTTGCTCATGTCCCAGTTCTGGCAGAATTTGCAGGCCAGGTTGCAACCGGCGGTACCGAAGGAGAGCACCGGTGTGCCGGGAAGAAAATGATTGAGGGGCTTCTTCTCTATCGGATCCACACAGAAGCCACTGGAGCGCCCGTAGGTCTTGAGCACGATGCCGTCTTGCTCCCGCGCGCGTACGAAACACAGGCCCCGCTGGCCTTCACGCAGCTTGCAGGCCCGCGGGCACAGATCGCACTGGATGCGGCCATCGGCCAGCCTGTGCCAATAGTCCGTGGTCACGGTATCGCTGTTGATGGTTTCGAGCTGATTCATGGGCATGAGCCGGAGGGCGAGCAGCTATAATTTGTAGATAGATGCGAATGCCACGGAATTCAAGCGTGCCCACTGTTCGGCAAGCGGCTGTGGCCGGTCTCTTCTACCCGGCTGACTCGCGGGAACTCTCCCATATGGTAGGCGAGTTCCTGGATGCCGCGCCACCTTCATCCACCGTGCCCCGGGCGCTGATCGCGCCCCATGCCGGATACATCTATTCCGGACCGGTGGCGGCCTCCGCCTACCGCCAGCTGCGCGCGCGGCCGGAGACCTGGCGCCGGGTCCTGCTCCTGGGTCCCAGTCACCGGGTACCCTTCGCCGGCCTGGCCCTGTCCAGTGCCGAGGGCTATGCGACACCCGTCGGCGACGTCGCCATCGACACCGGGGCCTGCCGGGAGTTGCTGCGCCTGCCCCAGGTGACCGTGCTCGACCAGGCCCATGCCCAGGAGCACAGTCTCGAAGTTCATCTGCCATTTCTGCGTGCCGTCCTCGACGACTTTCTCCTCATTCCGGTGGTGGTCGGCGATGCCACAACCGACGAGGTGGCGGAGGTCATCGAGAGCTTCTGGGATCGCCGGGATGTGCTCATCGTGGTGAGTTCCGATCTCAGCCATTTCCTCGACTACGAGACCGCCAACCGCGTCGACCGGGAAACCACCCTCGCCATAGAGAGCCTCGACCGGGATATAAGCCCCCAACAGGCCTGCGGCTGCCGGGCAATCAACGGCTTGATGAAAATAGCACACGATCACGCGCTGGATGTGACCACCCTGGACCTGCGCAATTCCGGAGACACCGCCGGCGACCGTTCCAGGGTCGTCGGCTACGGCGCCTACGCATTGACATGACGGTCGACGAAAGCGGGCAGAAAACCTTGTTGAAAATGGCACGCGACGCCATCGGTCACGGACTCGTGCACGCCGAGGCGCCGGAAGTGATGGCCGACGACTACGTGGCGCCGTTACGGCAAATTGCCTGCACCTTCGTCACCCTGAATATCAGCGATGCCCTGCGCGGCTGTATCGGCAGCTTGAGGGCCCATCGGCCACTGGTCGCCGACGTTTCCCGGCACGCCTATGCGGCGGCCTTCTCCGACGCGCGCTTCAGTCCCCTGGAGCACAACGAGCTCACCGAACTGCACATCCACATTTCCATTCTTTCGGCGCTGGAGCCCGTGGGTTTCGACTCCGACGATGGCCTGAGCGCCTCGTTGCGCCCGCAGGTGGACGGCCTGCTGATCGAGATCGGCGACCAACGTGCGACTTTTCTACCCACGGTCTGGTCGTCGTTCTCGGACGGCCGGGCTTTTCTGGCTGCATTGAAAAAGAAAGCCGGCATGCAGGCCACTGCCACCGGATACAGCGCCTGGCGCTATACGACACAGAATTTCGAGGAAGACCGGGGCTAGCCCGGATCCCGGGATCAATTCGAGAGACTGGCGGCCTGGGCCTCGGCGGCAGCCGCGCCACCGGTGTCGCCCTGGCGGCGACGCACCTGGGCGATGAGCTTCCAATTGTCTGCCTGAAGGCTGCGATCGGCCGTCGCCAGGGAGTTAGATTTAGCCGCCAGCGAAGCCGCTTGCTCCAGGCGGCCCTCCGCCAGGCGCGTGCCGGCCAGACGGTGCCACAACCAGGCGTTATTCGGCTCGATGGTGATGGCGCGCTCCAGGGTGGCAGCGGCACGCGCGTGATCACCGGCCCGGGATTGTGCGCTGGCGGTATTCAGAAGACTCACCACGGCCGGATTCGCGGCCGCTCCAGCCCCGCCGGACGCGGGTGCGGCGGCCCGACCGGCTCCGGATGACGCCGGCAACGGGGCCTGGCCAGCTCCGCTGGAAGCCGGCGTCGGCCCGGTGCTCGGCGCCGCGACTGCTACCGGCTCTTGGCTCGGCAGCCGCTCCCGGCGCTGCTCTACCTCTTGCGTCCCTGCAGTCGTGGGAAGCTCCCGGCTGGCGGTGCTGCCCGGGTCCCCGAGGGGTCGTACCGTCGCCGTCCAGTCGCCGTCAGAGATCTCCGGTCCGGCGCTGCCGCCGGAGATGCTCGCGGACCGGCCGCTGGCGGATTCGGCGGTGCTGCGTTCCACCACCGGCGCTATGCCTCCACGGCTGCAGGCGGCCGTCATCAGTACGGCTGTCAGCATGAAGAGCAACGAACGGCTCACGCGAATTTTGTGGCCCATGGTGTCGCTGGCTACTCCCCCTGTCACGGGGCCCTGAGTGTTCAACCCGGTTGCGCCGGCGCAGCGCCGGCGCGTAAACCGCCGCAACGAACGCGCCGGGGCTGCGAGCCGCGCATATAGGGAAAGCGCACGGCTCCGGGACACTCGGTCTCGGTGATCAGCCCCCGCCGCAGGTCGGTCCAGGCCCACTCCACGCCGCTCGGCGTCTGTGACGCGAGCGAGCGCGGTCCCAGGGATTTCATCATGTCGATCCATACCTGAAGCGCACCTTCAGCACCGCTCAATCCCGCCGGCGTGTTGTCGTCGTGCCCCAACCACACCACCGCGAGAAGATCCTCGGTGAACCCCGCAAACCAGCTGTCACGCAAATCATCCGTGGTACCGGTCTTGCCCGCCGTCACCAGGCCCGCGCCCAATCGCGCCCGCGCCGATCGCCCGGTACCCTCGCTCATGACGCCGCGCATCGCTTCCACCACCAGAAACACCGGTCCAGGTTCGAAAGCCTGCTGCACCGACAGCGGGTAGCGCGACAGCGGCTCGCCCCTCGCCGAGGTCACTTCCCGAATGGCCCGCAATGGCACGCGAAACCCTCCGCCCGCCAGAGTCTGGTACATCTGCGTGACCTCTACCGGCGACAGCTCCGCGGCACCGAGAAGCAGCGATGGAAATGGATCCAGTGGCCGCTCGACGCCCAGGCGTTGCAGGCTGTCCGTTACCTCGTCGAGCCCGACCTCCATCCCCAGCCGCACGGTTGCCAGATTGTACGACTTCACCAGCGCTTCGTAGAGTGAAACTCGCCCGTGCACCCTGTCGTCGTAGTTCTTCGGCCGCCACGGCATTCCCGTCGTAGCGCGAATGCTGATGGGCTCGTCCAGTAGCCGGCTCGCCAGCGTATAGCGTCGCGGTTGCTCCAGCGCGGCGAGATAAACCGCCGGCTTTATCAGGGAACCCACCGGGCGCACGGCGTCCAGAGCACGGTTGAAGCCCGCCCTGCCCCGGTGGCGCCCACCCACCACGGCCAATGCTTCGCCGCTCTGGGGGGCGGTGACGATGATGGCGCCCTCGAGCACACCTTCGCCGCCGCCTTTGTTGCGCTCCAGGCGCGCAATTCGCTTCTCCAGCGCGCGCTCGGCGATGCGCTGGGTGCGTAGATCCAGGGTCGTGAAAATGCGCAAGCCCTCACCACGCAGATCCTCGTCCCGATAGTCGCGGCGCAGCTGGCGCCGCACCAGATCCACGAAGGCCGGATAGCGCGAGGTGCCGCGGCTCGCCGCGATAACACCCAGCGGTAGCGACTTGGCCCGTTCAGCACGAGCGGCGGTGATGACGCCGAGATCGCGCATTTGCTCGAGCACCAGATTGCGTCTCTTGGTCGCGCGCCGGGGGTGACGCCGCGGATTGTAGTAAGACGGTCCGCGCACTACGGCTACCAGCAGCGCCAGCTCCGACAACTGCAACGCATCCAGATCCCGACCGAAGTAAAAATGCGCCGCCAGACCGAAGCCGTGAATCGCACGCTGGCGATCCTGGCCCAGATACACCTCGTTGACATAGGCTTCGAGAATTTCCGCCTTGTCGTAGTGCGCCTCCAGGATCAGCGCGATGACGGCATCGTTGAGCTTGCGCCACCAGGTGCGATTCCCCGACAGAAAATAGCCCTTCGCCAGCTGCTGGGTCAGCGTG
>CAXMNG010000038.1:0-3153 GCA_964194585.1 Salibacteraceae bacterium | reverse complement strand
AGGAAATCGCGGTGGCCAGCGACGGCCGCTTCGACGGCGTCGCTTCCCGTGACCCGCAGCACGATACGGTCTGAAACCTCCAGACCCGCCTGCTTGCGTGCCTCCTGCACCGTGCGCACCAGCTCCCGGGCAAGACCCTCCTCGCGCAGAGCGTCATCCAGGCGCGTGTCCAGACCAACCAGGTAGCCGCCCTCCTCCGCACAGGCATAACCTTCCGCGGCAACGCTTTCCACCAGCACGTCCTCGGCCTCGAAACGGATGGACTCGTCGCCCACCGCGAGCTCGAAACCCTCACCGGCCGCCGCCAATGACGCGATTCGCCCGGCGTCGGCCTCTGCGAGCGCGCTCCGGATGGCGGGGATGCGTTTGCCGTAGCGTTTCCCGATGCGTGGAAGATTCGGCTTGAGCCGATAGCTGACCAGCTCGGCATCGCCGGCAACCAACTCCAGATGCTTGACGTTCAGCTCTTCGAGGACCTGACCGCGATGGCGTTTCACGGCCTCGGCGGCGGCGGCGTCGGGCACCCTCACCAGCAGGCGTTTGAGAGGTTGACGAACGCGCAGGCGCGTATCGTTGCGCGCAGATCGTCCCAGTCCGACAACCCGCTGCACGACGTCGAATTGATCGATGAGCGCGCGATTCTGCTTTGCCACCTCGACACCGGGCCAGTCGGCCATGTGCACACTCACGGGCGCGTCACCGTCCACCGACCGCACCAGGTTCTGATAAATGGCTTCAGACAAGAATGGCATCAACGGCGCCATCAGCCGGTGCACCACGTGCAGGCACTCGTAGAGCGTCAAGTAAGCCGCCTGCTTGTCATCGCCCGCCGCGGCCTTCCAGAAGCGACGGCGATTACGCCGCACGTACCAGTTGCTCAGCTGATCGACGAAAGATTCGATAGCCGCACCGGCGCCACGGGCGTCGTAGGCCTCCAGGGCGTCGGTGGCGGTTTCGGTGGTGTGCTGCAGTAACGCGAGGGCCCAGCGATCGATTTCCGGTCTCTTGGCGAGCGGCACGTCTTTCGAGAGATCCACCTTGTCGAGCCGCGCATACAGAACGAAAAAGCTGTAGGTGTTCCACAGCGTGTTGATGAAAGTACTGGCAACCTCCGCCACCAGTTCAACCGAGATGCGCTTCTGCGCCTCCGGCGCGATGCGCGCGGCCAGATACCAGCGCAGCGCGTCGGCGCCGACGGTGTCGAACACATCGTATGGATCGACGATGTTGCCCAGCGATTTGGACATCTTCTTGCCGTCCTTGTCGACGATGTGGGCCAGGCACACGCAGTTGCGGAAGGCGACGCTGTCGGAAACCAGGGTGGCGATGGCGTGCAGGGTGTAGAACCAGCCGCGGGTCTGATCGATGGCCTCGCAGATGTAATCCGCGGGAAAACGTTCCTCGAACAGTTCACGATTCTCGAAGGGATAGTGCCACTGAGCGTAGGACATGGCGCCGGAATCGAACCAGCAGTCGATGACCTCGGGCACGCGCCGGTAGCTGCGCCCGTTGTCGGGATGCTCGAAGCTGATCGCATCGACGGCGGGCCGGTGCAGATCCAGATCGCGAAGGGGGCGCCCGGCGAGCCCTTCCAACTCTTCCACGGAGCCGATGCAGATGAAATCTCCCTCCCCGTCGGTCCACAGCGGCAACGGCGTGCCCCAGAAGCGTTCCCGGGACAGCGCCCAATCCACATTGTGCTCCAGCCAGTTGCCGAAGCGTCCGTCACGGATGGACTCTGGCACCCAGTTGATGGTCTTGTTGAGCGCGACCATGCGATCCCTGTAGTCCGTGGTGCGGATGTACCAGGCGTTCTTGGCGTAATAGATGAGCGGATCGCCGGTGCGCCAGCCGTGGGGATAGTTGTGACGGTAGACCTCGTCGCGATACAGGAGCCCGCGAGCGCGCAGCTCCTCCATGAGAATCGGATCGGCCTCCTTGAAGAACTTGCCCGCCACCGGCGTCACTTCCGGCAGAAAACAGCCGTCCAGCCCCACGCCATGCACCACCGGCAGACCGTGCTCCCGTCCCAGTGACAGATCGTCCACTCCGTAGGCCGGCGCGATGTGAACGACGCCCGTGCCGTCCTCGGTGGTCACGAACTGCGCCGCGCGCACGCGGCAGATATCGCCCTCCGCCGGCAGGTAGTCGAACAGACGCTGGTAGCGCAACCCCACCAGCTCGGCGCCCTTGACCACCTTCGTCACCTGGTAGGGGGCATCGCGAAGCACGCTTTCCACCAGGTCCTTCGCCACGATCAGCTTCTCGCCATCGCTTTCCAGGAAGGCGTACTCCAGGTCGGGGTGCACCGCCAGCGCAAGGTTGGAAGGCAGCGTCCACGGGGTCGTGGTCCAAACCAGGAAGGCCGTGTCCGGATCGTTTTCGAGACGAAAACGCACGGTCACGGAAGGGTCGTCGATCTCCTTGTAACCCTGTGCCACTTCATGGGAAGAGAGGGTGGCGCCGATGCGCGGATCATAGGGCACGACCTTGTAGCCCTGGTAGATGAGCCCCTTGTCCCAGATGACTTTCAGCAGATACCACACCGACTCGATGTAATCGTTGTCGAGGGTGTAATAGGCATCGGCCATGTTGACCCAGAAGCCCATGCGCTCGGTCATGGATTCCCAGTCGCCGATGTAACGCATCACGGACTCGCGGCAACGGCGTGTGAATTCGGCGATACCGACTTCCGATTCGATGCGGCTCTTGTCGAAGATGCCGAGCTCTTTCTCGATCTCGTGCTCCACCGGCAGCCCATGGGTGTCCCAGCCGGCCTTGCGCGGGCAGTGGAATCCGCGCATGTGCTTGTAGCGCGGAAACATGTCCTTGAAGGTGCGCGCCAGCACGTGATGAATGCCGGGCTTGCCGTTGGCGGTGGGCGGACCCTCGTTCCATGTGTAGAGCGACCGGCCCTCGCTTTGCTCGAGGCTTTTCTCGAACACGTCCTGGTCGCGCCAAAAGGCAAGCACGCGCTGCTCCAGCGCAGGGCCGTCGTAACGACCACCGACTTCGTCGAAACTCATCCGTCTATCTCCAAAACGAAAACGCCCCGGTTTGAGGATTAAATTGGGGCATACTTAATGGGGACAGATCTATTTATCCGTCGGACGTACCACGGCCGACGGATAAATAGATCTGTCCCCATTAAGT
>CAXMNG010000037.1:0-13048 GCA_964194585.1 Salibacteraceae bacterium | reverse complement strand
AACCGCTGCCCACGGGTCACGATGCGCAAGCCATCCGCTTCTGCACGTCATCGGACGGAGTCGGCATCGCCTACGCGACGGTGGGCGAAGGCCCGCCGCTGGTGAAGACGGCAAACTGGCTGAACCATCTGGAATTCGATTGGCAAAGCCCCATCTGGCGTCACGTGTTTGCGGGACTGTCCCGTGATCATCAGCTGGTGCGCTATGACGAACGCGGCAACGGACTCTCCGACTGGGAGGTGGATGATATTTCCTTCGATGCCTTCGTACGCGATCTCGAGACGGTGGTGGACGCGGTGGGGCTGGAGCAGTTTGCCCTGCTCGGAATGTCCCAGGGCTGCCCGGTGTCCATCGCGTATGCGGTTCGCCATCCCCAGCGTGTTTCACAGCTGGTTCTCTACGGCGGCTACGCACTCGGGTGGGCCAAGCGCGGCCCGAAGGACAAGGAGCAAGGCAACGCGGTTGTCGAGCTCATTCGGCAGGGCTGGGGCCAGGACAATCCCGCCTTCCGACAGATGTTCACTTCACAGATGATTCCCGGCGCCACGGCGGAGCAGATGCAGTGGTTCAACGAGCTGCAGCGAATGACCACATCGCCCGAGATTGCGGCCCGGCTGCGACTCGCCATGGGCGAGATCGATGTCATGTCACTGCTGCCGCAAGTCACCACGCCAACCCTCGTGCTGCATGCCCGCGAGGATGCGGTCGCCGCGTTCGATGGGGGCCGCAAGATAGCCAGCATGATCCCCGGCGCCAGATTCGTGCCGCTGGAAAGCGCCAATCACTTGTTGATAGAGAGCGAGCCCGCGTGGCCGCGCTTTCTTGCCGAGGTCAGAAGCTTCCTGGATTAATGTCTTACAGCGACGTCGGCGTGGATCGCACGGCCGGGGCGCCGGCGTCGGTACCTACTGGGCGCGATCGGCAGAGCGCTGCAGGGCCAGGATGACATGCAGCACGCCCTCCCAGCCGTTCTCCTGACACAAGTCGATGGCCTCGTACGGTTCCATGCTCGCGATGAGCGACTCGGCCAGTCGCTTTTGATAGTACGTGTTGTCACCGACCGGCGCGGTGGAATCGGATACGCTTCCCTGCATGTCGTGCGTTCGAGGCATTTGTCACGGTCTCCGATCGCAGCTGGACGAAACGATGCAAGATTAGGGCCACCGCCCGCCCCAGGCACCAGATTTCAGCGGGTTAGAAGGGCTTCGATTCCCGCGAAGCCACTCCGCCGCGATATCTGTAAAGAATATCGACAGCGGCGACGAATACTACATCTACAACGACGTCAGCGCGGGCCACAGGGCACCGGCACCTGCGCTTGTCGCGATTTTTCCAAGACGCACCGCCCAGACGCTTTCGGCGCCGAACTCATCGCGCCACGCCCACAGTCGCCGGGTGCTGTGGTGCAGGCTGTACTCGCGGGTGAATCCCATGGCGCCGTGCACTTGATGGGCGATGGCGGCACCGGCTCCGGCGGCTTCGCCGGCGCGGATCTTGGCGGCGGCGATAGCGAACAGTGCGCGCCCATCGTCGATGCCGTGCCGGACGATCGCGGAGGCCGCGGCGTCTGCCGCCGCGCCGGCGGCGGCCACCTCGCCGGCCAGCGACGCGAGGCTGTGCTGAACGGCTTGAAAGCGGGCGATGGGCCTGCCGAACTGCACACGCCCGCGAGCGTAATCCAGGGACAGATCGAGGATCCGCTCCAGGGCGCCCGCCATCTGTTGCGATCGCACGGCGGCACCCATGCGCTGCAGGGCATCCAGGGGATCCGGCCCCGGCATGTGTCCCGTATCCACGGGGCGCACGGCGTCGAAGCGAACGGCGCCCTGGGCTTCGCCGGCAAGATTGGTGCCCGGCCCGATATTGCAGTCGGCTGCCGGTACCAACACCACTATCGGCGCCTCACCGTCCGACGCGATCGCCACCAGGTGCGTTGCGTGGGCGGCGTAGGGCACGTCGTCGATCGTTCCGTGCAGCAGGCCATCGGCATCCAGCTCGATGCACTCCGGTGCGCGCACCGGCGCCACGCTCATGGGACCCCCAGGCATCCGCAGTCCCGCCTGTGCGAGCAGCCAGCCGGCACACAGAGTCTCGGCCACCGGCACCGGCGCGGCGAAACGTGCCGACACCCGGGCCACGGCAAAGCCGTCGGCCAGGGACGCTCCCGGACCGCCGGCGGATTCCGGCACCCAGGCCAGTGACAAGCCGGTGCTTTCCATGGCTTCCCAGAGCTCCGTCGGCCACGCGCCGTCCTCGGCGGCATTCACGAGCTCCGCTGAGCACAGATCCGTGCATACGCGGCTAACGGTCTCGATGATGAGAGGGTCGGCTTTGATCATTCCCGAGACTTCGCCCTGCCGGCAATGTTCGTTCAGGGCTTCATCGTGTCGGTTTCGTCACAGAATTGCTATCCTGTGCGACCTCCACGCCGGAACCGGGAACGCAGAATGACCCGGCTGACAAATCAGGAGAGGTAAGTTCAATGAAACCATTCCGTTGGCGTCTTGCCGTCGCCGGCATTATCGTCGTGGCCGCACAATCCGCCGTAGCGGCGAACGTGAAAATCACTCCCCTGGGAAGCCACGACGGCGAATTCTGTAAATTCGACCGTGCAATGGTTCTCGAGGACCCCGACGGCACGCGGCTTCTCTATGACGCCGGCCGCACGGTGGCGGGCCCTGAGGATCCACGGCTCGGCACGATCGACGCCGTCCTGGTGAGTCACATGCACGGTGACCATGTAGGCGACCGTCACCTGACGATGGTGAACGGGGGCGAGTGCGGGAAGCCGGATATTTCGGTGAAGGTGACGCCGAACACCAACGTCGTCAATATCGTGCTCGCCAAGAATGCCAAAATTATTACCGGCAGCGAGATGCCCCGATTTTTCGCCGGTAAGCTGAAGGCGCTTGGCGGCAATCCCAAGGACTCGCAGCTGGTGCGCTTCGGCGCCTCGCGCAAGGTCGGCGGCGTCGCTATCACCACGGTTCCCGCGGTCCATTCGAATGGCGTAAGCGGAGCATTCATCGGGGGCGAGCTCGGTGACATGCTCAAAGCCGCAGGGCTCACCGCCTATGCCGGCCCGCCTACAGGCTACGTGCTCACCTTCTCCAACGGCCTGACGGTCTACCTGTCAGGGGACACGGGAATCACGGCAGAGCAGGACTCGGTGGTGCGCCGGCACTACGGGGCAAAGCTCGTGGTCATGAATATCGGTGACACCTTCACCACCGGTCCGACGGAAGCGGCATTCGTCATCAATGAGCTGGTCAAACCGAATGCCGTCATCCCCTCGCACGCCAACGAGGTCGCGACGAAGGGCGGCAAGGTCGTTGCCGGCACGAGGACGGCGAAATTCATCAAGGCCAGCAAGGTGCCGGTGCATCTGCCGCTCAGCGGCCGCACGATGGAATTCAACCACGACGGGAAGTGCGTCTCCGGTTGCTGAGCCGATTCTGCGTCATCAAAGAAGCTCGCACTATCGGGCTTCTTTGAATCTCCCGTTGAACCGCATATGACGCAAACAATCAGCTTCGATCCAGTGCGTCTACCGCCCCGGGCGGATGCCATGCGAACGCGGGTGCGCGACTTTCTCGAGCGTGAGATTGATGCCGGCACCTTCGAGCCGGGCCTGGGGCCCGGGCTCAACCGTCATTCACCTGACTTCAGCCGCAAGTGCGGCGAGCAGGGATTCATCGGCATGACCTGGCCGAAGGAGTACGGCGGACAGCAGCACTCCTTTCTGGAACGCTACGTAGTTACCGAAGAGCTGCTCGCCGTGGGCGCCCCGGTGTGGGCGCACTGGGTCGCGGATCGGCAGAGCGGCCCGGTTCTTCTCCGCTATGCCCGGAGCGAAATCAAACGCGACATCCTGCCGAAAATCGTCCGCGGTGAATGTTATTTTTGCATCGGCATGAGCGAGCCGGACTCGGGATCCGATTTGTTCGCGGCGCGCTCCAAAGCCGAGCGTACGGACGGCGGCTGGCGCATCAACGGGCGCAAGATATGGACCAGCAACGCCCACCGATCCCATTATATGATCGCTCTGCTGCGCACTGCGCCGCCGAGCGAAGACAATCGGCGCCACGGCCTCAGCCAGTTCCTCATCGATATGCAAACCCCGGGAATCACCGTCACGCCCATTATCAACATGACCGGCAATCACGATTTCAACGAGGTCGTCTTCGACGATGTCGTGGTGCCGGAGAATCACCTCATCGGCGAGGCCGACATGGCGTGGAAGCAGGTCACCAGCGAACTCGCCTACGAGCGCAGCGGCCCCGAGCGTTTTCTGGAAACCATCTACGTGCTCTACGAGTTGATCGATCTGGCTGCGGCCAATCCTGGGGAGCGATTGACCGAAGGCATCGGCCGACTGGTGGCTCAGCTCGCAACCCTTCGCAACATGTCGCTGTCGGTGGCAGGCATGCTGGAATCCGGCGAGCTGCCGGAGATTGAAGCGGCGCTGGTGAAAGATCTGGGCACCAACTGGGAACAGGCGCTGCCGGCGAAAGCGCGGGATCTGGCCCCCACCGGCCAGTCAGCGCCGGGCAACCGGATGAGTTTCGACCAGACTCTGGCCTATGCGACTCTGATCGCGCCCAAGCTCACCATCCAAGGCGGCACCCGGGAGATCCTGCGTGGCATCATCGCCCGCGGGCTGGGCCTGCGCTGACGGTCGTTTTCCCATGCCCGATCTCGACGCGCTTTTCTGGCCCCGGTCCATCGCACTGGTCGGTGCGTCTCCCGACAAGAGCGGGATCCGCGGGCGCATCGTCGACGCCGTGCGTCAACACGGTTTCGACGGTCCGCTGTTCCCGGTGAGCCGCAGCCACGGGTGCATCGACGGCCTCACGGCCTACGCTTCCGTGTCGGCGCTACCCGAGCCCGTGGATCTGGCCATCATCACCATACCGGCCGTTTACGTACCCGAAGCAATGGAGGCCTGCGGCAAACGCGGCGTACGCGCGGCGATCATCATCAGCTCGGGCTTCGCCGAAGAGCTTGGCGAGGACGGATCCGCCCGCGAGCATGCCATCCGCACGGTGGTGGAGCGCTACGACATGGCGGTGCTGGGTCCCAACGGCGAGGGGTTCATGAACTCAACGATGCCTCTGACAGCATCTTTCAGTCCCACGATTTTCGACGTGCAGGGCGGCCTCACACCGGCGGAGTCCACCGCCGGCGGCATCGCCGTCGTTTCCCAGAGCGGCGGCGTGGGCTTCTCGTTTTTCAATCGCGGACGCCCCAAAGAACTGCGCTTCAGCTTCGTGGTCAGCATGGGCAACGAGGCGGGGCTGGAAGGGCTCGACGTCGTCGACTACCTCCTGGACGACAACAATACCGACGCGCTACTCATGTTCGTGGAAGGCTTTCGGACACCCGGGAAGTTTGCCCGCGTGGCGTCCCGGGCAGCGGCGGCTCACAAGCCGTTGCTGATTGCCAAGGTCGGCAGCTCCGATGCGGGCGCCCGGGCGGCAGCCTCGCACACCGCATCGCTTGCCGGATCCGTGCGTGCCTACGAGGCCATGTTCCGGCGCTACGGTATCGTCGCCGGGCACGACGTGGATGAGATGATCGACATGGCCGCCGGTTTTGCCTACTTTCGCCACCGCCTGCCCAGGGGCAAACGGGTTGCCATCCTCACACCATCCGGTGGCGCCGGCATCTGGCTCGCCGATGTGTGCGAAGCCCACGGCCTGGAGGTGCCAGCGCTGGACGAGCGGACCCGCGCCGCCATCGATCGCCTGCTGCCCGCCTACGGTAGCTCGCGAAATCCGGTGGACGTGACTGCCCAGGTGATCTTCCACCTGGGCTACGCGCCGGTGCTCGAGCTGATCGCTTCGTCTCCCAGCATCGACGCGGTGCTGGTCGCTGGTTCGCTTGGCCTCGCGAAGTACGTGAAACCGCAGCTCGAGGAACTCGCGCGCCTCGGCAAGGCCATCCACATGCCGGTCATCTTCTGCGCCTACACCCTCGCCCATCCCGAGGCCATCGGTTTGCTCGCACGAGCCGGCTTTCCGTGTCTGACCAGCATGCCCAACGCCGCCCGAGCCATAGCGGCGATGGCGGACTATCGTTGCTTCCTGGAGCGCTTCGAGGCGCAAGCCGAAGATACAGTCGAAGCGCTGGCGATTCCCGCGGACATCACCGCGCGTTTGACGCAAGCCCCCGGCGTCATGTGTGAGCACGAAGCCAAATCGATCCTTTCCGCCCTCGGCATCGCCGGCAACCGGGACACATTGGTGGCGAGCGAGGACCGGGCCGTGAGCGCAGCAGCGGATCTACAGCAAGCGGTGGCGCTGAAAGTCCAGTCTCCCGATATCAACCACAGGAGCGCGGCCGGCGCGGTAGCGCTGAACCTGGAGGGCGAGGCTGAAATTCGCACTGCCTACCGATCGATTCTCGAAAACGCCACGCGCAAGCATCCCGGCGCCCACATACACGGCGTGCTGGTATCGCCCATGACCGGGGATGGCGTCGAGATTATCGTCGGCACCACCCGTGACGCCGACTTCGGACCCATTCTCATGCTCGGCGTTGGCGGCACCCTGGTGGAGGTGCTGGACGACGTGATAGCGACACCCGCTCCCGCGAGCAGGAGCCAGGTACTGGCGTTGCTCGACGACTGGAAGGGAATGAGGCTGCTGGACGGCAGCGCCGGCATGCCGATCTGCGATATCGACGCGCTGGTAGACCTCACGGTGATGGTTTCCCGATTCGTCGCCGCCGCCGACAACGTCTCGGCGCTGGATCTCAACCCGGTGGTCGTTCACCCTTGCGGTTCCGGCGTCAGCGTTGTCGACGCATTGATCATCACGGACAACGACAGCGGCGCCGGTACACATCCGCTGGCAGCGGATTGAACTTGGGACCGAGTATCGGGATCGAACTACGGGACGGCCATCACATGAGCAACGATATCAGCCTCGCCATTTCGGACTTTATCGCGACGATCGAGATCCAGCGGCCGCCGAACAACTTTTTCGACTTCGACCTCATTCGTGAGATAGCCGACACATATGAGCGGCTGGACGACGATTCCGACTGCAGAGCCATCGTTCTTTGCTCGCAGGGCAAGCACTTCTGCGCCGGCGCGAATTTTCAGAGCCGCGAGTCCTGGGGGCAGGAACAGCTCGACAATCAGGCGCGTCAACTCTACGTGGAAGCCGTGCGCATTTTCAGCAACCGCAAACCCGTGGTGGCGGCGGTACACGGTGCAGCCATCGGCGGCGGTCTCGGGCTCGCGCTATCGGCGGACTTTCGCGTCACCTGCCGGGACGCGCGCTTTTCCGCCAACTTTGCCCGACTGGGCTTCCACCAGGGATTCGGTCTGAGTGTCACGCTTCCGCGACTCGTCGGTCCCACCAACGCGAGCCTCCTGCTGTTCACCGGGCGCCGCATCAAGGGTGACGAAGCCGTGGCCATGGGCCTCGCCGACGCGCTTGCGCCTGAGGCGGATGTGCGTGACCGGGCCCAGGCACTCGCGCGCGAAATTGCCGGCTCCGCGCCGCTCGCAGTTCAGTCGATACGTGCCACCCTGCGCGCCGGCCTCGCCGAAGAGATCGCCCGCATTACCGAGCACGAGCTCGCCGAGCAGAACAGCTTGCGCACCAGCGACGACTTCCGGGAAGGCATCGCGGCCATGGCCGAGCGCCGCAGCCCGGAATTCAAAGGACACTGACGGAAACCGGTATTCCTGCATGGCGCGGTCTACGAGTATTCGTCAGGGCTTGCTGCGTAATCTGCTGCTCGTGATCGTGCTGGTGGGCGGCGGCATCATCGCGGTGTCCGTGTACGCGGCACGCCACATGCTCGAGTCCCTGGCGCGCGAGGTCATCGGTGACAATCTGACGGTGACCGAGGTCGAGCTGCAGCGCTTCTTCGAACCGGCTGCCGCGGCCTTGCGCATGGCCGCCGATTGGGGCGACCAGGGGCTCCTCGATGACGACCGCCCGCAGAAGTTGAACCCCCTGTTCCAGCCCTTGCTGAGGAAATTCCCGCAAGTGTCCACCGTCGTCATCGCCGACGACACCGGTCGGGAGTACATGCTTATCCGCACGGCGAACGGGTGGCAGAACCGCGAAACCAGGGTGTCGGAATGGAAATCACGAACGCGCTGGCATCTGTGGGGGACTGAGGGCGGGAAGCCGAAGGTCATCTGGAAGGATCAGGACTACGATCCCCGCCGGCGCCCGTGGTTCCAGGGAACGCTACGCGCCCAGGTGGAGCTGGTTCCCGGATCCGAGCCCGAAGTCGGTCCGCGCATCCACTGGACCAAGCCCTATACCTTTTACACCACGCAAGCGCCCGGCATCACCGTGGCCCTGCCCTTCGGCGACGGGAAAAAACGCCAACGCATCATCGCATTCGACATTTCTCTCGAGGACATCTCGCGCTTCACGAGTAGCCTCGAGGTCAGCGGTGGCGGCGGAGTGGCCGTGTTCACCAGCAGCGACCGCGTCATCGGCGTGCCCAGGCATCCGCGATTCACGAGCCCCGAAGCACAACGCGAAGCGCTTCTGAAACGCGCCGTCGACTTCGGCTGGGTGCTTTCCAAGGAAGCCCACGATGCGCTTGCGTCACGCAATTCCACAACCCGTGCGGTACGCTTCTCCAACGAAGGAGAGATCTACTGGGGCCAGCGACGCTTGTTCGCCCTCGGCCCCGAGCGCGCACTGTGGATTGTGGTGCTGGTGCCGGAGAAAGGCATTCTCGGCACCTTGGTGCAACTGCGCACGTGGGTGATCACAATTGTCGTCGTGATGCTGCTGATTGCCGTGCTGCGGGTCTTCGTGCTCTCCGAACGCTACAGTCAACCCATAGAAGCGCTGGTCAGGGATACCGATCGTATCAGCCAGGGGGATCTGGAAGGCGGTGTCGGCATCGATTCGAATGTCACCGAAATTCGCCAGCTCGCCGAAGCCCACGAGCGCATGCGCCAGCGGCTTCGGTCACTGGTGCGAATCGAGGATGATCTGCAGGTAGCGCGCCGCATTCAACAGAGCGCATGGCCCGATCGCATCCCCTATGTCCTTGGATTCGACGTCGACGCCTTCAGCGACTCCGCCGATGAGACCGGCGGCGACACCTACGATGTAATCGGCTACCGCGTGGATGACGAAGGCCGCACCATCGCGTTGTCGGTGGAGAACGCCGATCGGGCTCTACTGCTGCTTGCCGACGCTGCGGGCCACGGCGTGGGCCCGGCGCTTTCCGCCGCGCAGATCCGCGCAATGCTGAGAATGGCGGTACGCAGCGGCACCAACCTCGAGCACATCGTGCACAACGTCAACCAGCAACTCTGCGACGATCTGTTCGGCGGCCGCTTCATCACGGCGTGGTTGGGCGTCATCGATGCTGAGAGTGGTTCCTTGACCAGCTTCAGCGCCGGGCAGGCGCCGCTGCTGCATTTTCACGCAGACGAGCAACGCACCGAGGTTCTGGAGGCAGATACACCCCCCTTCGGCATCTTGCGCGATCTGCCGGTACCGACGAGCTCGGAACGCGTGATGAAGCCCGGCGATATTTTCGCCGTGCTGTCCGACGGCATTTTCGAAAACACCAACGCCAGCGGCGAACAGTTCGGCATCCAGCGCGCCGTGGATGTCATCGTGCGCGATCACGAGGGGACTGCGGGTCTCATCGTAACGCGGCTTCGCCAGGCCCTCGCCCAGTTCACTCCCGGCATGCGGCCCCTGGACGATCGCACGGCGATCATCGTCAAGCGCGAGCACCCGTAGGCGTAAATTAGGGACAGATCTATTTATCTCTCTGCCGCGGCGCGGCAGAGAGATAAATAGATCTGTCCCCATTTAACTAGGTTACCAGCGGCGGCGGCTTCGAGCGTCGCACACCGTGAATCGTGAGCGCCGTAATCGAGGCGAACAGGATCGCTCCGCCCAGCAACGTGAGCCGGCTGGGTTCCTCGGCAAAGGCGAGCCAGACCCAGATCGGGCCGAGGATTACTTCGGTCAGCGAGAGCAAGGTCAGCTCCGCTGCGGGCACGTAGCGGGATCCGAGTGTGAAGAGCAAGAGCCCTCCGGCGATGCCCACACCGCCATAGGTGAAGGACAGAGCCACGTCCCGCAGGGGAATGACGAGCCCGATTCCCAGTGCGAATGCCACTGACGCCGACAAGCTACCGCTGATGATTCCCGCGAACAGCACGGCGGGCACCATGTCGACCTCGCGACCACGCCGCAACGCGACGCTGAAGCCCGCAAAGCCGAGTGCCGCGCCCAGTGCGGCCAGATCACCGAACAGATCGCCCTCGGCCAACCCCTCGCCGATCATCACGGCGACGCCGGCGCATGCGCCCAGCATCGCCAGCCACGTGGCGCGGCTCACCGACTCCCCCAACACCAGCCACCCCAGCAACGCCGCCGCAAAGGGCGCCGCACTCAAAAGGAACAGTGTGTTGGCCACCGTCGTGTGGGTGATGGAGAACACAAAACCGACGAAGGCACAGCTGAGAAAACATCCGGCAAGCACGCCGGTCCAACCTGCCGCCTGCATCGTTGCCAACAACCGGCCCGGATAACGCACCGCGAGCACGATCGACAATACGGCCACCAGCGCGGCAGCCCGGTAGGTCAGGAATTGCCACTCGCTCGTGGAGTCCAGAAGCCGAATCAGCGGACCGCCGATGCTCATCAGCACGCCGGACAGAAGCACGAGGCCACGCCCGCGGATGAAACTCACGTCTTGGACAGTACTTGCCAGAATCGTCACGGGCTATGGCGGCGTGCGGGGCCTGGCGCGCTATTCTTTTTTACAGGGCCAGGTTTCAGAGAAAGCGGTAAGCGCGAGGCTCGCGGCACCGAAGCGCAGGTAGTCCGGGCGCTCGTTCAGCCAATCGAGAAACACCAGGCGCAATTTGCTGCTTGTTACTTCCTTCGGAATACAGGCCTGCCTGGGAAGCTCATTCCACTCGGCAAAGGTAGCATCCGTATCCACCACTGCCTGCAGGTAACCCAGGCATAACAGATACTCCGCGGTGCTGGCGTTTGCCTCCCCCGCTGCGGTGCCTTCGCAGGAAACCTTCAAATCGTCGCCGACTTTGAAGTAGACCGTCGAAGCCGCCGGGCTCGTGGCCGCCATCAGCATCGAAACCAGGAACACGAGCCACCCGGCCCCACTCGGCATCCGCCCCACGTCGATTCCCTCCCCTCAGACACGCCCCCTTCGAAGCGCGAAAGCATATTGCACCCACCGACGCAGCACCAGCATCCCGGCAGATTCGAAAGCCCGCATGGAAGTACTCTTTAAATTCCTGCCCGTGCAGAAGGCTGCGCGCGCGCCCTATACGCCTTTCGCCGCCCGCCTCGTGTGATTGCCGTCACAAGACTCACTGTCGGTAAATCTTACAACCATCCGATTCGGTTAAGGCTTTGATTTACAGACAATTCGAAGAAATCGGCGTGGCCCTTAGTAATGCGTGTCCTCTCTCGCGGTTGATTCTGTCGAAAAACTTTACACCCGCGAGTGCGAAAAGACACTGAAGGCCTGCCAGGAAAGCAATCATCATGGCATTTCACCGATCGGCACGAAGATTGCTTTTACATGCACAAGAAAAACTCGTACGATCGAGGAGCTGCCATGTACGCGTTAATTGTTTTTACCCTGGGCTGGCCGGCACCTGAGCCGGTAGGCACATTTTCCCGCATCGAGGTATGCCAGGCCACGAAGGTCCAGATGTCCCACGAGCTCACGGACATCAGCATGAGATGCGAGAAAGTGTCGCCGCTGATTCTTACCGAGTCGAGCGCCAACACCAAGTAGCGCGAGCCGGCGAGTTCAGGAAACAGCTTCGTCGCCCCGGTGGGCGGACAGCCGGGCTGAGATGCGCTCGCTCATCTTGCCCGGATGATTCATGAGCCGGCGGCCGCGGCCCCGAGCCCATCCATGAGCGCATCGATGTCCCCCGGCGTGTTGTATACGTGAGGGGATATCCGTATGGACTGTCCGCGTCGGGATACGCGTACCTGGCGCTCCACAAGCGCGTCCATGACCGCGGGAATGCGGCTCGCATCGGCAAGACGAATTCCGATAATGTGCGCGATCCTCTGTGAGGCGGGGGCCACCAAAAAGCGCTCGTCCTCGAGCAATTCCACCAAAGGCCTGCCGAGAGTGGTGCAATAGTCCTGGATCGCTTCGCTGCCCCAGGCCATCGCCTGGCGCACGCCTTCGGTGAGCATTGGAACGGTGATGTGGTTGGCGTGCTCGCCCACGTCGAAACGCCGGGCGCCGGTCTCGTACTCCTGGCGGTATGCGGTCGCGGTGGTATCGTGGCTGCCCGCGCGATTGCTCCAGTGATGCTCGAAGGGATCGGTGTCCATCAAGCGCTCGCCAATGGCAGCGAATCCGATTTGGTAGGGGCCCAGCAGCCACTTGTAGCCGGCGCATACGAGCAAGTCCGGCTGGATGCGGGTGAAGTCGAAATCCGCGGCCCCGATGGACTGGGTGCCGTCGACGACGAATAGCGCCCCCACCTCCCGAGCGCGCTTACCGATCGCCTCCAGATCGAAGCGCACCCCGTCAGTCCAGTGCACCGAAGAGACATTCACCACGGCGGTTTGCGCGTCGATGGCGTCCAGCAGACGCTCGTTCCACAACGACGACACCCTCGCCGTCTCCTCCGGTCTGGCGACGCCGCGAAGCTCCCCACCGTCCTTTCGGCAACGCTCCATCCACGCGTACACGTCGCTGGGAAACTCTTCCTCCATGGACACAACGTTCTGGCCGCTGCGAAGCCGATGATTGTGAGCGGCAATGGCGACGCCGTAGCTGACCGACGGCGTGATGGCGATCCGGTCGGGGCTCGTGTTGACGAGGCCGGCGACGGCTCGACGGAGCTCTTCCGACTCCCGGGCATAGTCATCCGGACCGCGGCTCAAGGGTGCGATCTGCCGCCGCAGGCCGGCAACGCCAAGCGCTTGTGCCTCGTTCAGCAGCGGCGCCTGGGAGGCGCAGTTCAGGTAGTGCAGACCTTCAGGCAGGGAGAACAGGGACTTCTGATTGCCGAGCATGAAGATCTTGCCTGTTG
>CAXMNG010000036.1:0-2690 GCA_964194585.1 Salibacteraceae bacterium | reverse complement strand
TTTCGCCCCCTCCCTTTTGTTCTCGTTATTGTGCCGAAACTATATGCGCCCGCTGCTAGGGTTTGTCAAACTCTGGACATTCCTACCTGGCCGCGTCTGTCGGTTGAGGGCGGTGCGTTTGTAGGCCGAGAGCCCAACCGTGTAGTAATGAGTCGGCTCCTAGCCGTTCATAAGGCTTTCTCGTATCCTAAGATCGCCGCACGGCTCTGGAGCCGTCTTTCCTCAAGGCCAAAGGACATGGGGGTATATACGGGGGTATCTGGGCGACCCAGGGATCAGAAAGCTAGCTACCATGCGAGTCTTAACCCATTTTGTGAGTGTCGCCGGCACCATATTAATTAATCGGTTACAACGCATTCCGAGAACTGAGATGAGACCGTAACTCCGCGGAGTCAGAGCTTTTTCCACAGAGAGAAGGCCGGCATGAACGTCTCGCACTCGCTGCCGGCCTTGAGCATGACCGCGATGTCGGCCACCAGGGATGTGTGGCAACATGGCCGGAGTCCGTGCGGTGACCGCAGCACATAGGTCATGAATCCACCACCTATTCCCGACGACTGGCGTACCGACTGGCATCTCGCCGCCCATCTCGACCAGCTGGCGGCTGACGACGCCGTCGCGGTCACCGTAGCGGGGATCTCGCTGCAGATCCGATACGAAGAATCCGCGTTGACCGCCCGCAGCGATGCGCGCGTTTACCCGCTCATGGTGGTGGACGACGAGATATTCGTGCTGCTCGGCGATGACCCGGACTGAATCGCCCACGCTGCGTGTCGCCGTGGCCGGCCTCGGCGCCGTGGGGTTCGAGGTCGCAAAGCGCCTCGCCGAAGGTTTGGATGATCTATGCCTTGCCGCGGTCTCCGCCCGTGATCGGGCCGCGGCCGCAGCGCGCATGGCGGCCGTGGATTCCAGCGCGCCGGTGCTACCCGTCGAGGCACTCGCTGAGGTTGCCGATGTCGTCGTCGAGTGTGCCCCGGCGGCGGTGTTTCCGCTTGTCGCCGAGCCCGCGCTCCGGGCCGGGCGCGTGCTGGTGCCCATCAGTGTGGCCGCCTTGATGGAGCACCTGTATCTCGTCGATGTGGCCAAAGGCAGCGGCGGGCGCATCCTGGTGCCGAGCGGCGCGCTCCTCGGTCTCGATGCCGTGCGCGCTGCCGCCGAGGGCGAGATCCACAGCGTGCGCATGGTGACGCGCAAACCCCCGGGTGGCCTGGTGGGCGCGCCCTACCTGGAGGCCCACGGCATCGATCTGGACAACCTGAGCGAACCGTTGCGGGTATTTTCCGGAACGGCCCGGGAGGGGGCGGCGGGTTTCCCGGCCAATCTCAACGTGGCTGCGGCGCTCGGGCTTGCGGGGATCGGGCTGGACCGCACCGAGCTCGAAATCTGGGCGGATCCGGGCGTGACCCGGAACTGCCATCGCATCGTCGTCGAAGCCGACAGCGCCCGCTTCACGCTGGAAATCGAGAACATTCCCAGCGAAGCGAATCCCCGTACCGGACGGCTGGTGGCCAACAGCGTGATGGCCTCCCTCCAGCGACTCGTGGCCCCGTTGATCGTGGGTACCTGAACAATCTCCCCTGGTATTTTGTATACAAGACTCGGAAGCCATAGAATGCCGAAAGCGGCTCTGCCGTATAACGATAAGCGGGTGGCTGTGCGCACCAACACCTCGTGCAGCCCTCCCAGCAGCTTCCAATCACGCCCTAGGAAGAGATCATGAAATCAGCTTTCATACGATTCGCTGTGCCGGTAGTGGCGTTCGTCGCCGCAACGGTGGCCGGCATGCTTCCGGTTGCCCATGCCGCGGAATTTTCCTGCCGCACCGCGAGGCTCATCGTTCCCTGGAAGCCCGGCGGCGGCACGGACGGCATCTTTCGCATCTATGCGAAAACCATCAATGGATACGGGGGCAAACCACAAATTCAGGTGGTCAATATTTCCGGACGGGGAGGCAACAAGGGCGCCAAGGAAGCGAAAAAATCAAAGCCAGACGGCTGCACGCTGTTCGCCATTTACCAGAACGCCATCACCAGCTATCTGAACGGCCGCATCGACTTCACCTGGGATGCTTTCGACACCGTTTCGCTGTTGACCGATTCACCGGATATCGTCGGCGCTGCCGGCAATGCGCCGTGGAACAACCTCAATGAAATGCTGGACGCCGGTCGCAAAAGTCCGGGCACGATTCTCACCGGCGCGACTTTCGGCTCCACCAGTCAGTTCATGTGGTTGATCATGGAAGACATGACAGGCGTCAAGTTCAAGTATGTCCCCCTCGATGGCACCCGTGAGCGCATGACGGCGCTCCTCACCAACAGCATCCAGCTTGGCACCCTCACCGTGGTGGCCGGCAAAAAGTACCTGACCGAAGGTCAATTGAAGGCATTCGGCATCGCCGCCGAGGAGCGCTCGGAGCAGCTCCCGGATCTCCCCACGTTGAAGGAGCAGGGATTGGATCTGGTCTACTCGCTCAAGCGTGGCATCGTCGTCAAGAAGGGAACGCCCAACGTCAAGATCGCGCACTGGGCCGAGGTCTTCAAGAAAGCTTCCGAGGACCCGGCGCTGCTCAAGCAGATGCTGGCCAAGGGAACCGGTGTCAAATGGCTTGGCCCTGCCGACTATGCGAAGTGGTTCGAGAAGACGTATCAGGACCACGAGAAGGTCGCCATCAAGATCGGCATGTTCAAGAA
>CAXMNG010000035.1:0-5370 GCA_964194585.1 Salibacteraceae bacterium | reverse complement strand
GGATTTTCGGCCTTCAACTTCGGGCTCTACTGGGCACTCCATTACACGACGGCGATCAACGTCACCATCGAGCAATCTGCCATGCCCGTGCTGATCATCTTCGCCAACTATCTGTTCTTCAGCATGCGGATCACCGGTTTGCAGGGTGTCGGAGTCCTGCTCACCATCATCGGCGTGCTGGTTACTGCTACCCGCGGCTCACCGCTCGCGGTCTTGGAAAGCGGCGTCAATCGCGGCGATGCCGTCATGATGCTGGCCGTGCTTCTCTACGGCAGCTACACGGTGGCGTTACGCTTTCGTCCCGATATTCACTGGACGAGCCTGATGTTCGTACTGACCAGTTCGGCGGCGGCCTTTGCGGTACCGTTCTACGCCGTAGAGATCCTGCGCGATGGTTTCCGGATGCCGGGACGGGAAGCCTGGGCAATCATCGCCTATACGGCGATTTTCCCTTCGATGGTGTCCCAGTTGTTCTTCATCCGCGGAGTCGCAATGCTGGGCGCGAACCGGGCAGGCCTCTTCATCAATCTGGTGCCTGTTTTCGGCGCGTTGCTGGCGGTA
This sequence comes from Salibacteraceae bacterium, assembly GCA_964194585.1. GTDB lineage: Bacteria > Pseudomonadota > Gammaproteobacteria > HK1 > HK1 > JAABYT01. The sequence goes on along the minus strand of CAXMNG010000035.1, from coordinate 4,809 downwards.
CTGATTCTCGGAGAGTCCTTCCGGCTCTATCATATGGTGGGGCTTGCATTGGTGCTCGGCGGCATCGCCATGGCGGAGCGCTTCGGAGAGCACCGGAACGGCTAGCGCGGACAGGCGCAATGCGCTCCAGCGTGTGGGATCGAGGGTAAGAGGAACCCCCGGAAGCCGCGGCTTCCGGGCGGCCTGGTCTGGACGTGCTGGACTACTGAGCGCTTGTCTTTTCGGCGCTCGGCGACGTGCTCACGTACGCCGTTTCGGGGGCACTTTCGGTCGCCTGTCCAGCTGTCTGCTGCTCGCCGATCGCTACACTCAGGCTGGCCAGCTTCCTGGCGGCCTCGGACTGCTCCTGGGGTTCGGCGGATGTGTAGCGGTCCTGGCTGCCGTAGTCGCAACCACCCGCGCCGCCGGCGTAGACGGGACCTACCGCCAGTACCGAAACAGCCATGGCAACCGCTGTGAGACGGAGTTTCATGGGTCGAGCCTCCTTAGCATCTGAAAGACAGCCGCCGTGACCGGATTCCCCGGAAACCGAGCGCAGCGACATGCGTAATATGGGCTATAACCCATGGCCCGCCGGCTGTCAATCGACCATCCCTTGACAGCACACTGAAGCCTGTCATTCTGCCGGCGACCAGCGCAGGAGCCCGATTACACAACCATGTCGGAGCAACGTATCCAGGCCGCCTACCGTGTCGCCGGCGCGGAGCGGGAGGCCCACGCCATTGCCCGCGCCATCGCCTACGAACAGACGGTGGAGCTGCCGGTAGAGCTGGTCACCGATCCCGGAATCGTCAGAGATGTCGTCGCCACGGTGGAGGCGGTCGAGCCCGACACGGACATCGAGGGCGCCTGCCGAATCACCATCGGCTATTCGCCGGCCCTCGCGAGCGGGCAGATCCCGCAGCTTCTGAATCTCGTGTTCGGAAACGTGTCCATGTATCCCGGCGTGCGACTGCTGGACGTGGGTCTTCCGGACACCTTCCTCGAGCATCTGGAGGGCCCGCGCTACGGCGTCGACGGGCTGCGGCAAATGCTCGGCGTCCATGGGCGCCCGCTACTCGCTACGGCGCTGAAACCTCGCGGCACATCGGTGGATGGACTTGCGCGGATGGCGCGGGAATTCGCCCTCGGCGGTGGCGATATCGTCAAGGACGATCAGAATCTGGTGGACGGCGATTTCGAAGCCTTCAAGCTGCGCACGCAAGCCTGCCATCGCGCGGTCGCCGACGCCAACGCGGCCACCGGCCGGCGTTGCCTTTACCTGCCCCATGTGGCGGCGCCCGCCAACGAGCTGGAGCGCTATTTCGAGTACGTGCACTGGTTGGGCGCGCCGGGAGTGCTCGTGTGCCCGATGATCATGGGCCTCGATACGGCACGCGCCCTGGCCTCCGATTACGAGCTGTTGCTCATGGCCCACCCGGCGCTCACCGGGAGCTACACCAACAGCGACTCCCAGGGCATCGAGCACGGCGTGCTGCTGGGCACGTTGTTTCGCCTCATGGGCGCAGACATTTCCATCTTCCCCAACGTGGGCGGCCGGTTTGCCAACCAGGCCGGTGATTGCGCCAGCATTCGTGATCGACTACGCGCGCCGCTCGGGAGTCTGCGCACAGCATGGCCCTGCCCCGCCGGCGGCATGCACTTGAGCAATCTGGACACCATGGCCACGGACTACGGGGCGGATTCGGTGTTTCTGATCGGCGGCGCGCTGCTCGGTCATTCCGAGAAATTGCAATCGAGCACGTCAGCCTTTCTCGATGAAATCCGCCGCCATTTCGCCGAGCGCCTGGAAACACCCGAGCCTGCAAACGAATCTGGCCATGAGCGCGTCGAGGCCGTCGTCCGGCACCTGGAGTTCGAGGATGGCTTCCAATGGTCGAACAGGGAAAGCACGCCATACAAGGACGCCGACGACCTGGCTTTCAAAGGTGTACGGCGGGTGGAGCTCGTGGGCAAGTTTGGAGAACGAACGCGCTGCGACCTACGCTATTTCGAGGTCGAGCCCGGTGGCTTCACGAGTCTGGAGAAGCATCTGCACACGCACATCGTCATCGGTGCCCGCGGCACGGGCCTTCTTACCATGGGCAATCAGCGCATCGTCCTCGAGCCGATGGATGTCGTCTACCTGCAGCAACTGGAAGTTCACCAGTTCCACAACGAAACGCAAGCGCCGTTCGGCTTTCTATGTATTGTCGACCACGAGCGTGATCGGCCTATGAAGCCCTGAGGTCGCACCACGAGTTTCGAGGAGGTCCTTCTTCGTCATGACTCGCCGTTCAGTATGCGTACCCCTTCTGCTGGCCGCCGCTCTCGTTGGATGCAGCGCGACCTCGAGTAAAGATACTCCGGACGATTCCGGCAGCTTCACCGTGCACTGCAATAAATCCTCTTTGCGCTGGAACGAGTGCTATAACAAGGCCGCCAGGCTGTGTGGGGAAAACGGCTACCAGATCGTAAGCGAAGACGACAGCACGATGCCCACTACCACCACCAGCATTTACGAAGTGCCGGTTATCGGCGGATCCATGGTAATACGGTGCAATCAGTGATGGCGTCTGATAACGTAATCCCACATTGACGGTCGACACCGAGGCTGGGATGAATATTCCCTTCTTCTACGATTACACGTGCCCGTGGGCATATATCGGAAGTGCGAGAGTCGAAGCCTACTTCGCCGACCAGGGAGTGAGTATCGAATTCCGTCCTGTCTATCTCAAGCAGATGAAGGAGCCCATGGTGGGGCCGGAGCCTGTAGGCGAGCGGCATTACGGCCCGCGCAAAGCGAGCTACTACGCGCAGCTTCGCCGCAACTGGGCGGAGACTTGCGGCGTCGAGTTCGGAGATTCGGAAAAGCTCGTTCGCGCCGATACCGCATTACTGCTGAAAGGCGCGCTGGTTGCCCGGGACGAGCAGCGTTTCCGCGAGTACCACTACCCGGCCTACCGGGCCCGATGGGTAGACGGGGACGACGTCTCAGAACCGTCGGTCGTCCATGGGATTCTCGAGCAGGCGGGCCTGAAGGCGGACGCGTGCCTCGAAAAAGCCCGGAGCCAGGAGCTGGACCAGCGCTTGCACGCCGTCACCGAAGACGCGATGGCACTGGGCGTGTTCGGTGTTCCGACCATCGTCGTCGCCGATCGCGTCGTCTGGGGTAATGACCAGTTCGAGATGGCCAGTCACTTCATCGAGCAAACGAGGCTGGCGACAACAGCGTAGCGGTCAGAGATTTTCGCGTACGAAAAGCAGCACCGCCTCGAACACGGCATCCCGTGGAAAGACGTTCCTCGTCGCGAAGGTCGATGCAAATCCGCTGGCTTTCTCGGTGAAGGGTAAGGCGACCGCCCAGTGATCGCCGTTGGCGTAACCGAGCAGCGTGCTGCCCGGTAGAATCTGATCATAGAAAATCAACTGCCCGTCATTTTTCGGGTTGATTTGAGACAGTCGATCGTAACCGCCCCTAAGACCGGCGGATACGTTCTCCCGGTCCGTAAATGACGCGATGGAGAAGTACTTGATGTGTGCCGGAGGTGGGTGGCTGGCCAACCAGGGCATCTGAACCGATGGCTTGAGAGCTTTGTATCCGGCCTTGTCACCAGCATCCGCCCCCCTGATGGCGAGCGATAAATTGACCAAGAACTCGGGATATACCTCAGCCAGAGGCGATCCGTTAATTGCGCCAACGTAGCTCACCATGGCATCCACATGCCGGGCGAATTCCGGGTTGCCCGCCAGGAAGCGTAGAAGGTCAATGGCGCCCTTCGAGTAACCGATGACCACAATCTTTTCATCCTCGGGAAACTCACGACCGAGAAAATGCGCCACGATCTGGTCCGCATTGTAGTCGCCCCCACCGCCTCCGCTGACCTGCACGGTTTCGATCCGATAGCCCTTCCCGGTCAGACGGTCGATGGACGGACCGAGGGTTCTCGCGCCCCCCGGCACGGCATCACCGAAATAGCCGGGAACGAAGACGAATCCTACGGAATCGAGCGGAATGCGCGGCCGCGGCGCGCTCGTTGTCGACGCGGGCTCGTCGGCCAGCCGGTGCAGATAGTCGGTACAGGTCGGGCGCCCGTCCTTTGGTAGTCCGATGGCGTCGAAGCGTTCACAGAATATTTCACGAAACCGGGCGCGCCCGTCTTTCACCCCTGCGGCGTAAATGGGAGTCAGTACTTGCGCGGGAGCGTCGCTTTCGTAAGGGAGAATCGGATCCGATGCGCAGCCGCTCAACAGCAGGCTGACAAGCAGACAGGCTACGTGGCGGTGGATGTCCGATTTCGACGCCTCGCCTGCCATTTTTCCAGCCTCAATTGCGCGCTCCACACGGGTTGCGGCTACTGTAGCACGCGAAAAATGGGTAAATTGGACTTGAGAAATCACTTTAAGAAGTTACACTAACTAATATCGGGGTGATCGTCGACGGGTACTGGTTCCGGCCAGCGACCGTCGCCGATCCGGCCCCGAAACGGCGCATGACGCCTATCCAGTACACAATGAGAGAAGGAACAGGGCGGTGAAAATCTACTTCGTGGCAAGGAGCTTCGAATCCACCAACAACCGGGTGACTCAGGGGGTGGTCGAACGCGACCGCTGGGTCACGCTCAAGAAGGAGCTGGCCGCGGACGGCTTCGTGGTGACCTACTGGTGCTCGCTCGAGGACGACGTCCCGGAGGACGTGGCAGCCTGACCGGTGACGGCTTGATCAACGGCGCCCGGTTCCAGGGGCGCCGTCACCCATCCGGCTCACCACTATCATTCGGAACCGGCGGCTCGCGATACGGGATGCGGGCTCGGCGGTCGGTGTCGTAC
>CAXMNG010000034.1:0-13497 GCA_964194585.1 Salibacteraceae bacterium | reverse complement strand
ATTGTGTGCAACGGGTTCCGGGGAAACCGCTCGCTCCTGAAGCTTCGAGCTTGTTCTGTAGAGTGGTTCCCCGCCCTCTTCGCCCATGCCGAAGAGTATCCGAGGCCTTGAGCGTTGCTCCTGAGCCTGCATACACAAGGTCGGTAGACGAGGTTTGTGACAGGGTCGGGGAACCGGAGTCCATGGTAGTAGAAATCACTGGAAACCGCAGGGGGTGAGATGAACTTCGTGGGCATCGATGTTTCCGGGAAATCGTTCCTGATGCAGGTCAATACCGAGCACAAGCGCGGCGCGGCGCAATGCTTTGACAATACACCCAGCGGCCACAAGGCAGCCCTCAAGGCACTGAGGGGAGTGAAAGGTCCGGCGCGGGTGTGTCTGGAAGCCACGGGCACTTACCACTTCGACCTCGCGGTGGCGCTGAGTGAGGCGCCGAAGGTGGAGGTCATGGTGGTGAACCCGCGCGCGGCCCGACGTTTCGGTGAGGCGCTGATGAAGCGCGCCAAGACCGACCCGGTCGACACCGACATGCTGGCCGAGTTCGCCCAGCGCATGCCGTTCGAGCGCTGGCGTCGTCCGGATGATAACCGTTTGAAGCTACGGGCTTTTGCCCGGCGTGTGGCGGCGTTGAACAAGCACAAGGTACAGGCGAAGAACCAGCTCCATGCGCTCACTACCACTGCCTATACTCCCAAAGCGTTGCTCAGCGACGTGCGTCTGAGCATCCGCCAGCTCGAGCGCCAAATCGCCACCTTGCGCCGCCATGCCATGGTGCTCATCAACAGCGATGAATCCCTCGCGCGCGCCTTCACACTGATAACGTCGGTCAAGGGCATCGGCGAGGCCAGCGCCATCCAGCTGCTCGGCGAGCTGTTGGTGCTACCCACGGACATGACACCGCGCCAGTGGGTGGCCTTCGCGGGGCTCGACCCCCGCCACTTCCGCTCCGGCGACACCATCGAAAAAGCCACTCGCATCAGCAAAGCCGGGAATCGCTACGTGCGCTTGGCGCTGTACATGCCCGCCGTGGTGGCATCTCGCCATGAGCCTCAGGTGCGCGCCTACTACCAACACCTCATCGACGACCGGGGGTTGAAGAAAATGCAGGCCGTGTGCGCCGTGATGCGAAAGCTTCTCCATGCTATCCATGGCATGTGGGCTACCGACGCCACGTTCGATGGCGCTCGCTTCTATGCCGGCGCCACCACCACACAGGCCATGTGAATGGGTGTCCAGAAAATATCCAAAACCCTTGACACGAAAGAGAGTATCTACAGATGATCAGGCGACGGCCTGGCTCTGCTCCTGGGCCCCGTCCTCGAACTGCTCCTCCTCGGTGGAACCCTTCAAGGCCGTAATCGAGCTGCTGCCGCCGCTGATGGCCTGGGTGACACCGTCGAAGTAGCCTGCACCCACCTCGCGCTGGTGCTTGGTGGCGGTGTAGCCGCGGGACTCGGCGGCGAACTCCTGCTCCTGCAGAGCCACGAAGGCCGTCATGCCGGTCTCGCGATAACGCGTGGCGAGATCGAACATGCTGTAGTTGAGGGCATGGAAACCGGCCAGGGTGATGAACTGGTAGCGGTAGCCCATGGCGCCCAAGTCCGTTTGAAAGCGCGCCACGCTATCGTCATCCAGATGGGCCTTCCAGTTGAAGGACGGCGAGCAATTGTAGGACAGGAGCTTGCCCGGGTAGCGGGTGTGGATGGCGGCTGCGAACTCCCGCGCCTCATCCAGATCCGGCATGCTGGTCTCGAACCAGACCAGATCGCAGTAGGGTGCGTAGGCCAGCCCGCGGGCGATAGCCTGCTCCATGCCACAGCGCACGCGGTAGAAGCCTTCGACGGTTCGCTCACCGGTGACAAAGCGATGGTCCCGCGGGTCCACGTCGCTGGTGATCAGACCCGCGCCCAGGGAATCCGTGCGCGCGATGAGCACCGTGGGTACACCGCTCACATCCGCCGCCAAGCGCGCGGCGATCAGCTTCTGCACCGACTCCTGGGTGGGCAGCAGCACCTTGCCGCCCATGTGGCCGCACTTTTTCGCCGATGACAGCTGATCCTCGAAGTGCACGCCGGCAGCGCCTGCCTCGATCATGGCCTTCATGAGCTCGAAGGCATTCAGCACGCCGCCGAATCCGGCCTCGGCATCGGCCACGATGGGCAGATACCAGTCGATGCTGTCGTCGCCCTCGGCGTGGTGGATCTCGTCGGCGCGTCGAAAAGCGTTGTTCACGTTACGCACCACGGTGGGAACACTGTCGGCGGGGTAGAGGCTCTGATCCGGATACATCGCGCCGGCGTTGTTGGCGTCGGCCGCCACCTGCCAGCCGCTGAGATAGATGGACTTGAGCCCCGCCTTCGCCATCTGCATGGCCTGATTACCGGTCAGCGCCCCCAGCGCGTTGACATAGGGCTCCTCGCCCAGCATCTGCCAGAGCCTTTCCGCGCCACGCCGGGCCAGGGTGTGCTCGATGGCCAGGGAGCCCCGCAGACGTACCACGTCCTCAGCGGAGTAGCTTCTCTCGACGCCCTGCCAGCGCGAATTCTCTGCCCAATCGGTTTCCAGCGCGCGGATTTCACTGTCTCGGCTCATGATCCTGCTCCTGTCGTCGGTCGCTCTGCTCCCCTCGGAGCATGCTATGGGCTGGTTAACATATGACAAGCCAATTGTTTCAATGGTGAATATTGGCTACGTTAATACAAGCGCCGACTCGACAGCAGGGCTGACACCGTGGCCACCGGCTCCCGCCGCTTTTATTACAAGCAAAACCGCCTGAAGCAGCTGCGGGCCTTCTGCTACTCGGCCCAGAGCCTCAGTATCTCCAAGGCCGCCGAGCGCTTGTTCTTGAGCCAGCCATCGGTGTCCCTGCAGGTACGTGCTCTGGAGCAGGAGCTCGACATCACCCTGTTCGAGCGCAAGGGTCCGCGCATCTCGCTCACGCCGGAGGGACATGTGCTCTACGAGCTGGCCTCACCGCTGGTAGAAGGCATCGACCATCTGTCCGAGGCCTTCGCCGAACGGCGCGGGGATCTGGACTCCGGTGAGCTCAATATCGCCGCCGGCGAATCCACCATCCTGTACATACTGCCGGAGTTGATGGCCGGCTTCGCCAGGCAGTACCCGGGCATTCGGCTGCGCCTGCACAACGTCACCGGCCGCGACGGCCTCGCCCTGATGCGCGCCGATGAGGTGGATTTCGCCGTTGGTTCGATGCTGGAGGTGCCCGACGACATCTCCTATCAGCCCATTTACACCTACGACACGGTGCTCATCACGCCCAGGGACCACCCCCTGGGAAAAATACCCGAGCCGACCCTCGAGGACATCAGTCCCTACGGCCTGATTCTGCCGCCCCGGCACCTGAGCACCTGGGGCGTCGTGGATCTGGTGTTCCAGCAGCACAATGTCGGTTACAAGGTCACGCTGGAAGCCGGTGGCTGGGAAGTGATCAAGAAATATGTGGAGCGTGGACTCGGCGTCTCCATCGTCTCGGCCATCTGCCTTACCGACAATGAGAAGCTGACCGTCCTGCCCCTGGGAAATTACTTCCCCGGCCGCTCCTACGGGCTGGTGCTGCGTTGCGGCAAATTCCTCTCGCCGGCCGCCAAGCGCTTCATCGAGATGATGGGCGGAACTCCCGGCTGAGTGATGGGGGGTGGGGCCCGAAAGCCCTGTGGCGGTGGTATAGTGGAAACGTGCCGGCTCGTGAGGAGAGCCGCGCTTTGCCGCTTGCCGGCGCACTGGCCCCGAGGCGGCGCTGCTGTCGATACGGCGCCTGCGGGGTGGAGGCAACCCCTTTAACCTGCCCGTGAAGTCGGCACGACCACCGTCACGTTACCGGTATGTGCCGTCTGGAAGGGCCCAAGAGATAAGCTAGAATCTTCCTATGGCCAACGAGCCGCATGGCAACGACGATAGTGGCCTGACCGTTCAAGAAGCGAAGCCGAAACTCAAACGGCCGCCGCTCTACAGAGTGATGATCTTGAACGACGATTTCACACCGATGGAGTTCGTGGTGCACGTACTGGAGTATTTCTTCGGCATGGACAGAGAAAAAGCCGTACGCGTCATGTTACAGGTTCATACCCAGGGTAATGGTGTGTGCGGCGTCTTTTCGCGCGAGATCGCCGAGACCAAAGTTTCGCAGGTCAACGACTACTCGAGAGATAACGATCATCCACTGCTGTGCACGATGGAATTTGCCTAGCAGGACAATTCAAAGCGAGCCCCACGCATGCTGAGTAAAGAGCTGGAATCGACATTGAACTCCGCCTTCCGGGAAGCGCGGGAGAAGCGTCATGAGTTCATGACCGTCGAACATTTGTTGCTGGCGTTGATGGACAATCCAACGGCCAGCAAGATTCTGCGCGCCTGTGGGGCCGAGATCGAGAAGCTCAAGCAGGAACTCGTCAGCTACCTCGACGAGAGCACACCCATGCTGCCCGTCAAAGACGAGCGGGAAACCCAGCCGACGCTTGGATTTCAGCGTGTGTTGCAGCGTGCGGTTTTTCACGTCCAGTCATCCGGTAAGAAGGAGGTAACCGGCGCCAACGTGCTGGTGGCCATTTTCGGAGAACGCGAGTCCCAGGCGGTGTATTTCCTCAATCGGCAGAATATCACCCGTCTGGACGTCGTGAACTACATCTCCCACGGTATCTCCAAGGTCCACGACAGCGAAGAAGGCGATGCCTTCGCTCCCGGTGGCGACGACGAAAAGTCCGCCGAAGCACCGGGCAAGTCACCGCTGGAAGCATATGCGGTCAATCTCAATCAGCAGGCGCTACTCGGCAAGATCGATCCGCTGATCGGCCGGCGCAATGAGGTGCAGCGAACGGTTCAGATTCTCTGCCGGCGGCGCAAGAACAACCCCCTCTATGTGGGCGAGGCCGGCGTCGGCAAGACTGCGATCGCCGAAGGACTCGCCAAGATGATCGTCGACAATGATGTTCCGGACGTGCTCGAGAACAGCACCATCTACGCCCTCGACCTGGGCGCATTGCTGGCGGGCACCAAGTATCGCGGCGATTTCGAAAAGCGCTTGAAGGGCGTGCTCGGACAGTTGAACAAGGAGCCGGGGGCAATTCTGTTCATCGACGAGATCCATACCATCATCGGCGCCGGCGCTGCCTCAGGGGGCGTCATGGACGCGTCGAACCTTATCAAGCCGATGCTCGCATCCGGCGATCTGCGTTGTATCGGCTCCACCACTTACCAGGAATACCGCGGCGTGTTCGAGAAGGATCGGGCATTGGCACGGCGCTTCCAGAAAATCGACGTCACCGAACCCACCGTGGAAGAGACCATCAAAATCTTGAATGGTCTCAAGTCGCGTTTCGAGGAGCATCACTCGATCAAGTATTCGCGACAGGCGGTACGCACTGCTGCGGAGCTCTCCGAGCGTTACATCAACGACCGTTATCTACCGGACAAGGCCATCGACGTTATCGACGAGGCCGGGGCGCGGCAGAAGCTCCTGCCACCATCCAAGCGGCGCAAAGTGGTCAGCGTCGGAGATATCGAGGAGGTGGTGTCGAAGATGGCGCGCATACCACCCAAAACAGTCTCCACATCGGACAAGGACGTTCTGCGGAATCTCGATCGCGACTTGAAGATGGTGGTCTACGGGCAGGATGACGCCATCGATACCCTCGCGGCCGCCATCAAGATGGCGCGCTCAGGCTTGCGAGAAGGACGCAAACCCATCGGCTCGTTCCTGTTCTCGGGTCCGACCGGCGTCGGCAAGACAGAGGTGACGGTGCAGCTTGCCCGCATCATGGGCATCGAGCTGATTCGTTTCGACATGTCCGAGTACATGGAGCGTCATACCGTGTCTCGGTTGATCGGTGCGCCACCAGGCTACGTCGGATTCGATCAGGGAGGACTCCTCACCGAAGCCATCACCAAGCATCCTCACGCGGTGCTGTTGCTCGACGAGGTCGAAAAGGCACACCCGGATGTCTTCAACCTGCTACTTCAGGTCATGGACCACGGCACGTTAACGGACAACAATGGCCGCAAGGCAGATTTTCGAAACGTCGTGCTGGTTATGACGACCAACGCCGGCGCCGACCAGATGAGTCGCCCGTCCATCGGATTCACCGAGCAGGATCACAGCGGCGACAGCGGTGAAGCCGTCAAGAAAATGTTCACGCCGGAATTTCGTAATCGGCTGGACGCCATTGTTCAATTCGGACCTCTGGATGCGAATACCGTCGGCCACGTGGTGGACAAGTTCATCATCGAGCTGGAAAGTCAGCTGGAAGAGAAACGGGTCGCTATCGAGGTTGACGAGAACGCTCGCGCATGGCTCGCCGAGCATGGGTTCGACAAGCTCATGGGCGCCCGGCCCATGGCGCGAATTATTCAAGAGAACATCAAGCGGCCACTCGCCGAGGAGTTGCTGTTCGGCCGGCTCGAAGGTGGCGGCAACGTTCGCGTCGGTGTCGATGACGGCAAGCTCTCGCTCACCTACGAAATCGAAGCAGTAACGGACGACGTCGGAGAAAGCTGAGAAAAAGGGAGGCAGAGAAAAGGGGACAAGAGAAAAGGGGACAGAGAAAAGGGGACAGATCTATTTTTTTGCAAAAAAATAGATCTGTCCCCTTTTCTCCTGTCCCCTTTTCTCCCCTTTTCTCTGTCTCCCTTTTTTGTTTAGATCTTCCTGGGGGGGATATACATGAGAACTGCGCTCGCCGCCGCCTTGTTTCTGGCGTCTGCTCAGCTATTCGCGCAACCCGGCTACGGCCGGGGGGATGCGCTCTACGAACCCGGTTATACGCCGGTCCCTACGACCCCGGACCAGGTCGTTCGGCGCGGAGTGGATCGATTAACCGGTTTTCTCATGGGCGCGCAGAACCCGTCGCCGGAGGCGATTCGAGGGTTTCTCGATCGCGAGATAGCGCCGTCCTTCGATTTTACCTATATGGCGCGCTGGGCCGCCGGGCCCATGTACCGGCGCTTGAGCCCCGCACAGCACACGCGCATGACAGTGTTGCTGAAGGATCTGTTTCTTTCGGCGCTGGCGAAGAACCTCGGCACCTATGCGCGACCACTGCCGAGATTCGACGTTTATCCGGCACGCGCCACCGCGGACGGCAGCCAAGCGACGGTGCATACGCGGGTGACCACCGCCAACGGTATGTTCTCCGGAATGAACTTCCGCTTCTACTGGAACGAGCAGGGTTGGCGCATATTCGACGTGTCTGCCAATGGCGCGAGCGCGGTAGCGTACTATCGAAGTTACTTCCGCCAGATGTTCAAGCGCTACGGCCCGGAGGCCGTGCTTCGGTAAAATTTAATGGGGACAGATCTATTTATTGAGGGGGGTCACGTGTGACTCCCTTCAATAAATAGATCTGTCCCCATTAAATTTTCCAGGTGCTTTCTCAGTCTACCTGGATGATCTTCGGGGCTTCACCGGGAGGCGCGTCTCCGAAGTAGGTGCTGCCGTCGGGCTGCACGCCCTTGTAAACCGTCGTCTTCCCGTCGGTTGGCACGCCGGCAGCCTCGTTCCCGGCCTGCTCCTTCAGCTTGGCGCGCGTCGCGGCGTAGGCCTCGGCCGCTTTGAGCGTGTTGTCGGCGCGTTGGCGCTGAATGTCGGTGTCGGTGATGGTGACTGAATCCTTGTTCGACGCGCTTCCGGAACTGCTTGGCTTGTAACGGGAAAAAACCTTCGTGCGCTCCAGCTCCCACACTTCTCCGGCTCTGAATGTAACGATGGTAATGAAGGGATCCGTTTCCCCGGGGCCGGGAACATAGTGCCAGCGCGAAAGCGTGGGAATGCGCGTGCGACGGAAGGAGTCGAAAGTCACCTCGCCGTCGTCCCCCCGCTCCACCAGCCCGTGCTTCACCTCCACGGCCTCCACTCCCGGTGAAGTGACCAGATCCGGAGGGCCCGCGCGTACCAGCACCTCGCTCTCGGACATGCCCCGGCGAAGGTGGAAATAGGCCGATGACTCGATCTGGCCGGCGCTCGCCGACTGTGCAAACAAACCCGCGATGGCGAGCAACGGCACCAGGGCCGTCGGCAGCAGATGTGGCCGTTTCGCCAGGTCGAGCATATCTATTGTGGCCCCATATTGGGGATTCTCCGAGGGAGACAGCCGTCACCTTAACATGGGACAAACTCCAGGCCAGGAGGTTTTCAGCCACAAGCTTCTGAAGCTGAGACGCCCGTCACAGCCGCCGGGACGGCTGCCGGCGCGGCATCGTCATCCGCGCCCACTTTGACGGGGCCTGCCGGGTCGGTAGAATGCCGCGCGGACCCTGCCGGACGATCCGCCGATGGATGCCGGCGGCACCCGGTAGCACATCACCCCAGTGTCGAATCCAAACAGCTTGAGCGCCCTCACCCCCCGATTGCCGTCGGCGACGGGCAAGCGCGAGCGCTGGACGTCGCTCTACGGCAGCAGCCGAGGCCTTGCCATCGCCAGTGCAGCGACTGCCCACTCGGGCCCACTGATGGTGGTCGCACCCGACGCCGCCTCCGCCCGGCACCTGGAAGACGAAATCCGTTTCTTTCTCGGCGATGCCGTGGGAGACACGCCGTTGGTCAACTTCCCGGACTGGGAGACTCTGCCTTACGACGTGTTCTCGCCGCATCAGGACATTATCTCGGAGCGGCTTGCCACTCTCGCGCAGCTATCGTCTCTGGACAGGCACGTGCTCATCGTTCCGGTGCCGACACTCATGGCGCGCATCGGACCCCGCGAATACCTGGACGCCAACTGCCTGATGCTGAACCAAGGTGACACCCTGGACCTCACCGCAATGCGTCGCCGACTGGAGCTCGCCGGATACCGTTGCGTCAGTCAGGTGATGGAACACGGTGAGTTCGCAGTACGCGGCTCGCTCCTGGATCTTTTCCCCATGGGGAGTCAATCCCCTTACCGCATCGACCTCCTGGATGATGAGGTCGACAGCATCCGCACCTTCGATGCGGAGACCCAACGCTCCGTTTCCGTGGTAACGGATATCCGCCTGCTTCCGGGGCGCGAGTTTCCCTTGACGCCGGAGAGCATCGCGCGCTTTCGCAGCCAGTGGCGGGCCCACTTCGAGGGCGACCCGACGGCCTGCCCCATCTACCGGGACGTGAGCCAGAATCTCGCACCGGCAGGTATCGAGTACTACCTGAAGCTCTTTTTCGGGCAAACGGCGACCTTGTTCGATTATCTGCGCGAAGACACGCTGGTGGTGACGCTGGAGGATAGCCACGATGCCGCGGAAACCTTCTGGGCTGAGATCGGCGAGCGCTACGAGCAACGCCGCTACGACCGTGAGCGTCCGCTGCTGGCACCCACGGACGTATTTCTACCGGTGGACGCGTTGTTCGCCGCTTTGAAAGCCTATGCGCAAATACAGATCGGGCGGTTCGACACCGACGATTCGAGCCATCGCTACGCGAGCCGCGTTGCCACGGCTCTGCCCGTCGACGCGCGCGCCGAGCGGCCTCTGGCCGTGCTGCAGGATTTCCTGAGCAAGTTCCAGGGACGTGTGCTCTTGGTGGCCGAAACACCGGGAAGACGCGAGGTGCTGAACGAAACGCTCTCGAATCACGGTGTCAGCGTAACCGTTTTCGACAACTGGTCGGACTTTCTGGCAGGCGATGCCCCGCTTGGACTCACCGTGGCGCTACTGGAAGAAGGAACGGTGCTGCTCGACCCCGCCGTTGCCATCGTCAGCGAGTCGCAGCTGTTCGGTGAGCGCGCCATGCAACGCCGGCGGCGCCGAACCAGCGGCCGCGACGCCGAGAGCCTGGTGCGCGATTTATCCGAGCTCAACATCGGCGCGCCCGTGGTCCACGAGGATCACGGCGTCGGCCGTTACCGGGGTTTGCAGACCATCGGTACGGAACGCATGAGCGGCGAGTTTCTCTGCATCGAATACGCCGACGGCGACAAGCTCTACGTGCCCGTCTCCTCGCTGCATCTCGTTTCCCGTTACACGGGCGCGGACGCGGATCTCGCGCCGCTGCACAAGCTCGGCAGCCCCCAGTGGCAGAAGGCGCGCAAGAAGGCCGCCGCACGGGCTTTCGACGTGGCCGCCGAGCTTCTGGACAGTCATGCGCGCCGGGCGGCGCGCCCTGGCCACCAGTTTCATGCCGACCGGGACGAGCTCGGAAGCTTCGTACAGGGATTCCCCTTCGAGGAAACACCGGATCAGCAGGTCGCCATCGACGCGGTGCTCGCCGATATGGCATCGGGTCAACCGATGGACCGGCTGGTGTGCGGAGATGTGGGCTTCGGCAAGACGGAAGTCGCCATGCGCGCCGCCTTCGTCGCCGTTCACGACGGCTGGCAAGTAGCCGTGCTCGTGCCCACCACCCTGCTCGCGCAACAACACCATCAGACCTTCCTCGATCGCTTCGCAGACTGGCCGGTGCGGGTAGAGCAACTATCCCGTTTTCGCTCGCCCAAGGAACGCGACGCAGTGGTGGCCGATCTGGCGGCCGGTAAAGTCGATATCGTCATCGGTACCCATCGACTATTGCAGTCGGAGATCCGCTTCAAGCGGCTCGGACTGGCGATCATCGATGAAGAGCACCGCTTCGGCGTCCGCCAGAAGGAACGTTTCAAGTCTTTGCGGGCGCAGTCCGATGTGCTCACCCTGACCGCCACGCCCATCCCCCGCACCTTGAACCTGGCCCTGTCGGGCCTGAGGGATCTGTCGTTGATTGCGACTCCGCCTGAGCGGCGCCTGTCCATCAATACCTTCGTGCGCCAGTGGGACGGAGCACTCATTCGTGAGGCATTTCTGCGTGAAATTCACCGCGGCGGTCAGATCTATTTCGTGCACGATAAGGTCAAGAGTATCGAAAGGATCGCCCGGGAGCTGCGCGAGCTGGTGCCCGAGGGTGAATTGCGCATCGCCCATGGTCAGATGCGCGAACGCGATCTCGAACGCACGATGCTCGACTTCTATCACCGACGATTCAATGTCCTCGTGTGCACTACCATCATCGAAACGGGCATCGATGTCCCGAGTGCCAATACCATCATCATCAATCGGGCGGATCACTTCGGCCTCGCCCAGCTTCATCAGCTGCGGGGTCGCGTCGGCCGCTCTCATCACCGCGCCTATGCCTATCTCATCGCGCCGCCACAGCGGGCCATGACTGCCGATGCGGTGAAACGCCTGGAAGCGATCGAGTCCCTGGAAGACCTCGGCATCGGTTTCAGCCTGGCTACACACGATCTCGAGATCCGCGGGGCTGGCGAGATCCTCGGAGAAGAGCAGAGCGGACAGATTCACGAAGTCGGCTACTCGCTCTATACACGGCTGCTCGAGCGCGCGGTAGAGGCGCTCAAAGCCGGACGCAACCCCGAGCTCGACCGTGCGCTCGACCATGGTGCGGAAATCGATCTCAAGATGGCAGCTCTGATCCCCGAAGACTATCTGCCGGACGTGCACGCGCGACTGATTATGTACAAGCGGATTGCCAGCGCCAGGAACGCTGAAGAGATCCACGAGATCAAGGTGGAGATGATCGATCGCTTCGGTCTACTTCCAGAAGCGCTTCGCAATCTGTTCGACATTACAGAGCTCAAGCTCAAAGCAACACCGCTCGGAATACGCAAGGTCGACGTCGGTGGCAAGGGGGGGCGCATCGTTTTCGGCGCCAAGCCGCAAGTGGATCCGGCGAGTATCGTCGGGTTGATCCAGAACGATCCGGCTGTCTACAAATTCGATGGTACCGATAAACTACGTTTCTCCATGGACCTCGAAACCGGAAGCGCCCGTATCGATGCCCTCGACGGATTGCTGGATGCGCTGTCAATGCGTGATGCGGCATGACGAGCGAGTGTAGAATAGAACGCATGGGTCGACGCATACTGTCCCTTCTGTCGATTGTCGCGGCGATGGCCGTGAGTTTGCCAGCTGCGCTCCTGGCGCAGGACGCGGATCATGACGAATTGACCTGGTATACGGTGGAGATCATCGTCTTCGAACGCACCAGTGAAATCGGACGAGACGCCGAATCCTGGCCGCCCGAACCCGGTCTCCCGGAGATCGCCGATGCCGTCGAGCTCAGCGTGGAGGGCCTTGTGCCGGAAGAGCCTGCCGACGAATCGGAAGACGAATCGCCGGCCGGGACCGGAATCGAAGCGGTGCCTGCGACCGACAGCGCATCGACGCCCTCTTCACCCATGCTGCGTCCCTTTCAGCTGGTGCCGCCGGAGGAATACCGACTGACGGACGCCTGGGATCGGCTGGATAAATCGAGCGCCTATCAGCCGTTGCTGCATGTCGCGTGGATTCAGCCGGGATTCGCGTCCGAGGAAGCGCGGCTGGTGCACCTGCGAAACAACAACGCCGCGCTGGGCACAGTTACCACGCCCATCGATGGGGACGACGAGACGCTACCGGCTTTCGAAGAGCCCGGCTACGAACCGACGCTCTCGTCGCGCATACGTGTGGCCCGCGACCCGTCGCGAGCGGCGCTCGATGGTACCCTGCGTGTGCACCGGGCACGCTATCTCCACGTCAAGGCCGATCTTCTCTACTACCGCCCGCTGGATACCGACGCGAGCGCACCGATCCCGTCCGGCAATGACGCCGACGCGACTCCGGTGCTGGATTCTCCCGACACCGCACTCATCGAGCAGCTGCTGGCCGAGGAAGATGCGGCACCCAGACTCTTCCGTCTTACCGAAAGCCGGCGCATGCGCTCCCGGGAGCTCCATTACCTCGATCACCCGCTTTTCGGCATGCTGGTGGAAGCATGGCCGCTGGAGCTGCCAGAGGTTCCGACACCGGCGGCCTCGCTAACGGAGGAAGGTGACGTGACGGCAGATGAAAGCGGCGACGGCCAACCAGCCTCGCCACTCCCGGCCCCCACCGAAGGCAGCGGCGGCTGACCGGATCCGGTCATAGCGCTCGCAGGAAACTCTCCAGCAGCGCCCGTGTCGATTGCATACCGGTCTCCAGATTTTTCTGGATATCCTCCATGGTGATGGTGGCTTCGCCGCGCCCGGCCGCCGCATTCGAGACTACCGCGCAATGGGCGTAGCGCAAGCCCGCCTCCCTGGCGAGTCCGGCTTCCGGCATGCCGGTCATGCCCACCATGTGGCAGCCATCCCTCTCCAGCTTGTCGATCTCTGCGGCACTCTCGAGGCGCGGGCCCTGGGTGGTGGCGTAGGTTCCCCAGTCCAGCGCTTCGATCTTGGCCTCGTCAGCGGTCCGAATCAGCGCTGCCCTCATCTCTGGGCAGTAGGGCTCGCTGAAGTCCACGTGCACCACCTGGTCGAGGTCATCGTCAAAGAAAGTGTGGCCCCGCGACCATGTGTAGTCGACGATCTGTGCTGGTATGGCGATCGTCGCCGGCGTGAATGCCGGGTGAATGCCGCCTACCGCCGCCACCGCGACGATCCTTTCGATTCCGATTTGCTTCAACGCCCAGATATTGGCGCGGTAGTTCACCTTGTGGGGTGGGATCGTATGCCCGGATCCATGCCGAGCGAGAAACGCAACGCTTTGACCTCCGAGGGTGCCATGACC
>CAXMNG010000033.1:0-3925 GCA_964194585.1 Salibacteraceae bacterium | reverse complement strand
AGCCAGGCGAGCAACTCCGGCCAGCAGATGCCGGCTTCGACGTCGATATGACCTTTGTCCTCATCGAAGGCCAGCACCCGGTCCATGGCGGTCATGTCCACCAGCACCGCGTCGGTGGCGAACTGCTGGCCGCCCATGGCGTGTCGCCCTCCGGCGATGCACAGAGGCTCGCCGTCGGCGTCGGCCCGTCGCACCAGGCGACGCAGGGCCTGCACCGAATCCGGGCGCTCCACGCGCCGGACCTGTGTCGTATTGAGCCGTGAGTGGTGGTCGTTGACCGATACACAGTCGTGATGCGGGGCTGCGGCGTACGCAGAGCAATCCCATGTGTCCGAGGGCCTCGCGTTTGCTTGTGGCATCGCCTTCTCCTGAGTCTGTGCGTAGTAACGCACTGGTACAGGATTCAAGGCAGGTTCCGTGCCAATCGGACTAATGCCTGTGGATCAGTAGGTTAAGCGAGAGAGCCGGTATGCGCTCGGTATCCCGTGGTCATTCGATGCCGGCGGGGCCGGCAAATTTTGTATGGGCCCAGCAGCGACAGGCCGACCATGCACCCACAGGGTCATGGCCGGCCTGTCTGGGTTTCCAGGTGAAATTGTTCTCAACGCAGGCGCTTTATCGTGATCTCCCCGACGGGATTTCGCCAGTCGTGCAGCGACGGATCGAGACCACCCATTCCACAGGGTGGACCCGGAATGAAGTCGCAATCCTCATTGTTGACTTCACTACCTGCATCGTAAGCAGGTGAGTGGTGGACGCTGGTGCCGTGTCGCGGGGCACGAACGCCATGTAGGGCAAAAAAATCATAATTGGTGGTTACCAGCATCGCAGCCATGCTGAGGAAACGAATCTTCCCCGGGGTTGCGACGACAATCGAGGCGGATTCGCCCGGCAAAATGACCGTCCCGCC
Source organism: Salibacteraceae bacterium (assembly GCA_964194585.1). GTDB lineage: Bacteria > Pseudomonadota > Gammaproteobacteria > HK1 > HK1 > JAABYT01. The sequence continues at coordinate 3,015 of CAXMNG010000033.1, read as the reverse complement.
GGCACCGACCGAGGTCTCGACATCGAGAACCCCCGGATCGCCCATAAGCGCGTTTCGCCGCGGAGCGAGCACCGCGTCCTCGGCAACTGCCACCAGCTCTTCGCTGGCCGGCAAGCCGAGCTCGAAGAGGGGCTCGAACCTCGCCATGTGGCTGGCAATGAGCACCGGCGAGATGATCTGACCCCGTGTGATATTGGTGACCGCACTCCACCCCGGGAGGCAGCAATTTATCCCGATCAACGCAGCCGGCGGCGGTGCCGGGCATGGTTTTGGGACTCGGCTATATCTTTGCTTTCAACGATCCGGCGAATCCGGTCTATCTGATTCTACGGCACCGTTCTGATGCTCGCGATCAACACCGTCTATCATTACCACGCCCAGGGATTCCTCATTACGACCACCAGCCTCAAGCAGATCAGCAGCACTTTCGACGAAGCTTCGGTCATGCTTGGCGGCAGCTACCTGCACACCATGCGCAAGGTCACACTGCCGATCATCTGGCCGACGCTGATCAGCTGAGCGCCCGCGGTCATTAAATATACGGGTCAGTCGTCAGAGCGTGATTCGTAGGCCGCCAGCAATTCCACGAGATCGTCGAACCACACATCCACCGCTTCCGACAGCGAACTCTGCATGATCTGTTGCCACTGGCGTTGCTGGATCCCGAGGGCTTCGGTTACGCCCGCTTCCAGCGAATCACGCTCCGCGTACTCGATACCTTCGTTGATCACATAGTCGAGCCCGATACCGGTGGCGCCGCCGATCACGGCGCCCATGGGTCCGCCGGAGGCGCCGACCGCGGTGGCCGCCGCCGTTCCCAAACCGCGGGCCACGTAAGGACCCGCAAGACGCACGGCGACGCCGCGTGCGGCGGTTGCCGTGGCGCGACCGGAAATACCCTGGGCGATCTTCGCGCCGACTGCCGCGCCCACGCGTTTTCCGAATAGAGCTCCGCCGGCGGCCAAAGTGACGGAGCGAGCGACTTCCAGAGCGCCGCGTTCGACGCCGGAGATAGTGAGTTTCTTGGTTTGATGATCCCAGTCGAGCACGACGGAGACCTCGTCGAGATCCGCCGTACCGTCGAGATACGTGGTTTGCGTGGAGACAAAATACTGAAAGCGCGTGTCGAATCCGTTCAGTGCAAACTGAAATCCGCTCTGTCCCGTTTCGAGGGCGTGCACAAAGGCCCACTGCAGCAATGGATCGGATAGCTCCGGGCGCATGACGATGTCGCGATAACGCTTCTCGACATAGCGCTCGAGATCGTGGGCCACGGCATCGTCGAGACGCATGACGCTCGGTTTCATCACATTGGCGGCGGCCGAGTACATCGCTTTCCCGGTCAGCCGGTACGAGGTGGGCCAGGCGTAGTACCAGTCGGCGAATGCCGGAACGCGGTCGCGCATGCTCATGAATACGGGTGCGGCGCGGGCTTCGAGTGCCGCACGCACGCGGGTGTGGGTTTCGCGACGCACAATCTCCGCCCGCTTGAGCTCGCGGCGCACGAAGTCCGTTAGCGCATCCGCATTGGCCAGTGCCCGCACGGTGTTACCGTCGGCATCCCGAACCACCACCAGGGCCCGGCGTTCGAGCTGGGGGCGTACGCCGTGCTCGGCGCTGGAGCGGTCTTGGTGCACGCTGCGGGCGTAGTCCCAGCGATCAAGAATGCTGCCGAGAATCCCGGGGACGAACAGCACGGCCAGGATCACCGCCAGGGCCACCAGCGCCAGCAACAGCTTCGGCGCGCGCCGCCGGCGGTGCCGGGGCAATGGATCCGGGGGCGGTGCTGCCGCACGGGGACGTTCACGGGCCACTTCCGACTGCAGCTTGACGAGCTCGGCCTGCCACTGGGCCGTAGTCGGCTCGGACGTGCGGAACTCCGACATCTTCGAATCTCCTGATTGCGGTAGCGGCGACGGGCGCCTGGGCTTCCGTCGATAGGATTACTGAATGCAGATTAGGCAATTTTAGGACATTTCCAAGGTCAAATCGGATGGCCATCGCCGATTCCTCATATACACTTGGTTATTATTCCGTCAACTCGTTCAGAACCGTGATCAAGCGCTACTGGGAAGCAATCAAAACCGCCCTATGGAATTCCGTGTGGGCGGTGAATATGGCCACGCTGTCACCGGCGCGCGCCGTCGCCGTCAGAGTGCTGCGCGTCGGCCATATGATGATTCGCGAGCTCGCCGACGGTCAGCTCAACGTGCGCGCGGCCAGTCTCGTATACACGACGCTACTGTCCATGGTTCCTGTGCTGGCGCTCAGTTTCGCCCTTTTCAAAGGCTTCGGCGTGCACCACGATCTGGCGCCCGCTTTGATGAGTTACCTGGAGCCGCTGGGTGACAGGGGTGTCGAGTTCGGCCAGCGACTCATCAGCATGGTGGAGAGTGTCGACGTCGGCAAGCTCGGCGTGATGGGCCTCGTGTTTCTTCTGTACGCGGTCGCGCGGGTCGTTCAGAAAGTCGAGCAGGCGCTCAACTACACGTGGCGGGTGCGGTCGCAGCGACGATTCTTCGAGCGCCTCAGCGGTTATCTCAGCGTCGCGATTTTCGGACCGGTATTCGTGTTCGCCGCGATGTTCATTTCCGGATCACTGATGAGCTCATCGGTGGTGACGCAACTCATCGAAATTACACACCTCGGTGCGCTGGTGACGTTGGGCGGCAAGCTGATTCCCTATCTGCTCGTGGTGGCGGCGTTTACCTTCGTTTACTTCTACATGCCCAATACCCGCGTACGTATCGGTTCGGCACTCTTCGGCGCGTTGATCGCGGGATTTCTGTGGGCTGTTGGTGGATGGGCGTTCGCGGCTTTAGTGGTCGGTTCCACCAAGTACGCCGCCATCTATTCGGGCTTCGCCATCGTGATTCTGTTTATCATGTGGTTGCACATTTCGTGGTTGATTCTCTTGATGGGTGGCAGCGTTGCCTTCTATCACCAGCATCCAGAGTATCTGGGGTTGCTCACCAGTGAGTTGCAGTTCAGCAGCCGCGTCAGGGATCGAGTCTC